>NZ_JBIAFA010000003.1:2323-484683 GCF_042869015.1 Brevundimonas sp. NPDC007368 | reverse complement strand
GGCGCCCTGAACGAAGCGGCTCATACCCACCTCCTGCTGACCCGGAAGGCTATCCTAATTCGCTCGATCGGGAGGCGTTTTCACACAGCCTCGACTCTTAGGTGACCTTGGGAAGGTCCGCTCGTGGGTAAAGTCGGTGCGATCGACCCGCAACGTGGAGCTGTGTTGATCGGAATCGCTGACTGGAGGTAGCCGCCCGACACTTGGCGTGGCAGTCATTGGGTCAGGGAGAGCATCGTCGCCTCGGACACTCTGTAATCCGGGGCGCCGATGATGAGCCGATCCTATTGGGTCGTTCCGCTCTCGCCGCGAAGCATTTCTACGATCACACCCACCCCCACCACGATCTCTCGCGCCTTCTGAGCGGTCACCGGCTTACTGCCGTGAACCACCTCGTTTCGCAATCTCATCCACCCGTCGAGTTTCTTGCGATCCTGGGCCGGGATCAGGCCTAGCACAGTGGCCGCGTCCAGCATCGAGCGAAGCGACTCGACGCGGAACTTGTTGCTGGCGTGGAGGCTCGACATCGTCATGGACAAGGTTGGGTCGTTTAACCGTTCCCGGAGGCGCGTTTCGAGAAGCGTCATGGCCGAAATGACAGCGGCGCGAGGTTCGTTCTGCGAGAGGAGCCGCGCTGGCTCGGTGTCGAGGCCAAGGCCCAGTTCTCCAGCGAAGGTCGCAAGCAGCTGGGTCAGGTCTGAAACGAACCTTTCGATGTCGCCGAGCGGCCCCTCCGGAATGGGAAAATATTGCGCGCCGGCGATGTCCATGTGTCGCCCAGCCACGTCGGGCTGCACGACGATGGTGCGCAGCGCCGCCCGTGGATCCTTGCCGCTCGCGCGGCTGCGGCGCGTCAACGCCATGCGCAGCTCGGCGATGGTGCTTTGCGTGGTCGGCTCGACTACCATCACCGCGGATCGGTCGATCAAGGCGTCAATCTTCGCGTTGACGTTGTCGCCTGGCGAAATCACGTCGTCGGCCGTCACCGGCACAAAGCCAAGCGCCTGTACGTATGGGAAAACTTCGCTGCGGTAGAGGGACAGGCGGTCGACAGCGATTGAGAAGAAGCAAAGGCGGGTTGGCGCATCGCGGGGGAGGAGGAGCTCGCGCAGCGGTTCTTCTTCGGTGACCTTGCTAGCGGAGATAACGTTGTCGCGCCAATGGGCATGCAACTCTTCGAAGGCTTCGGCCAAGGTCTCGCCGTATCGCGACTTGGGACCCGGTAGGTTAACGACCTTGACGCCGCGCCGCTCGTAGCGGGCGATCTCGGACGCGCCAGCCTCGACCATGATGGCGTAGGCCATGCGCCCCGTACGGCCTAGTCTGCTGGTAACGATGTTCCAGATCTGCCGGAAGTCGGGGTCATCAAGGCTGTAGCCGACGAAAACCGCGGTGCGGGTGATCAGCAGGTTGGCCAGATAGGTTGCGATCAGAGGATAGCGCGCCAGGAATCCGTCATAGTCCTCCTCAGTCACGACCAAGCGGCTTGGGTGACGAAGGTCGCCGTGAAGCTTCAGGAGGAGTGTGCCGGAGGGCGAGCCGTTGATGGAAAGCTGCTCTTCGTCGACCACGGTGTAGACGTGGTTGGGCCCGCGCTCGTATTGGCGCTCGAGCAGAAAATCGAAGTTAGTCGTGCAGGCGATGTCGAACGGCAGTTCGCAGAACGCCTCGTGGGCGCGACCGGGCTGGGCGGTCTTGATGTGTAGGATGTCGATGAGGCGCTCGATCAGCTTGGAGCGGCCGAACTCGTGCTGGAAGGCCGAGATCGCATCCAAGGTACCCATCGGCGAGAAGTCGGTAAGGTCGCCCGACAGCGTCTCGCCTAGCTGAGGCCACAGCGGCATCTTTGTCTTCGGCGGCATCTTGGCATTCAGCGACATCCCCGCGCCGACCACAGGAAGCCAGCGCCCTGAGACCAAGTCCGCCAGCAAGGGCTTCGGGAAGAGCTCAAGGTGCTTGGTCGTCATCTTGTTTGCCGGTCCACGACGCCGGATTTTGACGTCTAGACGCAGAAGCTACGTAATCGACGCTCAGCTGCAAAGCTTCTTGCTGCGCGCTCCATCGGGCGCTACGCGGCCCAGCCGAGCCGTGGGCCAGGCTTAGGGTCGATTTCGACCCTAAGCCTGAACCATAAATGTCGTGTTCCTGAATGCTGCCAGCGTGAGCAACTGGCACCGAGCAGGGGAGGGATATCGAGGTCACCATCGAGGCCGGCCAGCCGCCGCGGGTAGTCTGTCAGAAGGTCTCGCAGGCCTGTTCTTGATCAAGCCTGATGGTCGCTCCGCCTGCGTCCGGGTTTGTCGCGAGCGGTCGCCATGGTGGCGTGACCGCGTTTCGCTTGGAAAGGTTATGTTTAAGGAAGTCTTTCCGCTTGCGTTGGATGGTGGGCCGCAACCGACGCGTCATGGGGACGCGGCAGCAGAGTTAGAAGCATGGCCGAGACGCAGATCGAGTGGACTGACGCCACTTGGAATCCGGTGGCGGGCTGCTCCATCGTCACCGCTGGTTGCACCAACTGCTACGCCATGCAGATGGCTCGCCGTCTCGAAGCCATGGGCGTCGAAAAATACGAAGGTCTGACCCGCAAGAGTGGCAAACGCGCGCTGTGGAACGGCGTGGTGCGCGAGGATCGTTCGGCGCTCGAAGTACCCTACGGATGGCGCAAGCCTCGGAAGATCTTCGTCAACTCAATGAGCGACCTCTTCCACGACGCGGTGAGCGAGGACTTCATCGTCGACGTGTGGCGGGTCATGCGCGAGACCCCGCATCACAATTACCAGATCCTCACCAAGCGGCCCGAGCGCATGGCCGAGGTCGTGGCGCGCGCGATCCCCGATGTGCTGCCAAATGTCTGGCTAGGCACCAGCGTCGAGAATGAAGACGTCATTGGCCGGATTGATCACTTGCGAGCCGTGCCGGCCGCCATACGGTTCATCTCGTTCGAGCCGCTGATCGGCCCGGTGGGGGCCGTGAATCTCATGGACGTGCACTGGGCGATTGTCGGCGGCGAGAGCGGTCTAAACGCGCGTCCGATCCGCGAAGATTGGATCGACGAGATTTACGCGCAATGCGATACCTATGATACAGCCTTCTTCTTCAAGCAGTGGGGCACTTGGGGCAAGGACAACAAGAAACGCTCCAAGAAAGCCAATGGCCGCGAATACCGCGGAAGGACCTGGAACGAGATGCCTGCGACGCCGGAAGCGATCTGAGGCCCAGGTCGTTTGCGACGCCGCCCGGCGGGGGATAGTCGGACGACATGGTCACCAAGCATTATGCGTGGAAGGTGGGTGAGCGGCTGCCGAAGATCGGCGCGCACAGCATCGCCAAACACGACGTCTTCGCCACCTACATCGACAGTTACATCAAGATCCTATCGTCCAATCCCCGCCGACGGGAATTGAACCTGACGATCGTCGATGGCTTTTGCGGCGGCGGCGCCTACCAGAACGGTTCGGTCATCGTTCCGGGGTCCCCGCTGAGGGTGCTTCGCGCGGTAAAGGCGGCCGAGGCTGGTCTGACGCTCACGCGCCAGAACGGCTTTCAGATGAAGTCGCAGTTCTTCTTCATCGACAAGCAGCCCGAGCATATTGAGTTCCTGCAGTATGAGCTCATGAAATCGGAATTCAGCGGCGAAGTCGGAGCTTCGATTTCGGTCTCCACCGGTCTGTTCGAGGAAAAGGCTGCCGAAGTCATCCAGAGGATCAAGGATCGCGGATCAAGCCACCGGGCGCTGTTCCTGCTGGACCAGTACGGCTGGAGCGCCGTCTCGTTCGCGACCATCCGGCAGATCTTCGCCTGCCTCCGCAATCCCGAGGTGCTGCTCACTTTCTCGGTCGACTCGCTGATCGACTACTTTTCGGACCAGACGGCGCGGACGTCCGGCGGCCGCGCGATCGAACTCGATCCGGCAATGGGCGAAGCGATCAAGGCGCTCAAGTCCGAACAGGATCAACGACGCCTCATTCAAGGCTTTCTTTACAAGCACATCATTGGCAGCACGGGCGCAAAATACTACACGCCCTTCTTCATCAGATCAGCCGACAGCCGGCGCTCCTATTGGTTGCTCCACCTGTCCAAGCATGAGCGGGCCCGGGACGAAATGGCTCGGCTCCACTGGGACATGAGCAATCTTTTCTCCCATCCTGGCGACGCCGGCTTCAACGCGCTCGGCTATGACCCTAGTGTCGATCCTAAGCAGATTAGGCTTGAGTTCGACTTCGGGGTGGACGCCCGCAAGGATTCACTAGCTGCGGCGATCAATCAGTTGCCTCGGATGATCCGGGACGACGCGCAGGATGCGAGCGTGCCGGTCACGCTCGGCGACCTCTTCCGGGCGCATTGCAACGAGACGCCGCTGACCTTCGAGATGGTCGCCGACGCGGTGATACAGCTGCGCGACACCTATGCTGAGGTCGACGTCTTCACCGCCGAAGGCAAGGCCCGTCCGGCGGCCAAGAGCCTCAAGTGGAACGACATGGTGCGTAACAGGCCGCAGAAGTCGTTCATCCGTCGAATGGGGGTCTAGCCTGCCGCGTTGTCCTGGAATCGGGTGTCAGCGAGACTTGGCGAGCACCGCCAGTACCGCGTCGACATCGGCCTGGCCGATGGCCATGAGCCTTTTGGCCTCAGTGCGCTGAATGTCGCCTTCTTGGAGGTGCGGCGGAGTCCGCAATTGGCGCCGAACAGTCATCTCTCTTGGTTTTTGGGGATCAGCCGACAGCGGGCCCTCCAAGCGTCGGTATGGGGTGGTTAGCGGACGCCGGTGCGGGTGAGGGGCAGCATAGCTAATCCCAGCCCAGTCGGGGCGATGGCGAAGTCCGACGCGACCCGCATACTGCGTGTTTCTAAGCCGGGGCTATCGAGTCCACGACGGCTTGCCAGCGTGCCGCGTTGTTTGCGGCACCCTCTTTCAAGCAGTTCTGTCGGTAGTGTTGAGCGTATTTGATTCTCAATCGATCAACGTCTGACTTCAGAACCTCTCTGAAGCGGGTATAGATTCCTGCACGAATGATGGCGGCTGTTTTGCTGTCATAGTTGGCACCGAGAGCTGGGCTGACAAATTTGTCGAGATACGTCACGCCGGCGTTGGGATGCCCAACGTATGATTTCTCGGATCGACGGCCTTGGTGCTCTATCGGATGCAGTAGGAAATTTTCATAGAGTACCGGCAGAGTTTCGCCACGTTCGAGAATTCTATCGTATTCCTCGACGACAAACCAGTAGACGTCTTGTTCGGTAGGCAATGACTGGGCGAGATCGCTCGCGACAAGTTCAGTCAGGCCCTCAAGTTCCTGTGAGTTCGTTGGGGCTTTTGAAAGCCATCTTTGGCCGATCCAAAGGCCAGGCTCTACGCCACCCATAGCACGAATGATGCCGCCCCAGCGTTTGCCTTCAGCGATCTCTCCACCAATCATGCATCGCTCGTAACAAGCCAATGCCGTCTTGAAACGACCGGCACTTAGGAAGCCATTTTGGCTTAGGCAGTAGTTTAGAAAAATCTTGGTGATCAGAAGCTGCGAAGTCGGCTCGCCGAACTGCTGCGAGATCGTTGGCTGCACCTGATCTCGAAGATATCGGAGCGCACCAGGATCGCTTTGCGCCGCTGCCCAAGCGACTTCGACCGGGTCGGGCTGGAAAGGGAAAAGAGCCAAGAGCCTTTTTGCGGCTTCGCCGAAACTCTGCTGGCGAGCAAACTCAGCCAAGATGAACCGCCATCCCGCTTCCTGATCCGTGACAAGCTGGCCTAAAGACTCGGTCGCCTGGTCCTCGATTTTTGCAAGTGCATCTTCCACCGACACCCGAGCGGCGGGACCCCTGGGGCCTATGCCGAAAATCTTACTCCACATCGGAAAGCGCGCCTTGGTTACACAGATGGATGGAAAGCGTCGCAAATCAGCATCATGAAGACAAGATGTCCGCAACGGGTCGGTTCGCGCCTTTGGCACCGCGTCCGAATGCAGACCTTCGGCCCATCCGCGCAATGTCGCGTTTGCGGCGTGGTCTGCATGGCCGCTCGTGGCGCATTTGCGACCTGCGCGCTTCCTCTGGACTTCCAGCGCGACGCGAGCGGTAGTCGTGGGCATGACGCGCGATGAACTTGACCGAGACCCCATGCTGGATCCCGACGACGCCCTGGAGGCCAAGCTGCGCCTCGGGGTCATGGCTTCGGCCATTCTGGACCATGCCCATATTCTGAGCACCGATACGAGCCTGTTGACGCTATCCGAAGCGGGGTCTGTGCTAAAGGGCTACGCAGAGGACTTTCAGAAGCTGGCCGCGGCGATGGAGGTCCTGGAGCGTCGTTCGGTTGTCCGCTCTATTCGAAGCTGACCAAGTCGGGCAGGGAGGTTTGTAGTCCCTGCGCTAGCTTTTCCAGCACCGTCACCGTGGGATTGCGCACGCCACGCTCGACGCCGGACACATAGGTGCGGTGCAGGTCGGCCCGGTCCGCCAGCTCCTCCTGAGACAGGCCCTGAGCCTGTCTCAACCGCTGCACGCGGGCTCCGAGTTTGCGGCGGACGTCCATGGCCGTAGATGAGGCGGATGCAGCCGATCGGGCGACAGACGATGAGTCTCATTTCAGGTTGACTTGAGCAGACCATTCGAGCGACCAGCGGCATGTGATGAGACTCATGGTCTGCGTAACGGATTGGGTGAAAGACCTCTTCCTCACAGCATGCCCTGGGCTTCTGCAGGACGGCGAGACGCCGTCGTTTCATTCAGTTGGGGGGCATATGGAAGCCTTGGTTTCGGCCGTCGGATTTGTGTCGGTCTTGGTCGTGTTGTTGGGACTAGCGATGCTGGTGAAACCGTTCTGGTTCATCCAGAAACGCTGGCAGGCGGGGCTGCTGATGGCGGCAGGCCTCTTTGTGGGAGGTTTCGTGAACGCCATGCCGGTCAAGCGGCCTTCTGGCATTCCCGAAGCGGAATGGGCTGAACGCGTCCGGGTTTGCGCGGAAGCCGACGAATTGCGCGAATGTCCGTTGAACAACGCTGATGTCGAAAAGGCCAGATTGAAGGTCGCGGAGGCGACCCGGAAGGCTGCAGCGGAGGCCGAGATCAAGACGGCCGAGAACCGGGCCAAGGAAGCCGAGAAGCTGGCCCGCGCCCGTGAACGAGAGTTGGAGGCGACCGCGTCTGCGATGGAAGGCGGCGCAGCCAAGATCAATGACACGACTCAGCAGCAGCTCTGGATCTCCGCGACCGAGCGCTCCGTAAAGGGCCATATGAAGGACCCGGGTTCGGTTCGCTTCCGCAATAGCCGCTTCAACGCCTACCAGGGGCGTACGCCCGTCGTATGCGGCGAGGTCAACGCCAAGAACGGCTTTGGGGGCCACACCGGCTACCAGAAGTACATCGCGTCCGGCGAGATCTTCGGTCCCTACCTCGAGGAGACGACGCCGGCTGGGGAGTTCGCCAAAGCCTGGAACGAACTCTGCGTTTAAAAGACCTGCTACAACTGCGACAGCGGCGTCCGGAGGACGCCGCTGTTCTCATTCATGCTGGCCTGGGTCCGTCGCGACGCGCATGACCACGGAGCGTGTTCCGCCCACCGCGACCGATGGCCCAGTTGAGGAATTGGCTGACGCTGTCCACCTGGTCGTCGTGCTTGGCGTTGGGGAAGGTCAGCATTTCGCGTCGCAAATCCTCCAGCCAGGGCGTGTCCCGGGGCAGTTTGGCGAACCCCGAGTAAAGCCGCTCTACCGAACTGTAGAGGCGTTCCGCCTTCGGCAGCCGGGCGTCCGCTCCGAGCCGCATGCAGGATGGGGCGTGGTGGGCTGGGTCGCCTATGCAGCGCATATCCCGCCCGAGGTCTTCCAGGAGGGCGGGGCCTAGCGAGGATTTCTCGACCAGGATGACGTCGGCGCGCCAGCGCTTCCGCTCCGAGCGGACCCGATCCAGGAGGTCGGCATAGGCCAGTCGGACGCGGATGACGTCGAGCAACAGCCAGCTGGCGCCGTCATGGCCCCAGACCGTACCGACGGAATAGTCAGCGGACGGGTCAGTGGACGCCGCTGGATCCCAACTGTGCACGACCTTATGCAGACCGTGACGCTCTGGGCGATCATTGTAGAACTGGATCCGGTCCCAGCGGACGTAGTCGCCTTCGGTCGGGGTTGGGTTCTGCTGGTACTGGGCCTCGAAGGCGCGACCGCCCATTTCCGCACGGATCCGCTCCAGCACCTCGCGGGATTCCCGGGCCGGGTTGAGCACGTCTCCGATCCGCCGTGCATGGCTGCGACCATGGGTGAGCGGGATGAGCTCATCTCGGACGGCGATGGCCGGCAGGTCCAGATGGCGAAAGCCGCCTTTGGCCGAAAGGTGGGCCGATACGTCGTCCTCATGCAGGCGCTGCTGAATGGCGACGATGGCGCCGGTCCGCTTATCGTCCAGACGGCTGAGGAGGGTCTCGTCGACGAACCTTTGGGCCTTGGAGCGGGCCTCAGGGAAGGCGGCGTCCTGGGCCTTCATCAGGTCGTCGATGATGATCAGGTCGGCGCCCAGGCCGGTCACCGTGCCGCCGACCGCGGTGGCGTAGCGATAGCCGCCCTGGCGCGTGGCCAGGTCCGCTTCGGTGTCGCGGACGATGGAGCGGGCGGTCTCGGGAAAGACCTGCGCGTACCAGGCCGAGTTGATCACCTTGCGGAAGTTGCGTGACAGGGCTGCCGAGAGATCCTGACCGTAGCTGGCGCAGATAATCCGCGTCTCTGGGCGGCGTCCCAGCAGCCAGGCGGGGAAGGCCACGGTCGTCATCACCGACTTCAAATGCCGCGGCGGTACGGTGATCTGAAGGCGGCGGTTAGAACCGTCGGCTATGTCCTCTAGCGCCCGCGCCATGGCCGAGAGGTACCAACCACGGGCGAGGGGCGTGCCTGGGTTGAGGGTTGGGAAGACCAGGTCCAGAAAGACGCTGAAGTCCCGTCGCGCGAGGGCGTGGACCATGGCGTCCGCCGGCAAGGGAAGGGTCATGCCGCCCTCCCTTCGCTGAGATCCGCGATGTAGCGGGCGATGATCTCGTCGTACTCGGCCGGCTGAAGTTCGCTAGTTGGTGACGATGCCTGCTGACTGGCGACAGCCGCCGCATCCTCTTGGGCGTATTTCATCAAGGCGGCGAAAGCCTTGGCGTCGCCCTTGGCGGCTTTGTCGACCTGCTGGATGACCGCGACCCGAGCCTTGGACATCATCCGCGTCCGACCGTTCTGAGTGACGGGAACGGGACGGTCCAGTTCTTCACGGAACAGGGTGAGGAAGTTTTTAGAGCCTTTGGGACGGCCCTTGGGGTTGCCGGACTGGCCTGGCTTGAACTGGGCCGCCTGCGGAGGTCGGCCGTAGCCGACCTCATAGTGGCGTGGTGACTTGGGAGGTTTGGACATGGATCATCCCCCTCAAGCGGTCGCACGCGTGCGCACACGCGCAGCGGGCAGGGTGATGACGGGCGACGCGACTGCGGGTGGAGCTGAAGTCGCTTTCAGCCGTTCCGCGCGGACCTGGCGGAAGGTCTGGCCGGTAGAGGCCAGGCGGGCCTCTCGGCCCGTGAACTCCTGCCAACGGATGACGCCGACATCCACATACTGGGGGTCCAGTTCTGTGGCGCGCCCGCGCCGTTTACACTGTTCGGCAGCGATCAAGGTGGTGCCGCTTCCGCTGAACAGGTCCAGGACGACGTCGCCTCGCGCCGAACTGTCGAGGATAGCGTCGCGGATCAAGGCGAGGGGTTTGACCGTGGGATGCATCTCCCGGGCTTTGGCCTTGGCGGCCCCGAAGCCGTTGACGCCTTCATAGGTCCAGACGTTGGCGCGGTTGCGTCCATGGACGCCCAATTCCACCCGGTTGAGGTGGGGCGCGCCGGCCTTGCGGAAGAGGAAGATAAGCTCGTGGCGCGAGCGATAGAAGCTGCCCATGCCGCCGGCGGTCTTGTCCCAGACGATCAGGTTGAGCAGGTCCAGCTTGGCGGCTGCAGCGGCCGTGAGCGTGTGGCTCATGTGTCGCCAGTCCATGCAGTAGTAGCAGAGGCCGCCGTCCATCAGGGTCTCGGCGATGCGCATCTGCACCTGGGTGCTGAAGCTGGTGAACTCGTCGTCGCTCATCTCGCCGGACGCCATGACGAACTCGCCGTGTTTGCCGCCGCTGGTGACATGGCCGGCCACGGCGACATTGTAGGGTGGGTCGGTGACCACGACCCGAACCTTCTCGCCTTCCAACAGCAAGGCAAAGCTCTGGGGATCGGTGGCGTCGGCGCACAGCAACCGATGATCCCCGAGCAGCCAAAGGTCGCTGACCTGACTGACCGGGGTGTCGGGCAGACCCGGCAAGCGATCGCCATGGTCGTCGCGGTTGCTGTCGCCGCCGAGAATGATGGCGTCGATCTTGGCGGGGGAGAAGCCGGTGACCTCCAGGCTGAAGCCGAGATCTAGGTTCGACAGCTCCTGCAGCTCGATCTTCAGGGTCTCGGCGTCCCAACCGGCCAACTGACCCAGTTGGTTCTCGGCGATAGCGAAGACGCGCAGGGCGTCGTCGTCCAGATGGCTGACGCGGATGCAGGGGACGTCGGTCATGCCGAGCTGGCGGGCCGCTTCGACCCGACCGTAGCCGGAGATGATCTTGTCCTCGGCGTTGATCAGGACCGGGACGAGGAAACCGAAGTGTCGAATGGCGCCGGACAGGGCCGTGATGGCGCTCTTCTTATGGATGCGCAGTTTGCGCGACAGGGGCGCCAGGTCGACGATCGGCCTGTTCTCAATCGCCAAGGCGAGGGTTGGGGGAAGCGAGGGCGCGATATCGGTCGCGTGGCCGTAGCCCGAGGACATGATGATCTCCTGAAGTTAGGCGCGCGCCCGCGGTCGTGCGGGCACGGGATCCTTTGATGGGATTAAGGGGGAAGCGATGGCGATGGCTAGGAACACGGCCTGCCCGGCATCTATGGTCAAGGCTTCGAGAACGGCCTGATGCTGTGCAGCTAGGCAGCGGGTTTAAGTCCCGCAAGGCGACGCTTCGAATATTCCCACAAGCGTCTGGACTTGCGCTGCATTGGAAGCGGTAGTGATCCCGTTCCCGCCCGGCCTTCCGGGCTCAGGTTAGTAGGGCGCAAGCCGCGCCGGCAAACCTGAGGGAACTCTTATGTCATCGTCCAAGACGTCCGCTATCGCTGCGGTGGCTGCACCGACCTCCAAACTCGATCGTTTGATCGCCCTGCTGCAACAGGCCGATGGGGTGGGCATGCCGGCCATGATGGCGGCCACCGGCTGGCAGGCGCATTCGGTCCGCGGCGCTCTGGCCGGCGCCCTGCGCAAGAAGGGCCATGCGGTCCGAAGCGAGAAATCGGAAGCGGGCCGCATCTGGCGCATCATTCCGGCGGAGCCGCAGGCATGACCGCCGATCTGGCGCAACAGCTGGCGACGATCCAGGACATGGGCGTGGACGGTTTGAGGTCGGTCTGGAGGGAGCGGCTCGGCGAGCCGCCCCCGATCCGCTCGCGCGACATCCTGCGCCGGGCGCTGGCGGAACAGCTTCAGATGGCGGGTGCGGGCCGGGATGCAGTGTTGGATCGGCGGCTGGCCAAGGTCGCCGCCCAGCATCGCACCGGATGCAAACCCAAGGTGCGGACAACGACCTTCAAGCCGGGTTCGACCCTGGTGCGGGAATGGCAGGGTGAGCGCCACCAGGTCGAGGTGGCCGCCGACGGCTACATCTGGAATGGCCAGAAGCACGCCAGCCTCTCCAAGGTCGCGCGCTTGATCACAGGCGTGCGTTGGAACGGACCTCGGTTCTTTGGTCTGCGAGAGGGCGAAGCCGCATGAAGACGCCCACCCGTCCGATCCGCTGCGCCATCTACACCCGCAAGAGCACCGAAGAGGGGCTGGAGCAGGACTACAATTCGCTGCACGCCCAGCGCGACGCCTGCGCCGCCTACATCCTGTCCCAGGCCGGCGAAGGCTGGACCCTTCTGCCTGAGGTCTATGACGACGGTGGGTTCAGCGGCGGCAATATGGAGCGGCCGGCGTTGAAGCGGCTGATGGCGGAGATCGAGGCGGGTCGGATCGACGTGGTCGTGGTCTATAAGGTCGACCGGCTGACGCGGGCGCTGACCGACTTCTCTCGGATCGTGGACGTCCTGGACAAGGCTGGGGCCAGCTTCGTCAGCGTGACCCAGGCCTTCAACACCACCACCTCTATGGGGCGATTGACCCTGAACGTGTTGCTGTCCTTTGCTCAGTTCGAGCGCGAGGTCACGGGCGAGCGCATCCGCGACAAGATCGCGGCGAGCAAGAAGCTGGGCATGTGGATGGGCGGCGGGGTGCCGCTCGGCTACGATCCGGACGGCCGCACGCTCGTCATCAATCCTGCCGAGGCGGAAACCGTGCGCGGCATCTACCACCGCTACCGGGAGCTGGGCTCGGTGCACCTGCTGTGCCGTGAACTGGCCGACCAGGGCGTTCTGTCGAAGCGCACCGTCAGCAAGACCGGCGGGGTGCGAGGCGGCGTGCCCATCGAACGGGGGGCGTTGTTCCATATTCTGCGCAACCGCATCTACATCGGCGAGATCCCCCACAACGGCGCCCATTACCCAGGTCAGCATCCGGCCATCGTCGATCGCGACCTGTTCGACGCGGTCCAGGCCAAGCTCGGCGAGAAGCAGCGTCGGCCACGAGCTAAGGGGCAGCCGCGCCGCCCACATACGGGCGCGCCCCTGACGGGCTTGATCTACGACAGCGCTGGCAACCGCATGTCCCCCGTCAGTTGCTCGCGCAAGAACGGCGCTACCTACCGCTATTATGTTTCGACCGCGATCCAGTCAGGCGCGCCAGATAAGGCGGGCGCGTGTCCGCGGGTGTCAGCGCCGATCGTGGAACAGGCCGTCGCTGACCACCTTCAGAGCTTGGGGCTCTGCCGACCAATCGACCTTGCGCCGGATTGGTCTCGCGTCCGCGATCTGATCGATCGGGTGGAGGTCGGCGCCGACGCCCTGACGGTCGCGCTTGATGCTGAGAGGCTCGATCTGGCGACACGCGATCTCCAGGGGCGTGAGCGCCTGATCCTGGAGCAGCTTGAGCGGAGAGAGGATGGGGTCGTGATCCGGATCCCGATGCGCATTCAGAGACGGGGCGGGAGCAAGATCGCCGTCGGCCCTCAGGGTCAGTCCCCTTTGCACAAGGCGGCGGTGGATCCAGCTCTGAGCTCGGCCCTGATCCGCGCGGAATCCTGGAAACGCAAGCTGTTGGCCGGCGAAGCCGAAAGCCTTGAGAGCATCGCGAAAGCCGAGGGGGTAAAGGCCGCTTACGCCGCTCGCCTGATCCGAACCGCCTTCCTGGCACCTGATCTGAAGCAGGCCATCCTTGATGGCGACCAGCCTGAAGGCCTGACCTTGCAGAAGGTGATGACCCTGGACGTTCCGCTCGATTGGGATGCGCAGCGGCGGCTCTATCGCGCCTGATGCGTTTGACGCCCTCGATCCCTGTTTAGGGCGAGGGCGTTCCCTGTTCCCCTGATATTTTTCCCTGATACGCCGTTTTGAATTCCCTGTTCCTGCCGCGGGAATTCGAGGCCTAGGATATCTGCTGTAGCCCGCCGCACTTGGGTTTGCGCGGCGGTTCTTTCGTTGCGGCGACCACGAGAGCTGAAGCGATTCCCTGTATTTCCCTGTAAACAGGCAACGCGCCTCTTTCCGGGGAAACCCAACCGACCATCGGCAAACGGAGACAGGGCGCGATAATGGCCGCTGAACAGGCGTGTTCAGTCGCGGCGGAGACGCCAGAATCGTCTCTGCTTCCGTGCAGCCTGCGGTAATGTCGGGGTAATTTTTTGTGAAACAGCGAACCGTCAGTCAGCGACTGACGGCGTGGCGGAGAGGGTGGGATTCGAACCCACGGTACGCTTCCACGTACGCCGCATTTCGAGTGCGGTACATTCGACCACTCTGCCACCTCTCCGCGGGGCCGATATTCGCTTGGTCGAGCGAGGGGCTTCTCTAGTCAAAGGCGGCGCGGGCCGCAAGCGATTCCAGCGAAGAAATTCGATAAAATTTTCAGCGCTGTCCGGGCAGGGTCAGGCCAGGCGCGGGACCGCCCAAGGGATCGGCGCCGACGAAGCGGAAAAGCTCGGCCGGACGACCGCCGGTATCGCTGGAAAAGACCCCTGTGGCCTGAACCAGACCGGCGCGTTCGACGCCGCGACGGAAGTTCTGCTTGTGCAGGGAAAGCCCCGCCACGGCCTCGGCCGCCGCCTGCAAGGCGGAAAGCGTGAAGGTGTCAGGCGTCAGGTCGAACAGGACCGGGCGGTACTTCAGCTTGGAGCGCAGGCGGCCCAGGGCGGTGGCGACGATGCGGCGGTGGTCGGAGGCCATCGGCAGATCGGGCAGAGCCGACGGCGGGGGGCGGTCGTGGTCGCGGGCGGATTCGGCGACCAGGCCGGCCTCATAGAGCAACTCGTAGCGCTCCAGCACCCGTTCCTCGTTCCAACGGCGCTCGGGCGTCAGGGCGAACAGGGTCTCGGCGCGGCCCAGGCGGCGCGCGTCGCCGTCGGCCCAGGCGCGCAGTGCGGGCGTCAGCGTCGCCATCACGGCGGGCGGGCCGTCGCGCCAGTCCTCCCACGGGAAGATGTCGAAGACGGGGGTCCAGGCGGCGTCCAGGCCGGGGGCCTCTGGGGCGTCGGCGGTCAGGGCCAGATAGCCGACCGAGACCTCGCGGGCGCGTTCAGGGCCGGGCGTGGCGCGCGGCGAGGCGCGGCCCGCATCGCCGAAGGTATAGAGTTGTTCGACGAAGCCGAGCGGAAAGCCGGTCTGCGCGGTGACGAAGGCGCGCAGGGCCAGTTCGAAGGTGCGGTCACGCGCCGGATCGAAGGGGCCGAAGGGCAGGGCCGGGGCCCCGTCGGCGGCATGGGTGGTCAGGACGACGGCCTGACCCGCGCGCAGGGCGATGACCACGGCCGACAGGCCGATCCGCACGCCCTGTTCGTGACCCTGAAGCGCCCCCGCCTGCGTCATGCAGTCCCTATTCCGTGTGCCAGGCGTCGGCGCCGGGCAGGATGCCGACAGCTTCGGCCAGAACGCGGTAGCGGTCCAGATAGCGTTGCTGCGCCACCGAGGCGGGCAGGGGGTCGATGATCAGGTCATAGCCGGCGGGCGGGGCGCCGAAGATCTGCAGCGACTCGCGGCGGTTGAAACCGGCCAGTTGCGTCGCCTCATAGAAGGCGCAGGCGCGGTCGGCCTTCTTGATCAGGGTCTTGATGGTCTGAGGCGTCTTGGGCGGGAGCTGGAAGCGGACGTGGATGGCGGCTTCCAGACGCGCCTCGAAGTCCTTGTAGCCGGCGCCGAGGGCCGACTTGAACGGCGAGATCATGTCGCCGATCACATATTCCGAGGCGTCGTGCAGCAGGGCGGCCAGGCGCCATTTCGGCTCCAGCCCCGGGCGGATGTGGGCGGCGATCTCCTCGACCACCAGCGAGTGCTGGGCGACCGAGAAGGCGTGCTCGCCGATCGTCTGGCCGTTCCAGCGGGCGACACGGGCCAGGCCGTGGGCGATGTCCTCGATCTCGATGTCGAACGGCGAGGGATCGAGCAGATCGAGGCGGCGGCCCGACAGCATCCGCTGCCAGGCGCGCGGGGGCTTGGGGGCTCTGGGCTTGGGCTTGGGCGCCAGGTCTTCGTGTTCTTCGGCCAAGTTCGGGATCCTGCGCATGGGGCAGGTGAGGTGACGCATCCCGAACGCCCGATCAAGGCCAAGCGTTGCGATTCGTGGGGGTTAATCCCCGACGTTGAGCGTCACCAGGGCCTTGGCGGCCTCGAACACGCGGTTTTCGTTGCGATCCTTGCCGCGCACGGTGGCGACGACGATGGGGCCGCCCGACGGGCCGCGCGCCTCATAGCCGACGACGCGCCAGCCTGTGGTCGAGGACTGGTCGGCGGTCATCATGAAGGTGGCGCGGACGGCTTCGCCCGGGGAACTGGTGCGGATGCGGGCGGCGCCGTCGCCGGCGTCGATTGTCACGGTGTCGGCGTCCGAGCTCGAGCCTGACCTGGAGCGGACGTTGACCTGGCTGTTCCGGTCGTCGGCGCGAATGGTGATGCCGCCGATCTTGATGGTGGCGCGGTCGCCGTCGGCGTCGATGTGCATCCCGGGCAGGCGGACGGTGGCCTTGTCGCCGCGGGCGTCGATGCGCATGCCGGGCGCGCTGATGTGGGCCGAGTCCGCAGCGGCTTCGGCCTCGGTTTCGGCCTTGGCCGCCGCGCGTTCGGCGTCGGCGCCCGCGCGCTCGGCTTCTGCCTCTGCCCGGGCGGCGTCGGCTTCGGCCCTGGCAGCCTCGGCGCGCGCGCGGTCTTCGTCGGCGCGGGCTTCCGCCAGGGCTTCCGGCAGATCGGCCGACAGGCGGTCTTCGAACTTCTTCAGCGCGTCCTGGACCGATCCCCCGTTCAGCGAAACCAGATGCAGAGTGACCTCGGAGCCGCGCGGGCCGCTGTAGACGCAGGCGGTCCCGTCAGCCTGGGCAGAGCCCTTGCGGGTCAGCACGCCCTGGGTCTGCGGGCATTGCAGGGTGTCGACGACCTTGAGCACGCCCGCTTCCTTGCCGGACGTGGTCGAGGTGATGCGCACCGTGCCGGCGTTGTCGCAGGCGGCGGTCATGAGCGCCAAGGCGCAGGCGGGCCAGAGGAGATGATGCATGGTCGGCTCCTGTTCAGGTCCGATTGTGCGCGCAAGGCGCGGCTATTCCAGTGAAATCGCGGTAATCGACGGGGGCGGAAGCGCGGCGGCTTCAGGAGCCGGGGCGGCCGCCTTCGCGACGGTTCAGGAAGGCCAGGCGTTCGAACAGATGCACGTCCTGCTCGTTCTTCAGCAGGGCGCCGTGCAGGGGCGGGATCAGCTTGCCCGGCGTCTTCTCGCGCAGGGTCTCGGGCGAAACGTCTTCGACCAGCAACAGCTTCAGCCAGTCCAGAAGCTCCGAGGTCGAGGGCTTCTTCTTCAGGCCCGGCGTGTCGCGGATTTCGTAAAAGGTCCGCAGCGCCTCGGCGACCAGGCGCGGCTTGATGCCGGGGAAATGGACCTCGACGATGTCCTGCATGGTCTCGGCGTCAGGGAAGCGGATGTAGTGGAAGAAGCAGCGGCGCAGGAAGGCGTCCGGCAGTTCCTTCTCGTTGTTCGAGGTGATGACGACCACTGGGCGGATCTCGGCGCGGATCGTCTCATCCGTTTCCTGGACGTAGAACTCCATCCGGTCGAGTTCCTGCAGCAGGTCGTTGGGGAACTCGATGTCGGCCTTGTCGATCTCGTCGATCAGCAGGACGGGGCGGACCGGGGCGGTGAAGGCCTCCCACAGCTTGCCCTTCTTCAGGTAGTTGCGGACGTCGTGGACCCGCTCGTCGCCCAGCTGGCTGTCGCGCAAGCGGCTGACGGCGTCGTATTCATAGAGGCCGTTATGGGCCTTGGTCGTCGACTTGACGTGCCAGGTGATCAGGGGCGCGTTCAGCGCCCGAGCCAGTTCATAGGCCAGGACCGTCTTGCCGGTGCCCGGCTCGCCCTTGATCAGCAGGGGGCGCTCCAGCGCCACCGCGGCATTGACGGCGACCTTCAGGTCGTCGGTGGCGATGTAGTTGGACGTGCCTTCGAACCGGCTCATGAACAACCTGCTCCAATCGGGTGAAATGAGCAGGTAGCTTATCAGGACGCGCCTGAACAGGCCGCCACGAAGGTCAGGTGATGCGCTTGGCCGAAACCGGGTCGCTGGCGGGGAAGGTTTCCTCGACGCCCTCGTCGATTAGGGCTTCCTGGCGGTTCTCCGCTTCCTTTTCCTTGTCCTTCAACTGGTCGGGCTTGCCTTCCTCGCGGGGGGCCTTCTTGGCGGGCGGGGTGTTGGGGTCGGCGTCTTCATGGGCCTTGGTCGGGCGATGGTCGCTCATGCTCTCTCCTCAGTATCAGGGCCATAGCCCAGGTCCTCGATGTCGTCGTCGGACAGGCGCTTCGCCTCCCAGTGGGCGGCGCTGGCCTGGGCGCCGCGCTGGTTGCGCATCAGGCCGGCGTAGACCAGTTCGACCTCGTCCGGGCCGGAGCCGACCTCGCCGTCGGCGTCGATCTCGCTGACCCGGGGAGGGTCCACGCCCAGCAAGGCGTCCGCCTCCGCTTCGATGCCCTCAAGCGCCAGCGCAGCGTCCAGATCCTGATCCTCCTCGTCGAACGGTTCGTCGTCGGCGTCGCCGTCGGCCTGGGTGACGTCCAGCACGTCGTCGGCTTCATCCAGCGAGAGATCGCCGTCGCCTTCGTCGTCGATATGGGTCTCGTCATAGATCTCGGCCTGATCCTGAGGGTCGAAATCGATGTCCGTATGCGCCACGGCCTCTACCTCCCTGTTCCTCAGGACAACGGCCCAGGTCGGCGCGGCGTTCCGCGTCAGCTCGCGGCTGCCGCCGGAGAGAAGTGGAAGAGATGGTTAACCACGACGCTTTACAGTTCCTCAGCCGCCGACCGTTCAGGTTGGGGCGCGTCACGGAGATTCCCTTTGCCGCTGAAATTATCGCTCAAGCCCGGCGAGAAATTCGTCCTGAACGGCGCCGTCGTCCAGAACGGCGACCGGCGCGGCGTCCTGGTCCTGCAGAACAAGGCCAGCGTCTTGCGCGAAAAGGACATCATGCAGCCCGAAGAGGCGACCACGCCCGCGCGCCGCATCTATTTCCCGGTCATGATGATGTATCTGGACGAGGGTGAGGCGGCGAAATTCTATGATGAATTCGCTCTGCGCCTGACGGAGTTCATGGGGGCGATCCGCAACCCCGAAATCCTGTCGGAATGCGTCGCCTGCTCCAAGCACGTGCTGGCGCGGCAGTACTACAAGGCCCTGATGGGCGCCCGTAAGATCGTCGATTACGAAGACCAAAGGCTCGGCAATGTCGCTTCAAGCGTACAAGACGGCGGCGACGCGGGCTGAATCACCGCGCGAAATGGAATACCGGCTGTTCGGCCAGGTGACCCGCGCCCTGATGCACGCGTCCACGGTCGACAAGTCGGACATCACCACCCGGATCGACGCGATCGACTGGAACCGTCGGCTGTGGTCGACCCTGTCCACCTCGTGCAGCGAGCCGTCCAACGCCATGCCGCAGGCGCTGCGGGCGCAGATCATTTCTCTGGATCTGTTCATCGGGCGGCACAGCTCGGCGGTGATGCGCGGCGACGGTGATTTCGAGACCCTGATCGACATCAACCGCATGGTCATGCAGGGCCTGGCGCCCCAGGCGCAGCCCGCCTGATCACGATGGCGGGAGCGGCCTTTACGACAGGCTGCGACCGGTCCTAGCCTGACCTTCCTGTTCAGCAGTCGAAAGGAGGTGGCCAGTGTCTCATTGTCATCAATCGCGAGCGAAGGCCGCGATCTGGACCTCGCGTGAGGCCCGGGCCTGATCCTTAGGGAAGGCAGCGGTCAGGCCGTTCGCGGTCCGACAATGAAGCGCCGCTGGGGCAACCCGGCGGCGCTTTTTCGTGGGCGCTAGAAGATCGTGGCGAACCAATGAGCGACGCCGTGAATAATGGCCATGACCGTCGTCCAGACCAGGGCCAGATAGACGCCGCAGACGGCCGTGCCGACCAGACCGGCGATGATGAAGACACCGTCGCGCTGAATGATGGCCAGGCCAAAGATGGCCAGGGTCAGGCCGGGCAGGGCGTCGCCGAAGGGCACGGGCAGGGCCATCATCAGCGCCAGCAGGATGCAGATCACGCCGACGACCACATCGGCGAATTCGCCGGTCAGAACGGGGATGCGGGGCCGGGTCAGACGTTCCACCTGACGCAGGCGCGGCAGGATCTTCTGACTGGCGCTCTGGTAGGTAGCGCGGCTGACGGAGGCTTTCATCAGCCAGCGCGGCAGCCAGACCTTGTCGCGCTGTAGCGCCAGTTCGGCGGCGATCAGGATGATCGGAACCGAGAAGACCGCCTTGCCGCCCGGGGGCCAGGGAATCAAAGCCATCAGCGCCAGCATCAGAATCACGGCGCCGAAGCCGCGTTCGCCGAAGGCCTCGACCATTTCCTTCAGGGTCAGCTTGGGATCATCGCCACGACCCAGCGATTCCAGAACGTCCGAAAACGTCCGGCTCTCATCAGGCGGCGGCGCGGGCACAAGCGTCATCAGGCGAGACTCGGGGGAGCGAAGGTTCGCCAAGTTAGGGGGCGCGTCCCCCATGCGCCATCCCTGACGCATGGGGTGCGGCTTAATGTTTCGTCACGATCAACGCGGCGTCGTGATGAAGGCCGCGGCTATCAACAAGGCGCCCGCGACCTGAAGACCGCGGTACAGCCGCAACTGACGTTGCACGCGGGGGCTGTCGGACGTGCGCAGGGATTTAAGCGCGCTTTCGAACTGGGCGTTGTCGTTTTCGTCGTCGATGTCGACGTCAGGCTCAAAAGACGTTCCCGGCATCCGTCGGCTGCGGTGCGCCGCCCGGTTCAAGTCGTTGGCGACGAGGCGCGAGAGAGCGAACGCCGCCACGGCGAGGAAAAGCAGTCCGAAAGGGAGCGCGAACCTCATCAGCCCAGAAGTTCGCGTCCGATCAGGAAGCGCCGGATTTCGTTGGTGCCGGCGCCGATGTCGTAAAGCTTGGCGTCGCGGACCAGGCGCTCGACCGGCCATTCCTTGGTGTAGCCGGCGCCCCCCAGGGCCTGGACGGCCTCCAGCGACACCTTCACGGCGTTTTCCGAGGCCAGCAGGATGGCTCCGGCCGCGTCATAGCGGGTGGTCTTGCCCTGATCGCAGGCGCGGGCCACGGCATAGACATAGGCGCGGGCGCTGTTCAGGGCGACGTACATGTCGGCGACCTTGGCCTGCATCAGCTGGAAGCTGCCGATGGCCTTGCCGAACTGCTTGCGCTCGCGGACGTAGGGCAGGACCACGTCCAGCGCCGCCTGCATGATGCCCAGAGGACCGGCCGACAGCACCGCGCGCTCATAGTCCAGGCCGCTCATCAGCACGCCGGCGCCGCCGCCGACGGGGCCCATGACGTTCTCTTCCGGGATCTCGCAGTCCTCGAACACCAGTTCGGCGGTGTCGGAGCCGCGCATGCCCATCTTGTCCAGCTTCTTGGAGACGCTGAAGCCCTTCATGCCGCGCTCGACCAGGAAGGCGGTGCAGCCCTTGGAGCCTGCCTCGGGATCGGTCTTGGCGTAAACCACCAGGGTGTCGGCCGAAGGCGCGTTGGTGATCCAGAACTTGGTGCCGTTCAGAACGTAGCGGTCGCCCTTCTTGTCGGCGCGGGTGCGCATCGACATGACGTCCGAGCCCGAGCCGGCCTCCGACATGGCTAGGGAGCCGACATGCTCGCCGCTGATCAGTTTCGGCAGGTATTTGTGCTTCTGCTCGGGCGTGCCCCAGCGGCGGATCTGGTTGACGCAGAGGTTGGAGTGGGCGCCGTAAGACAGACCGATCGAGGCCGAGGCGCGCGACACTTCTTCCATCGCCACGACGTGTTCGAGGTAGCCGAGGCCGAGGCCGCCGAACTCTTCCTCGACGGTGATGCCGTGCAGGCCCAGCTCGCCCATCTCGGGCCACAGCTCGCGTTTGAACTCGTTCTTTTCGTCGATTTCGGCGGCGAGGGGGGCCAGCCGGTCGGCGGCCCAGCGGGCGGTGGTTTCACGAATGGCGTCGGCGTCCTCGCCGAGGCCGAATTCCATGGATTGGGGCGCGAAGGGAATGCTCATGCCGCAAGGCGTAGCATCGCGCACGCGCTTCGCCTAGCGGCCTCAGACGACGCTTTTATTGTTCCGCTGGCGCGTCAGGTTCCAACCCGCGACGCCGATGAAGATCAGGCCGATGACGGCCAGGGCGCCGCCGATCAGCACGGTGCCGTCCGTCGCCTGCTGGGCGGCCAGAACGCGACGGAAGGCGGCGATTCCGGCCGCGAAGGCCAGCAGACCGATGCCGCCGATGAAGATGACGGCGCCTGTGTCGTTCAGTGCGGCAGGCGGCGCCGTGCGCTTCTCATGGCGCAGCACCTGAACCGTGGCAGGGGCGTCGTCTTCGGGGCGCTGGACGGTGTTGGGGCCCTGGACCGGCGCGGTGAGCAGAAGATCCAGCGGCGCGGGCCGGTCTGGCGCGGCGTCGAACAGGGCGCGTTCGGCCGAGCGGCGGCGATAGGGGGCGTCGATGGCGGGCTGGACCCGATCGGGCCAGCCGCTCAGGGCCTCAGCGGCGCGGGCGGGGGCGCCGGCGTTCAGTTGTTCCAGCACGTCGGACCCTTCGAAGCGCTGGACGCCGACCGAGAAGATGAAGCTGGCCAGGGCGTCGAACTGATGCTGGTTCAGCGGGATCGAGACACGGTTGTTGATGGTCTCGACGACGGGCAGCAGATCGTACTGCAGCAGCAGCTCGGCCTCGGCCTCGCTGATCGTCGCGCCGGGGCGGGCAGATTTCACGTGGCCGTAGCCGATGACCGGCGTGCCGTCGCGGCGACGCACCGTCCGGGGACGAAATCCCTCGAAGCTCTTGATCAGAAGCAGGCCCTCGCGGGACACCTTCAGACGCTGTGGCAGGGCTGCGGACACGGAATGACCCATTTCGAAACGGGCTTGCTCGCCCGTCAGGCGAAGCAGCAAGCCGCGTTCCGAACGGCGTCGGATCAGAGCAAGACGATGGTCGCCAGGCCCAGGAAGATGAGGAAGCCGAAGAAGTCCGTCGTCGCCGTCACGAAGACGGCCGAGGAAACGGCGGGGTCGAACTTCAGCTTCGACAGGGTCAGGGGCGTCAGAACCCCGACGGTGGCCGCGACCAGCAGGTTCAGCACCATGGCCGTAGCGATGACCGCCCCTATGCGCCAGTCGTGGAACCAGAAGCCCGCCGCCAGACCGACCAGGGGCGACAGCACCAGGCCATTGGCCAGGCCCACGGTCAGCTCGCGCCAGAAGGTGCGCACGGCGTTGGAGGAGGTCAGTTCACGCGTCGCCAGGGCGCGGACGGTGACGGTCAGGGCCTGGGTGCCGGCGTTGCCGCCGATGGCCGAGACGATGGGCATCAGCACGGCCAGGGCGACGATCTGCTGAATCGTGCCCTCGAAGAAGGCGATGACCCCGGCGCCGAGAATGGCGGTGAACAGGTTGACGCCCAGCCAGGGCACGCGACCGCGCACGATCTCCAGCACGCCCGAGGACCGATCTTCGTCCGAGACGCCGGCCAGGCGCAGGATGTCTTCGCGGTTCTCTTCCTGGATGATGTGGACGATGTCGTCGACCGTCAGCTGACCGACCAGCCGTCCGCCGCTGTCGACGACCGGGGCCGAGATCAGGTTGTACTTCTCGAAGATGTAGGCGACCTCTTCCTGGTCGACGTCGACATCAATCTCGTTGACCGGCTCCATCAGCTCGGACAGCGGCGTCTCGCGCGGCGCGCGCAGCAGGCGGCTGATGGCGACGCCGCCGACGGGGCGGTTCACCGGGTCGACGACATAGATGTCGAAGAAGAGCTCGGGCAGGTCCTCGCCCTGGCGACGGACGTGGTCGATGGTGTCGCCGACGTTCCAGAACTGCGGCGCGGCCATGACCTCGCGCTGCATCAGGCGGCCGGCCGAATCCTCGGAATAGGCCAGCGAGGTTTCGATCGCGGCGCGATCGACCTCGGGCATGGCGGCCAGCACCTTCTCGCGCTGGTCGTCCTCCAGATCCTCGACCACGGCGGCGGCGTCGTCGGATTCCAGTTCCTGCAGGGCCTCGGCCAGGGTCAGGTGAGGCACCCGTTCCAGCACTTCCTCGCGGATGCCGTCGTCCAGCTCGGGCAGGGTGTCGGCCAGCAGGTCCGGCGGCAGCCACTGAACCACCACGGCGCGATGCTCGG
This sequence comes from Brevundimonas sp. NPDC007368, assembly GCF_042869015.1. NCBI lineage: Bacteria > Pseudomonadati > Pseudomonadota > Alphaproteobacteria > Caulobacterales > Caulobacteraceae > Brevundimonas > Brevundimonas sp. NPDC007368. The sequence continues at coordinate 460,884 of NZ_JBIAFA010000003.1, read as the reverse complement.
CCGTCAGGAAGCCCATCAGGTCGGCGACGTCGGCGGGGTGAAGGTCTTCCAGCAGGCCGCGCAGGCGCATGCCGTCGCCGTCGTCGGCGGCGTCCACGACCTTTTCGACGAAGGAGGCCGTCAGGGCGTAGTTCTCGCCGAGGGCGACGTGATCTTCGGTTTCGATTTCGGGAGCAGGGGCCGGGGAGGCGGTATCCGTGTTGGTCACGTGCTGCCTCCCCGAAATGTCAGCCTGGTATAGCCGAGTGTCGCCCTGTCAGATCAGATGGTGCGGTCGAGAAGACTCGAACTTCCACGGGTTGCCCCACAGCGACCTCAACGCTGCGCGTCTACCAATTCCGCCACGACCGCTCGCATCGGAGGGCGGGCAATAGCGGAGAGGCGACGGAAAGAAAAGGGGGTTTTGCGGAAATAGGCGAAGTCTCGGCTTTTCCTGCCGATTTGCCGTCAATAGCCGCGTCGGGTCGAGAAGGCGCAGCCTTCTGATTGCGGCTTTAACCTGAAGCCGCGTCGGGTCGAGAAGGCGCAGCCTTCTGATTGCGGCTTTAACCTGAAGCCGCGTCGGGTCGAGAAGGCGGAGCCTTTTGAGCGCGGTTAAGAATTATGCCGCGCCGGCCATGAAGTCATAGATGTCGGCGGGGCGGGTGACGGTGATGGCGATGCGATCGTCGCGAATCTCGATCTCGCCGCGCGCGACCGGGTGGTTGTTGGCCAGGATCCAGACCTCGTCGCGTTCAGAGGCGTCGAGCGGAATCACAGCGCCGCGCCCCATGCGCAGCAGCTGTTGCATCGGCAGGACCGAACGGCCCAGCACGACCGAAATCTCGACATCAACGGCTTCGATCTGGCTCAAGACGATACTCGCAATCAACGCGTGGCCCTTGCGCCGACGCGTTAGGACACACATTGAAGCCTCATGCTTGCCGACCCGTTAAGCCTGACCGAACCTTTGCTGCTCCGAGACGGCGGCCGCCCCGTGCAGTGGGCTGTCTCGACCGGATATGTCGACTATGAACCCGCCGTCGCCGCCATGGAGGCCCGCGTCGCCGCCATCGCTGCGGGCGAGGCCGAGGAAGTGGTCTGGCTGCTGGAGCATCCGCCCCTTTACACGGCGGGGGTCTCGGCCAAGGACGACGATCTGCTGGCGCCCGACCGCTTCCCGGTCCACCGCACGGGGCGAGGAGGGCAGTTCACCTATCACGGGCCGGGCCAGCGCGTGGCCTATGTCATGCTGGACCTGAACCGGCGCGGCAAGGATGTGCGGGCTTTCGTCCATGGTCTGGAAGACTGGATCATCGGCGCCCTGGACCAGTTCGGCGTCGAGGCCGGGATGCGCGAAGGCCGCGTCGGCGTCTGGGTCGAGCGCAAGGGCGCAGGCTGGAGCCGCGAGGACAAGATCGCCGCCATCGGCGTCAAGGTCCGCAAATGGGTCAGCTTCCACGGCATCAGCCTGAACGTGGAGCCCGACCTGGATCATTTCGGCGGCATCGTGCCCTGCGGCATCACCGAACACGGCGTCACCAGCCTGGTCGATCTGGGCGTTCTGGCGACGATGGACGAGGCGGACGGGGCGCTAAAGGCCGCGTTCCAGCGGGTGTTCGGGCCGGTTCAGGACGGCGAAGCGCCGCTCTAGCCCTTTGTCGGCGCGCCGTAGCGGTTGAAGGCCTTCTGCCCCGGCAGCAGGGCCAGATCGACGACGACCAACACCAGCAGAGCCAGGGCGATCCAGTCGAGCGGAGCCTGAGGGCGAGGCCAGGCCATGGCGAAGGCCAGCAAGATCGGCCCGCTCCACCATCCCGACCGCCCTCGGTCGTGCAGACGCTGCGACAGCAGGCAGGCGGCGCTGTAGAGCAGGGCCGCCGCGACGAGCCAGCCCATCAGGTCGCGCGCCTTCAGGGGCGCCAGCAGATCGAACGCCGCCCAGATCGCCAGAAGAACGCCTGCTCCAATGAGAAAGGCGATGCGACCGATGCGGCCGCTGGACGTTAGGAACAGGTCTGAGAAGCGGTGCATCCGACTTCGGCTCTGGCAGGGGCGAAACAATCCCGCTTAAGGCGCTGACCGGCTTGAGTAAACCGACCGGTCCGAAGGCAAGCGTCGCGGTCAATTCGTCGCGGGGCTTTAACGTGGACCTTTCTTGGGTTTAAACACGGCGAACCCGCGTTTCGACGGCCCTCTGGGAGTATCCTCCATGCAACGTCTGCTCACCGCCTCGGCGGCGGTTCTCGCACTGGCCTTCGCGGCCGGCGGCGCTTCCGCCCAGAACTTCAGCGACCTCGCGCGTCAGGACCTTCAGGCCATGCACGATGCGCTGAAGGCCAACCATCCGGCTGCCGTGGTGCCGGGCGCCGCCAGTGAATCCTTCCGCAGCTGGATCGACTCCGGCCTGCAGGACGCCATGGGCAAGGCCGGTCAGGTCAACAGCGGCGAAAGCCACGCCTACCTGCTGCGCTACTACGCCAACGGTTTCCGTGACGCGAACATCGCCACCAGCCCGACCTTTGAAGGGGCCAGCCCCTTCTTCGCCACCGGTTGGCCCGGCGTGGCCACGGCCTGGCGCAACGGCGAATATGTCGTTTCCTACGTGCAGCCGGGCGTGCGCGGGGCGCCGCCGGTCGGGGCCGTGGTCAAGGCCTGCAACCTCCAGCCGATCGCCGATTTCGCCAAGACCAAGCTTGACGGCTTCGAAGGCGACCTGACCACTGAAGCCGCGCGTGTTCGCACCGCCCCCTATCTGCTGTGGAACCGCAACAACCCCATGGCCGGCGGCGTGCCCTCGACCTGCGAGTTCCAGGTCGGCCGTCGCACCCGCGACTATACGCTGAGCCCGCAACCGGCGACCGCCGCCAACCTGGAGGCCGCCTACCGCGCCTCGGTCTTCACGCCCGGCGCGACCAAGCTGTCGATCGAACAGGTCGACGGTCGTCCGTGGGTTCATGTCAACTCGCTGGAAGACAACGCCGGCTGGGACGCCTTCTTCGCCCAGGTCGAAGCCCAGGTCGGCGCCCTGCGCGGCGCTCAGGGCCTGGTCATCGACCTGCGCGGCGCCGACGGCGACTCGGTCAACGCCACCTCGCGCGGCTATGGCCTGGCCAACCGTATCTGGACGCCGGAATTCACCGTCAGCCGCCAGCCGGAAGCCGGTCAGATCACCTATCGCGCCACTCCGGCCAACCGTCAGTGGTTCGCCGAAACCCTGGGCCGGATGCAGGCCGACCCCCGCTTCGTGCAGGAATCGGGCGCTGTGATTGAACAGACCCAGGCCATCGTCGCCGCCTTCGATGCGGCCATCGCCGCCGGTCAACCGACCTTCGTCATGCCGGGCCGTCCGTCGGTCGCCGACACCGGCGCGGCCAACCCGGTGCAGGGCAAGGTCGTGGTTCTGGTCGACGGCGGCTGCACCAACGGCTGCCTGGACACCCTGGACCTGCTGACCCGCCTGCCGAACGTGCAACTGGCCGGTTCAGCGACCGCCGTGGACTCGATCTTCATCGAGCCGACCGTGCAGCGTCTGCCGTCGAACTATTCGGACCTCAGCTACGGTCACAAGGCCTGGACGACGCGCAAGCGCGGCAACAACCAGGGCTATGTCCCGGCGCAGGGCCTGACCTATACGGGCAACCCGACCGACGAAGTCGCCGTCCGCACCTGGGTCGGTGGTCTCTTTTAAGGAGCCTACCGCGCTTCGCGCTACTTGAGGCCATCTGAGCGGGCCTACCGCCCGCGGGCTACTCGAGGCCCGTTCAAGCGATCAAGACAAATGGGGCCGGACGGTGGAAACATCGTCCGGCCCTTCCTATTTTGGGCGGATGACCCAGACAGAATCTCCCACGTCGCTGCGTTCGCCCTCGGGCTTTGACCTGACGCCGCCGAGCGAGAGCCAGCGCGTGGCGCTGGAGGCCGATCTGTCGCCGGAGGAAAAGCGTGTCCTTCTGGCCCATGGCACCGAGGCGCCCTTCTGCGGCACCTTGCTGGGCGAGAAGCGGGCAGGGGTCTTCTGCTGCCGGGAATGCGGCCTGCCGCTGTTCCGCTCGGCCACCAAGTTCGAGAGCGGCACGGGCTGGCCCAGTTTCAGCGTCCCGGTGGACGAGACGCACGTCCGCGCTGTCCGTGACGAGAGCTATGGCATGGTCCGCGTCGAGACCCGCTGCGCCCGCTGCGACAGCCATCAGGGCCATGTCTTCCCTGACGGCCCGCCGCCGTCCGGCCTGCGCTACTGCATCAACTCAGTCGCCCTCAGCTTCGTGCCGGAAGGCGAGGCTCTGCCCGACCCCCTGGGGCGCGGCGACGGGACCGCCTGACCTTGGCCGCATTTGCAGTTAGGGTGATGGCGAACGGGAGTATGGGCGCATGATGATCGAACTGGCCGCCGCCGCGATGTTGCTGGCGAACATGGACCCCGAAGGCGTGGTGGCGACCGCGCCGCGCGGCGATCAATCGGTGCCGACGGCATCGGCCGCCGCCCTTGCTGCGTCCACCACCGACGCCTCGCCCAGCACGACGGTGCAGAGCGCCGCGCCCCATGGCCTGTCCACCGATGAACAGATCGCCCGCTGGATCGGCGAGCGCACGGCGGAGACCGCCAGCAAGGCGCCGGCTGATCCCTGGGCCGAAAGCGAGCCGCGCAAGATGCACGGCGAGTTCAGCGTCGGCATGGGCACGGGCGGCTATCAGGACTATGCGGCGGCGGTGTCCCTGCCGATCGGCGAGAACGGCACCCTCAACCTCAGTGTCAGTCAGACCAAGAACGGCCCCTGGGGTTACGGCTACGGCTCGCCCTGGGGTTATGGCGGTCCCTACGGCGGCTACGCCCGTCCGTTCGGCGTGATGGAGCCGCCAGGCTTTGAGGGGACCTATTTCCGTGGTCGGCCTTATGCGCCGCTGCGCCTTCGCCCCGGCACGGATCAGGGCACGACGAAATCCGCCGGGGTTTCGCTCGAAATCGGCCGCTAAACACCTGTAGAGCCTAGATCGGGACTGAGGCCTTCGCGCCACGGCGCGGCCTGTTTCCATCGAAGCGTCCCATCGCCGCATTCCCTTTGGGGGGCGACCTCCCATATGCGGGAGGCGATAGAGGACCAGTATGGATAGTTTGCTTAGTTCGGCCGCCGATTTCATCGCCAGACATCATGTCTGGGCCGGGGTCGTTCTGGGGCTGGTCACCTTCTTCGAGTCTCTGGTGGTCATCGGCGCCTTTGTGCCGGCGACAGGCCTGCTGGTCGCCGCAGGCGGACTGGTGGCGGCGGGCGTGCTGGACCCTGTCAGCGTCATCGCCGGATGCGTCATCGGCGCGGTCATGGGCGACGCCATTTCCTACTGGATCGGCCGTCGGCTGGGCACGGGCGTGCTGCGCCAGCCCATGCTGTTGCCGCATCGTCGCAAGATCGCCTGGACGCGGCTGTATTGCCGTCGCTACGGCGTGGCCTCCATCTTCATCGGCCGCTTCTTCGGGCCGCTGCGGGCCTTCGTGCCGGTGATGGTGGGCGTGCTGCGGATGCGTCAGCGGGTGTTCCAGCTGGCCAATGTCACCTCGGCCTTCGTCTGGGTCCTGGCGATGCTTGCGCCGGGCTATCTGGCCGCCAAGGGTCTGGCTCAGCTGGAGTTCATGAGCGAGGCCCACGGCCCGACCCTGATGCTGATCGCCTTTGGCGCGGTCGTCGTGACCGCCGTGGTCGTCATGCGCTGGCTGAAAGGCCGGGCGGCCAAACGCTCCGCCATGCTGGCCGCAACGGTCGAGTAGTCTCTCTCCTACGCCGTGCAAGAAAAAGGGCCCGACCGGATGGTCGGGCCCTCTTCATGTCCGGACTGACGAACGTCAGTCGTGGCCGTGGCTGTGACCGTGCGCGTCGGCCTCGGCGGAAGCGGCGCCGGCGCTCCAGGCCTGACCGTCGGCGGTCTGGTGCCAGAAGGGCTGACGCGGAGGCTGACCGACCTCGTTCATCTGATTGTCGAAGATACGGCCGTTGATCATCGTGTAGCCGATCTTGACCGTGTTCCGCAGGTTCTCCAGCGGGTTGGCGTCCAGCACGACCAGGTCGGCCAGCTTGCCGGTCTCCAGCGAGCCGATGTCCTTGTCCATGCCCAGGGCCGCAGCGCCGTTCAGGGTGCCGACGCGCAGGGCCTGATGCGGGGTCATGCCGCCCTGTTCGAACATCCACAGCTCCCAGTGGGCGCCGAGGCCTTCGCGCTGGCCGTGAGCGCCGATCTGCACCGACACGCCTTCGTCAGCCAGACGCTTGGCCTCGCGGGCGATGGAGATGTGATTCAGTTCGTCCGGCTGCACATGGACCGGGCGACGGGCGCGACTGTCGAGGATGCGGCGCGGGACGTACTGGGTCAGGATTGGATCGTTCCAGACGTCCGTGGCCTGATACCAGTAGTTCTCGCCCCAGTTGCCGCCATAGGCCACGATCAGGGTGGGGGTGTAGGCCACCTTGGTCTGACGCCACAGCTGATGCACGTCGGCGTACAGACGGGCCAGCGGGATCGAGTGCTCGATTGTGGTGTGGCCATCCACCACCATGCTCATGTTGTGCTGATAGAGGGAGCCGCCCTCGGGCACGACCATCATGCCCAGTTCGCGCGCGGCCTCCAGAATCTGCTGACGCTGGTCGCGGCGGGGCTGGTTGTAGCTCTTGACGCTCCAGGCCCCGACGGCCTGCATCCGGCGCAGGTTGGACATTGCGTCGTCCAGATCATTGACCTGGGCCGTAAAGGGCGTGTTGGCGCCATAGAGGATGGTGCCGGTCGAGAAGATGCGCGGGCCGACCACGCGTCCGGCCTTGGCCAGCTCGCTGTGGGCGAAGATCTCGCTCGAATCATTGGACGGGTCGTGGATGGTGGTCACGCCGAACGCGAGCGCGGCGTAGTTGACCCAGGACTGCTGCGGGATGATCTCGTCCGAGCCCATCGAGCCGTGCCAGTGGGCGTCCACCAGGCCGGGGATGATGGTCTTGCCGGCCATGTCCATGACGCGGGCGTCGGCGGGCACCGTGACCGAGCCGCGCGGGCCGATGGCTTCGATGCGGTTGCCGTTGATGACGACCACGCCGTCCTCGATGACCTCGTCGCCCTTCATGGTGATCAGGCGGGCGCCGCTCAGGACCACGCGGCCGGTCGGCCTGGCGTAGTCGGCGCTGAAGCCGATCTTGATTCCATGCTCGGCGGGCTTGGGCAGTGCGGCGGGCGCGCCCTCGGCGAAGGCGAAACTTTCGCTCAGCGGACGCGAGAACAGCTCCGGTCCCATCGACCATTGCAGGCGGCTGGAATCGCCGGACCAGTGCAGCCATTCGCCGGCGTCGCGGGTGACGCGGGTCTGGGGCAGGGCCTTGGTGTCGGCGCCGACCGTGACGGCGCGGCCCGTCGAGACGAAGGGCGTCACATAGGCGTTGAAGCGCTCGGTCCAGGCCACCCAGTGCTCATCCGGCGAGACCGAGAACTCGGCCGCCCATTCGCTGCTCAGGTGTTTGCGTTCGTCCTCGCCCGACAGGCTGACCGATTTCAGCACGCGTTTGTCGCCGTCGCGGGCGGTCAGGAAGATCCGGTCGTTGCGGGCGCCGAATTGCGGGTTGGAGCCGTTCTCGGTGATCAGGGTCGGCTCGCCGCCGCGCACCGAGGTGCGATAGACGCCGGGATTGCGGCTCCACAGGGCGGTGCGCAGGAAGCCGTCGCTGGAGGTGCGATAGACGATGGTCTGACCGTCCGGCGAGAACTGCGGCTCCAGATAATGACCGGGCTGGGCGCTGATGACGCGGCCCTCGCCGCCGGCGGCGGGAATCACCCGCAGCGTGCCCAGGTCCTGATCATTCCAGGTCGTGTAGACGATGGAGCGGCCGTCGCGCGACCAGGACGGGTAGAGCTCGAAGTGGTCGCTCTGGCGCGTCAGGCGACGCGGGGCGCCGGCCACGCCGTTGCGCAGGTCGCGGATCCACAGGTTGCCGAGGGCCTCGAACACCACTTTGGAGCCGTCGGGCGAGGTCTGGGCCCAGCGGACCATCTTCACGTCGAACTGGTCAGGCGCGACCTCGACGGGGAAGCGCACGGCCTCCTGCACGCGGCGGGTGTCGGCGACGTGGAAGGGGATTTCGCTGACGGCCTTGGAGGCCACGTCGATGCGGTGGATCTTGCCGCCGGCCCAGAAGACGATCGAGCGGTTGTCGGGCGTCCAGCTCATCGTCGGATAGACGCCGTGAATGGCCCAGGTTTCCTGCAGGTCGCGGTCCAGGGCGTCGTGGATCGGGGTCTCGCGGCCCGATTCGAGGTCCATGACATAGAGGACGGACTTGTACCGGTCGCGCCGGATGAAGGCCAAGGACTTGCCGTCGGGCGAGGGGGTGGGGCGAATCGAGCCGCCCGGCCCAGTGACGAAGGGCGTGATCTCGCCCGTCTCGCGATCCAGACGCCGGATCACATAGATCTGGGTGTTCGGGTCCTTGGAGTAGTCGAACACGCCGCCCGGCGTGGAGTCATCGCTGAAGTAGAGGTAGCGGCCGTCGGGCGAGAAGGCGGGCTCGCCCGTGTCCTTCTGCTGGGTGCGGCGCTCGGTCAGCTGCACGCCGCCGCCGCCCGCGCGGTGGTACATCCACATCTCGCCCGCGCCCAGCGAGCGCGACGAGGTGAAGTGCTTGCGGCCGACGATGAACTGACCGTCCGGCGACCAGTCGGGCTGGGTCAACAGGCGAAAGGATTCGTTGGACACCTGCTTGGCGTTCGACCCGTCGCGATCCATGACCCACAGGTTGTCGCCGCCGCCCCGGTCCGAGGTGAAGGCGATGGAGCGGCCGTCCGGCGAATATTTGGGCTGCATGTCCCAGGCCACGCCCGAGGCGATGGCGCGGGCCTCGCCGCCGGTGATGGGCATGACATAGATGTCGCCCAGCAGATCGAAGACGATCTCGCGGCCGTCCGGGCTGACGTCCAGCGACATCCAGGTGCCCTCGGTGACGTCGATGGCGGCATCGTGCGACGCGCCGGGCGGGTTCTGGACGTCCCACTTCGGCTTGGCCGGCGGGGTTGCGGCGGCCGCCGTTGAGTCGGTCGCAGGCGCGGTTTGCGCGAACGCCGGGAAGGCCACGGCCAGGGCCGCGACGGTGGTCAACAAGCTGCGCTTCATGGAAAGCCCCCAAACCCCTCGAAACTGAGGTCGGAAGGTCTAGCGGGCAGGGGACTGTCTTGACCAGACGTCAGGCGCCGAACGGGCGCAATTAGACCGCGTCAGGACATCGCATCTGATTGTCGGAGAAATTGGCCCGGGCCCTTGCAAATCATTGATCTGCAAGGGCCCGGATGGTGCCGCCGGGGGGAATCGAACCCACGACCTCAGCCTTACCAAGGATGCGCTCTACCACTGAGCTACGGCGGCCCCTCAACGAGGAGAGCGGCCGTATAGCCAACGACTTCGGGGCGGCACAAGCGGAAAATGCACGCTTGATCAAAAACTTTGCACGCGGTCTGCTGCACAACATGGATACCCCGCCCAAAGACCCTGGTCCCGCCGCACAAGACGTGGAGCAAACGCGCGAGCAGAAGGCCAAGGCCGAACGCGCCGTGCGCCTGGCCGCTGCGCTTCGCACCAACCTGAAGCGCCGTAAGGCGCCGACCGCCGCGCCGCGCCCCGCCACGGAGCGCAACTGAAAGTCATCGTCCTTGCGCGCACGCGGCTCTTTCGCGAGGGCGTAAGGGCTTGCTAGATAAGCGGTTCGCCGGGGCGCAGTGTTTCCGGCCGCGAAAGATTTCATGGACAGCATCGTCATCCACGGCGGCAACCGCCTGAACGGCCAGATCGAGGTCAGCGGCGCCAAGAATTCGGCCATCAAGCTGATGGCGGCCTCGATCCTGACGGATCAGCCCCTGCTGCTGACCAATATGCCGCGTCTGGCGGACACCCGGTTCCTGGGCCAACTGCTGCAGCAGTTCGGCGTCGAGGTCACCGAACGCAACGGCGCGGACGGGCAGGAGACCCTGTTCCATGCGCCGAAACTGACCTCGACCTTCGCCCCCTATGATCTGGTTCGCCAGATGCGGGCCTCGTTCAACGTCCTGGGGCCGCTGCTGGCCCGTTCCGGCGAGGCCAAGGTCTCGCTGCCCGGCGGCTGCACCATCGGCGCGCGTCCGGTCGACCTGCACCTGATGGCCCTGACGGCCATGGGCGCGGAGATCGAACTGGAAGAGGGCTATGTCTCCGCCCATGCGCCCAAGGGCCTGCAAGGGGCCGAGATCGAGTTCCCCTTCGTTTCGGTCGGCGCGACCGAGCACGCCCTGTTGGCGGCGGTGCTGGCCAACGGAACGACCGTGCTGAAGCGCGCCGCGCGCGAGCCCGAGATCGGCGACCTGGCCCGCTGCCTGATCGCCATGGGCGCCAAGATCGAAGGCCTGGACACCGATGTCCTGACCATCACCGGCGTCTCGTCGCTTAACGGCACGACTTGGTCGGTGATCCCCGACCGGATCGAGATGGGCTCTTACGCCCTGGCCGCCGCCATGGCCGGAGGCGAGGTGCGCCTGACCAAGGGCCGCGCCGACCTGATCACCGCCCTGACCGACAAGATGATCGAGGCGGGCGTCGAGGTCGAAGCCACCGCCGACGGCGTCATCGTGCGTCGTGACCCGACGCAGCGGTTGAAGGCCGTCAACGTCACGACCGAGATCTATCCGGGCTTCGCCACCGACCTGCAGGCCCAGTTCATGGCCCTGATGACGACGGCCGAAGGCACGAGCATCATCCACGAGAACATCTTCGAGAACCGTTTCATGCACGCGCCCGAGCTGGCGCGTCTGGGCGCCGACATCTCGGTCCACGCGGGCGAAGCCCACGTGCGCGGCGTCGAGAAGCTGACCGGCGCGCCGGTCATGGCCACGGATCTGCGCGCCTCGATCAGCCTGGTCATGGCCGGTCTGGTCGCCGAGGGCGAAACCACGGTCGGTCGCGTGTATCATCTGGATCGCGGCTTCGAGCGGATGGAAGAAAAGCTGGGAGCCTGCGGCGCCGATGTGCGGCGCGTGAAAGGCGGAGCGGATGAGCACTGAGGTCGAGACGATCTCCGACAACGACGCGGCGGCCGAGGCCCTGGCCCCTATGGCTCCCTTGCGCCTGCTGGCCGAGGACGCCGTCGATCTGCAGATCATCTCGGCCGCGCTTCAGGACGCCATCATGCGGCCTGTCGACATTCGTTGGGAAAAGGACGCACGGCGCCTGACCATCGTCCTGTCGCGCTTCTGCTGGGAATGCGGCGGCACGCGCGTCATGGCGGCGATGCAGTTCGGCGACGTCGAGGCGGTCAAGAGCCGGCGGCTGCCGCGCCTGCCCGAATCGGCGCTGGAGCTGCTGGCGCTGGACTTTGAGCCGACCGAAGCGCCCGGCGGCCGCGTCATCCTGATGTTCGCCGGCGGCGGCGATCTGCGCATCGACGTGGAATGCCTGGACGCCGTGCTGACCGACCTGTCCGACCGCTGGCCCGCGCGCATGGCGCCGACCCATCTGGACGAGACCCCTTCTGACGAGGCCAAGGCATGAGCGGTCCGCACAAGCTGTCGTCGATCGAAGTCGACGCCGCGACCCTTCCGGCGGCCACCGCCGAGATCGAGCATCAGCGCCGCGTCGCCATCTTCGACCTGATCGAACAGAACAGCTTTACGCCCGAGGGCGCCGAGGGCGGTCCCTATGCGCTGCGTCTGTCCTCGCAGGACAACCGCCTGGCCTTCGACATCTCCGGGCCGGATTTTTCGCGCACCCACGTGCTGTCGCTGTCGCCGATGAAGACGGTGATCCGCGACTACGCCCTGATCTGCGAAAGCTATTACGAGGCCCTGCGCGGCTCTTCGCCCAGCCAGATCGAGTCCGTCGACATGGGGCGTCGCGGCCTGCACAACGAGGGCGCCGAACTGCTCCGGGGACGTCTTGAGGGCAAGGTCGAGATCGACAAGGAAACCGCCCGTCGGCTGTTCACGCTGGTTTGCGCCGTCTATCGACGCGGCTGAACTCGACTATTTCGGCGTTTTGGTGCATTAGGCGCCTCCTTCACGGCTCGCGTTCACGCCCGACGCGAGCCTTAAGCTGTTTTTCGGGCGAGAGAGACCGCATGGCCAAGGAAGAGCTTCTCGAGTTCCCCGGCGTTGTCAGCGAACTGCTGCCGAACGCCACTTTCCGCGTGACGCTGGAAAACGACCACGAGATCATCGCCCATACCGCCGGCAAGATGCGCAAGAACCGCATCCGCGTTCTGGCGGGCGACAAGGTGCTGGTTGAAATGACGCCCTACGACCTGACCAAGGGCCGCATCACCTATCGCTTCAAGTAAGGACGCGCGTGTCGCGTCCTGACCTTTCGGCTCCGAGGCTGGTTCTGGCCTCGTCGAGCCCGCGCCGCATTGAGCTGCTGGCGCAGATCGGGGTGGTTCCCGATCATGTTGATCCCGCCGACATCGACGAGACCCCGCTGAAAGGCGAGACGCCGTTGCGTCTGGCCGAGCGCCTGGCGCGCGGCAAGGCCGAGGTGGTGGCCGCGCGTTCGCCCGACGCCATCGTCCTGGCCGCCGACACCGTCGTCGCCCTGGGTCGTCGCCTGCTGGAAAAGCCGGCGGACGAGGCCGAAGCCCAACGCTTCCTCGAACTGCTGTCGGGCCGCAATCACCGCGTCTTCACCGGCGTCGTCGTGATCGCTGATGGTCGGGCGACCTGCCGCGTCGTGGACACCCGCGTTTCCTTCAAGACCCTGTCGCCTGAAGAGATCGCGACCTATGTCGCCTCGGGCGAGTGGCGCGGCAAGGCGGGCGGATACGGCATCCAGGGGGCGGCCGCCGCCTTCGTGCGCCGCATCGTCGGCAGCCATCCGGCCGTGATGGGCCTGCCGCTCTATGAGGCGGCCAATCTGCTGCGCGGCGCCGGCTGGCGGCCCAGGACCGCCTGACGTGGCCGATGTCGAGGTCTTCCTCGATGAGACGCCGGGCGAAACCCGCGGCGTCATCGCCCGCGACGGCCTCTTTACTCAACTGATCCTCCACCGCGACAGCGACCGGCCGAGCGATCGGCTGGGCGCGCGTTGCGTCGGCCGTATCGCGCGGGTCGAACCGGGCCTGCGCGGCGCCTTCGTCGACCTGGGCGCGGGCGAGCCGTTCGGCTTTCTGCCTCTGGGCAAGGACGACAAGACGGGGGAGGGGGCCAAGCTCGAGGTCGAGGTCGTCGCCGAGCCGCGTGAGCGCAAGGGCCCGGTGCTGCGTCGTCTCGGCGAGGCGTCGGGCGAGCCGCGCCTGCTGGCGCCCGGGCCGGATGTCACGGCGATTCTGGCGGCGCTGGCGCCAGGGATCGAGCGCGAGACCGGCGTCGCCGCGATCCGCGCCGCCCTGGAGGCCGAAGAAGACGCCCTTTCCACCGCCTTGGTCGAATCGAGCAGCGGGCTGGACCTGATGATTCAGCGCACCCGCGCCCTGATCGCGGTTGATATCGATCACGCGCCCGCGCCGGGACGTGATTCACGCAAGAACCGGGAAGCGGCCAACCGCGCCGGATTGTCACATGCGGCCCGCCTTCTGGCCCTTAATGGGTGGGGCGGTCTGGTGGTGATCGATCTCGCCGGCGTCGGCCTGCACGGCGACACTATAATGAAGATGGCGCGCGCCGCCTTCGTCGGAGAGCCCCAGGCGGCCTTCGGTCCTCTGAGCCGGTTCGGCCTGATGCAGTTGTCCCTGCCGTGGCGACGGACGCCGCTGGACGAGCGACTGCTGGACGGACGCGGGCGACCGACCCTCGCGACCTGCGCCATAGATATGACGCGACGGCTTCGGCTGGCCTTGCTGTCTGACCCCGCGACGCCGCGCCTCGTCGCGCGTTGCGCGCCTGAGGTCGCCGTCCTGGCCGCGCCGCTGGTCGAGGCCCTGGGGCCGAGGGCAGGCGTGAGGGCGGATTCCCTGATCGCCGTCGGCGTCGTTAGAATTGAAGAGGCCCGGTGATGTCGCTTTGCCCTATTTGCCGCCGTCAGAAGCCGGATCCGGCCTACAAGCCGTTCTGCTCCAAGCGCTGCGCCGACGTCGATCTGCAGCGCTGGTTCACAGGCGGCTACGCCATTCCGACCGATGAAGTGGTCGATGATGAAAAAGATCGCTGAATTGAGTGAATTGGCGTCTGGACAGCCCCGTCAGCCTCGCCTATAGACCCGCCTCTCGCGACGACGTCGTGCGCCTGGATAGCTCAGCTGGTAGAGCAGCGGATTGAAAATCCGCGTGTCGGTGGTTCGAACCCGCCTCCAGGCACCACTCCCCCTTCAAGTGATGCATTCGCCCCTGTGGCGAAGCTGTGCCGTAAAATGGCCTAAATTTCGCCTTGGGAATTGCATTTCGGTAAGGTGGCTCGATGCGACGTTTTCGTGTCGCTGCCATTACGAAAACCGCAAATATCTTGCTCGCCACCCCGATTGCTGCAGGTGCGAAGGGGAAAAGAAACTTTGCGCACTTGACGCTACGTGGGGCGTTCGCCAAAGGGACTTAACCGCATTCCTGCTTGCAGGTCGAGGTGACCGGGATATTGTGCCCGGACCTTGGCGGCGGCGCTCGTTTTCGAACGGGGGTTGCAGGAGGGCGGCTCCACTGGTCCGGCTCGATCCGGCGGTGGCGCAATTTCATTATAGGGACGGCCGACTGACGCGGTCCGTGTCTTGGGTTCCACGTGTCAGACCAAAGCAGGAACTGGCGAAAAATGCTCGATAGCAAGAAGACGAATATCCTCCTCGCAATGGCCGGCGCCGCCGTCCTGATGGCGAGCTCGCCGGTTCTGGCGCAAGACGCCGCAGCCCCGGCCGCTGCCCCGGCAGCCGCCGCCTCGACCGCCGCTCCGGCTGCCGACGCTGCTGCTCCGGCCGCTGACGCTGCTGCCCCCGCCGCCGACCCGACCTCGGTCAGCGAGTCGGTTTCGGGCGGCCACAGCGGCGGCATCACCCCGGTCTCCATGTTCATGGAAGCCACCGCGGTCGTTAAGATCGTCATGATCGGCCTGCTGCTGGCCTCGGTCCTGTCGTGGACCATGCTGCTCATCAAGCTGCTCGAGTTCGGCGCCCTGAACAAAACCACCGACCGCTTCCTGGAAGCCTTCCGCGGCGCTCGCACGATCGCTGACATGCGTCGCGTCGCCACCTCGGAAGACTTCGACGGCAACCCGCTGGCCGACATGGCCGCCGCCGCCACCGAGGAAATCGAACTGTCGCGTCAGGCTGGCCTGAGCGTCACCGGCGATCACCGCGACTCGGCTCTGCTGCGCGCCCAAACCGCCGTCGCCGCCGTTCAATCGGGTCTGCCGAAGCGCCTGTCGGGCGGCCAGCAGTTCCTGGCTTCGACGGGTTCGACCGGTCCGTTCGTCGGTCTGTTCGGCACCGTTTACGGCATCATGAACTCCTTCATCGGCATCGCCGAGTCCAACACGACCAACCTGGCCGTCGTTGCTCCGGGTATCGCTGAAGCCCTGCTCGCCACCGGTATCGGCCTGTTCGCCGCTATCCCGGCCGTTATCTTCTACAACTACTTCAACACGCGCATCTCGAACTACGGCACGCGTTCGGACGGCTTCAACGCTGAACTGATCAACGCCATCTCGCGTCAGCTCGACAAGGGAGCGTAAGACGGATGGCCGCCAAACTTTCCGGTTCCGGCGGCGGCAAGTACACCGTCGAGGCTAATGCCGAGATCAATGTCACGCCTTTCGTTGACATCATGCTCGTCCTCCTCATCATCTTCATGGTGGCGGCTCCGCTCGCCACCGTGTCGGTGCCGGTGAAACTGCCTCGCGCCGTTGCGCCTCCCGGCAAGAACCCGCCGACGCCCGTCTTCATCTCCATCCAGAACGATGGCGATGTCTGGATTGGCGACCTGCGGTCCTCGCCTGGTTCGCTCGGCGACGATCTGCGGGTGCAGATCGGGCGCAGGAACCCTTCGGAAGAACGTATTTTCATTCGTGCAGACCAGCAGACTCGGTACGGCGACTTCATGCAGGTCATGAACGCTCTCCAGGACAATGGTTTCTACAGCGTCGCCCTGGTTGGCGAAGACAACTCGTAAGGGGGCGGGGCGCATAGCATGACAGCTGAACCTCACCACCGTGATCCGATCCTGGATCCGCCGAAGAAGAAGAAGAAGCTTTCGACCGGCGCCGTCGTGGGCATCACCGTCTCGGTGATCGTCCACGCTCTGGCGGGCCTGTACTTGTACAACAACAAGTTCAAGCTGAAGGAAATGACCTACGAGGACGAGGCCGTCGATGTCGAGCTGATGGAGGTTCCCCCTCCGCCGCCGCCGCCGCCGCCGCCGCCGCCTCCGCCGGACACCCCTCCGCCGCCGAAGCTTCAGGTGCGTGAACCGCAGATCAACACCCAGGCGCCTCCGCCTCCGGTGACTGTGGCCATCGAACCGACGAAGAAGGAAGACCGTCAGGAATACACGGGCCCGCCCGTGATCGTCCCCGGACCTCCGCCTCCGCCGGCTCCTCCCGCGCCGCCGAAGCCTTCGGTCATCACCAACCCGAGCTGGTCCCGCCAGGTCTCGCCCGAGTTCCCGGAACGCGCTCAGTCGCGCGGTATCGAAACCGGTTCGGCCAAGGTGAACTGCGCGGTCGCCGCCAACGGCAGCCTTTCGGACTGCCGCATCGTGGACGAAGACCCCGCCGGCGCCGGTTTCGGTCAAGCGGTTATTCGGGCGGCCCGTTCGGGTCGTCTGGCGCCGCGGACTGTCGACGGCGCCGCCGTCGGCGCCCGCGTCGAGTTCACGACCCGCTTCCGTCTGGACTAAGGATCTCTTTCGAGATCCAGCTGAACGCCCCGGAGGAAACTCCGGGGCGTTTTTCGTCGTTCCGCTCTCGGTCGTGATCGGGCGTGGTTCTCAACCCGCCGGAGGAGGCTCCCGTGAATCGTGTTTCCTGCATGGCCGTCGTCTTCTCCTCCATGATCGGCCTTGGCGCTGCCGGATGCGCAGGCCATGACAAGCCGTCCGATGTGTCCGGCACCGGATGGGCGAAGGTGAATTGCGGGTTTGACACGCAAGGTCGCCTTTTGGATTGCCGGATCGTTGAGGAAAGCCCCGTGGGCGCTGGCCTTGGGGAAAGGGTGCTCGAGGCTGTAGGCGCGGGGCGTCTGGCGCCTCGGACGGTCGAGGCAGTTCAACCTGGCGCCCGCGTCGAGTTCACGACCCGCTTCCGTCTGGACTAAAGATCTCTTTCGAGATCAGGTTGAACGCCCTGGAGGAAACTCCGGGGCGTTTTTCTTTGGTCCGCTGCTCGGGAAGCAGCCGGCGGCATGGAGCCTGAGGGCGAGCTGTGCATTATGAACCTCGAACTTTTCTGGAGGTCCCGTGTCGTCCAAGTCCCTTCTCGCCGCCCTGCTGCTGGGCGCTGGTCTCACGAGCCTGGGTGCTTGCGCCTACAACGAGACCCTGGGTCGCAATCAATTCCTGATCGTCGATGACAGCGCCCTGATCCAGCAGTCTCAGGCGGCGTGGACCGAAACCCTCCGCACCCAGAAGGTGTCGAACAACGCCGCTCAGAACGCGCGTGTGCGCCGCGTCGGCGACCGCATCGTCCAGGCCGCGCGGCTGAGTGATCGTCACTGGGACTATGCGGTGTTCGAGGATGCGACGCCGAACGCCTTCGTATTGCCGTCCGGCCATATCGGGGTGACGACAGGGCTGTTGAACATCGCCAGGAACGACGACCAGCTGGCGACCGTCATCGGTCACGAGGTCGGCCATGTGGTGGCGCGTCACGCCGCCGAGCGCTCGTCGACCAATGCCGCCACCGGACTGGTGCTGGGCGCGGTGCAGAGCCAGGCGGGGGACTACAGTCAGGCGGTTCAGGCTTTCGGCGGCCTGGGCGCGCAACTCGGAGTGCTGCTGCCCTTCTCACGCAGTCATGAGTTGGAGGCCGACCGGTTGGGCGTCGATTACCTGGCCGCCGCCGGCTACAAGCCGTCCGAGGCCGTTGCTCTGTGGCGGACCATGGCGCAGCAGCGTCAGACCTCGACCCCGCAGTTCGCCTCGACCCACCCGTCGGATCAGACGCGGATCACGGCTCTGGAGCAGTACATCGCCAGCCGGGGATGGAACTGACGGGGATAAAAGCGATTTCCCGCGTTGAGGGTGAAAAGGGTGCTTGCTCCGCCGGGCGAGGCCCGCTAGAGAACCGCCCTCGCGCAGAGATGTGCAGCCTTAGCTCAGTTGGTTAGAGCGCCGGTTTGTGGAGCCGGAGGTCCTCAGTTCAAACCTGAGAGGCTGTACCATTTTCCTGATAGGGTCGTTCCGACGACGCAGGGAGATGCACGATGACCGCCCCGCAGTGGGACCCCGCACAATACAGCCGGTTTGAAGTCCAGCGCGATCGCGCGGCGCTGGATCTGCTCGTCCGTCTGCCCGAGGATTTCGCCCCGCGCGAGATCTGGGATTTGGGCTGTGGAACCGGGCAGCACGCGGCCCTGCTGAAGAGCCGACATCCCGAGGCAGGGGTGCACGGCATGGATTCCAGCGCAGCCATGCTGGATCAGGCTCGGACCCTGGCGGACGACGTGGACTGGTCCGTCGGCGACATCGCAACCTGGGCGCCCGAGCGGCCCGCGGATCTGATCTTCGCCAACGCTTCCCTGCAATGGCTGCCCGATCACGCGCCCCTGTTCCGGCGACTGGCCGAGGCCCTCGGGCCGGGTGGGGTGCTGGCCGTTCAGATGCCGCTGAGCTGGGACACGCTGCATCATCGCCTGATGCGCGAAACCGTGGCGGAGAAGCGCTGGGCCTCTCTCTTCGCCGACGTCACCGCGCGGGTTCAGGCCATGTCGCCCGAGGCCTATTACGACGTGCTGGCGCCCCTGTGCGACGACGTCGACATCTGGTCGACCACCTACCTGCACGTTCTGGCGGGCGAAAACGCCGTGCTGGAGTGGATGAAGGGGACGGCGCTGCGGCCCTATCTGACCGCCCTGGACGGCGATCCCGAGGCGCAAGACGCCTTCCTGGCCGCATTGGGCGGGCGGCTGTCGGCGGCCTTCCCTAGGCGGGCGGACGGGGCGACTCTTCTACCATTTCCTCGTCTGTTTCTTGTCGCGCAGCGTCGTTGATGCGGTGGCGATGCAGGTGCTCGACAGGGCATTTCAACGTCGCCAGCGCGGTCTTGGTCGCCGCATAGCCTGAGGACACCGCCGGGGCGTAGGCCTTCCAGTCGCGGATATCGACGCCTTCGGGACGGGGCAGGATGAGCAGGTCGGTGTCGGCCCGGGCCTGCATCAGTTCGGCCTCGGTCGTCAGGGTGGCGGAGCGCATCAACACCGAGACGATCGGCGGCCCCTTCTTCCAGGCCCCCGAGACGATCCAGCGCCACCACGACGGCGGATCTTCCAGCGCCCTGGGATCGACGCCGCGCGTCTGGGACACGTCCACGCCGACGACAGGCCCGCTGTTCAGGCGGCGCATGACCTCGCTGGGGAAGTTGCGCAGCACGGCGCCGTCCACCAGCACCTGCCCGTTCATCACCACGGGCGGCATGACGCCGGGGATGGAGATGGAGGCCCGCAGGGCGTGGCGCAGCATGCCCTCGCGATGCACCTCGACCTTGCCGGACGTCAGATTGGTCGAGACCGCGAAGAAGGGCAGGGGCATGTCTTCGATGTTCACGTCGCCATAGGCGTCCTGCATCAGGCCCGCGACCTTGCGCGCGTGGGTCATGGCGATGATGGGGAAGGCGATGTCCGACAGGGGGTCGGATTCGACGAAGGCCTTGCGGATCCGTTCGTCCAGTTCCTCGTCCGACCAGCCGAGACCGGGGCCGGCGGCGACGACGGCGCCCATGCTGGAGCCGCCGATGAAGTCGATCGGCATGCCGGCTTCGCGCAGGGCCCGCAGCGCGCCGATGTGGGCGTAGGCGCGGGCCCCGCCGCCGGACAGGACCACCCCGACCGCCGAGCCGGTGACGATGCGGGCGATGCGCGCCGTGTCGTCGAACAAACCCTCGACCGCATGGAACCAGCGGCCGGGCCTGAAGGCGTCCAGCCAGGCGCGGGTTCTGGTGGGGCGTCCCATGTGGGCGGGGCGCAGCAGGATCAGGTCGGTCAGCGGGTGGGCCTCGTCCTCGATCTCGGGCGGAAGGACGGGAGCGTGCGGCTTGTGGTCGGCGTCGCCGACGATGAAGACGCGATCGACCTGACGGGCGCACAGCGAGGCCCAGCCGGGTTCGTCCGACTCGGCGACATAGAGGACGTAGTCGTGGGCGTCCTCGACGCTGGAGAACCACTCGGCGGCGGACGACAGGGCGGTGTGGTCGATGATCCGGCAGGTGAATCCTTGAGCTTCGACGGCGCGGGCGACGCGCTCCACGAAGCTCCTGATCGGCTGGGTGCGGGCCGAGACGAAGCCGAAGACGGTCGGGTCCGAGCCGGTCGAGTTCCGGTCGCGGGCCCGCATCAGCATGATCTGGCCCAGTTCGGCCATCAGGGCCGGCTCGTTGCGGGCGGCCTCGAAGAAGGCGTCGCGGGGCAGGGCGACCACGTCGCTGTCGCGCAGGGCCACGACATTGGCCATGTGGGTCGTGCCCGCCAGCATGGCCATTTCGCCGACCGGATCGCCGGGCTTGATGACGCCGATGAACTGGGGGCCGCGCCCGTTGTCATCCTTGAACACGCCCAGTCGCCCGGCGCGCAGCAGGTAGAGGGTGTCGGCGGGATCACCCGCGGAGAACAGCCGTTCGCCCCGCGTCAGGGCGAACCAGCTGGCGCGGGTGTTCTTCGTGCCCTCGAAGACGCGCGCGAGGGCGGCCTCCAGCGAGTCGGGCAGCGTGTCGGGACGTTCAACAGCCATGCTTGGGGTTTAGGCCGGATTTCGTCGGACGGGAAACAGAACGACTTCCACCCGAGGCGGAAGCCTCCTAAACCTTGGGGCATGCCCAAGCTGATTTCTGCTGTCGATCGCAACAGTCCTGCTTTCAAGTCGCTGGATGCGCACAATCGCGCCCTGCGAGAAGAGCTTTACGAGAAGGTGGCCAAGGCCGCGCGCGGCGGCTCCGACGCCAGCCGCGACCGCCATGTGGCGCGAGGCAAGCTGTTGCCGCGCGACCGGGTCGAGCGCCTGCTGGACCCCGGCTCGCCCTTCCTCGAGGTCGGCCAACTGGCCGCCAACGGCATGTATCGCGACGAAGCGCCCGGCGCGGGCATGATCTGCGGCGTCGGCCGGGTGTCGGGCCGCGAGGTCATGATCGTCGCCAACGACCCGACGGTGAAGGGCGGCGCCTACTATCCCCTGACGGTGAAGAAGCACCTGCGGGCCCAAGAAATCGCCGAGCAGAACAACCTGCCCTGCGTCTATCTGGTCGATTCCGGCGGGGCCAACCTGCCGCACCAGGCCGAGGTCTTCCCGGACCGCGACCATTTCGGCCGCATCTTCTTCAACCAGGCGCGGATGAGCGCGAAGTCGATTCCTCAGATCGCCTGCGTCATGGGCTCCTGCACGGCGGGCGGCGCCTATGTGCCCGCCATGTCCGACGAGACGGTGATCGTGCGCAATCAGGGCACCATCTTCCTGGCCGGGCCGCCGCTGGTGAAGGCCGCGACCGGCGAGGTCATCTCGGCCGAGGAACTGGGCGGCGCCGAGACCCACGGCCGCAAGTCGGGCGTGGTCGACCATGTGGCCGAGAACGATGAGCACGCCCTGGAAATCGTCCGCTCCATCGTCGCCAACCTGAACACCATCAAGCCCCAGCCGCTGGACGTGCGCGAGCCGCGCGCCCCGGCCTATGATCCGGCGGAACTGTACGGCATCATCCCCGACGACGTCCGCGCCCCCTATGACGTGCGCGAGGTCATCGCCCGCATTGTCGACGGCTCGGAACTGGACGAGTTCAAGGCCCTCTACGGCACGTCGCTGGTGTGCGGCTTCGCCCGTATCTGGGGGCAGCCGGTCGCAATCCTGGCCAACAACGGGGTCCTGTTCAGCGAGAGCGCCCAGAAGGGCGCGCACTTCATCGAACTGGCGTGCAAGCGCAAGATTCCGCTGCTCTTCCTGCAGAACATCTCGGGCTTCATGGTCGGCGGAAAGTATGAGGCCGAAGGCATCGCC
Source organism: Brevundimonas sp. NPDC007368 (assembly GCF_042869015.1). Taxonomy (NCBI): domain Bacteria; kingdom Pseudomonadati; phylum Pseudomonadota; class Alphaproteobacteria; order Caulobacterales; family Caulobacteraceae; genus Brevundimonas; species Brevundimonas sp. NPDC007368. The sequence goes on along the minus strand of NZ_JBIAFA010000003.1, from coordinate 438,826 downwards.
AAACATGGCGCCAAGCTGGTCACGGCGGTCGCCTCGGCCGAGGTGCCCAAGTTCACCGTCCTGATCGGCGGCAGCTTCGGCGCCGGCAACTACGGCATGTGCGGCCGGGCCTACAGCCCGCGCTTCCTCTTCACCTGGCCCAACAGCCGCATCAGCGTGATGGGCGGCGAGCAGGCGGCCAGCGTCCTGGCCACCGTTCACCGCGACGCGGATACATGGACGCCCGAGGAGGCCGAGACCTTCAAGGCGCCGATCCGCCAGAAGTACGAGGACGAGGGCAACCCCTATTACGCCACCGCCCGCCTGTGGGACGACGGCGTCATCGACCCGGCCCAGACCCGCGACGTCCTGGGCCTGGCCATCAGCGCCAGCCTGAACGCCCCGATTCCCGAGACGACCTTCGGCGTGTTCCGGATGTAATCGGGCGCAAGCTCAACATTGATCCGCAGCAAGGACCAAAGCCCTGCTGCCGCGTTTCACTTCGGCGAAGGAGCCGACCATGACCGACCAGAAACCGACCGAAGAAGACCTGAACGCTTTGGACGTCACCGACGCCGAGGCGGTCGAGATGAACGCCATCGCCCATCCCTTCGTCGCCGATCCGGCGCCGGACGCGGATAATGAGCTGGTCAAGATCGACGCCCTGCCGTCGGGCGTGGTCTTCGTCACCATCAACCGGCCGGAGAAGAAGAACGCCTTCGACGCCGCCACCATCGCGGCCCTGTTCGAAGCCTTCGAGACGCTGCAGGGCGCCGACCGGGTGCGCGTGGTCTTCATCCGCGGCGCAGGCGGCACCTTCAGCGCGGGCGCCGACCTGAACTGGATGGCCGACGCCGCGGGCTGGTCCGAGGCCGACAACCGCGACGACGCCATGGGTCTGGCCAAGATGCTCAAGGCCCTGCACGACGTGCCGGCCCTGACGGTGGCCCTGGTCGAGGGCGCGGCTATGGGCGGCGGGGCGGGCATCGTCGCCGCCTGCGACATGGCCGTGGCGGTCGAGGGCGCGCGCTTCGCCTTCTCCGAGGTCAAGCTGGGCCTGATCCCGGCGACCATCGCCCCCTATGTCATCGAGGCCGTCGGCGCGCGCCGCGCTCGCCAGCTGTTCCTGACGGCCAACATCTTCGACGCCGACTACGCCGCCCATGCGGGCCTGATTGATCTGGTCCTGCCGGAAGGTTCGGTGGACGAGTTCATCTCCATGCTGACCGACAGCCTGACGACCTGCGCGCCCGGCGCCATGGGCGAGGCCAAGCGTCTGGTGAACGACGTGGCGGGCGAGGCCATCGACCATCGCCTGCTGGAAGAGACCGCCAAACGCATCGCCCGCGCCCGTGTCTCGGAAGAAGGCCAGGAAGGCGTTCGCGCCTTCCTCGACAAGCGCGCCCCGAGCTGGGCGCAATAAGGTAGCCGAATGTTCAAGTCCGTCCTGGTCGCCAATCGCGGCGAGATCGCCTGCCGCGTCTTCCGCACCGCTCGCCGCATGGGCCTGCGCACCATCGCCGTCTATTCCGAGGCCGACGCCAACGCCCTGCACGTGCGCGAGGCGGACGAGGCGGTGCTGATCGGCCCGGCGGCGGCGCGCGAATCCTACCTGGATGCGGCCAAGGTGCTGGCGGCGGCCAAGGCGACAGGGGCCGAGGCCATCCACCCCGGCTACGGCTTCCTGTCCGAGAACGCCGACTTCGCCGAGGCGGTCATGGAGGCGGGCATTGTCTGGATCGGCCCGCAGCCGTCCTCGATCCGCGCCATGGGCCTGAAGGACGCGGCCAAGAAGCTGATGATTGAGGCGGGCGTGCCCGTCACCCCCGGCTATCAGGGCGAGGACCAGTCGGTCGAGACCCTGACGGCCGAGGCGAACCGCATCGGCTTCCCGGTCCTCATCAAGGCCGTCGCCGGCGGCGGCGGCAAGGGCATGAAGAAGGTCGACCGCGCCGAGGACTTCGCCGACGGCCTGGCCTCGGCGCAACGTGAGGGCCAGTCGTCCTTCGGCGATCCGCGCGTGCTGATCGAGAGCTACATCACCCGTCCGCGCCATATCGAGGTGCAGGTCTTCGGCGACAGCCACGGTACTGTCGTCCACCTGCATGAACGCGACTGCTCGCTGCAACGCCGCCACCAGAAGGTGATCGAGGAGGCCCCGGCGCCGGGCATGGACGCCGCCACGCGCGAGGCCGTCACCGCCGCCGCCGTGCGCGCCGCCAAGGCCGTGAACTATCAGGGCGCGGGGACCATCGAGTTCATCGCCGACGCCTCCGAAGGGCTGAAGGCCGACCGCATCTGGTTCATGGAGATGAACACCCGGCTGCAGGTCGAGCACCCGGTGACCGAGAGCATCACCGGCGTCGATCTGGTCGAATGGCAACTGCGCGTCGCGGCGGGCGAGCCGATCCCGCTGAAGCAGGAAGAGATCCCGATGAAGGGCTGGGCCATGGAGGCCCGCCTCTATGCCGAGGACCCGGCCCACGGCTTCCTGCCGTCCATCGGACGGCTGGATCACTTCGTCCTGCCCGACGACATTCGCGTCGATACCGGCGTGGAGCAGGGCGGCGAGGTCAGCCAGTTCTACGACCCCATGATCGCCAAGCTGATCGTCCACGCCGACAGCCGCGAGGCCGCAGCCGCCCGCCTGGCCAACGCCTGCCGCGAGGTCGAGGTCTGGCCCGTCCGCACCAACGCCGGCTTCTTGGCCCGCTGCCTGGACCACCCGCGCTTCGTCGAGGGCGACGTGGATACGGGCTTTATCGCGGCGGAGGAGGGCGAGTTGCTGAAGTCGGAAGGCCGCCCGCGCGCGGTCGCCGCCGCCGCCGGCCTGATCGGGCTTGAGGCCGACGCCGCCGCCTTCGACGTCGAGGACAAGTCGCTGGCGCCGTGGCGGGCGGGCCTGTTCGGCTTCCGCATGAATGGCGCGGCCCAGTCGCGCACGGCCCTGCACCACGGCGATCAGCATCACGACGTGACCCTCACCGGCGAGCCCGGCTGGCACGGGCGTCAGTCAAGCTTCGACGTCGGCGTGGGGGGCGAAAGCGCCCGCGTCTATGGTGAGACCGATCTGGTCGTGGTCGACGGTGAGGTCGTCACCGCCTTTGCCCCCGACGCTGAGCGCATCGTGGTCTTCGACGACGGCGACGTCATCGAATTCCGCCGCCGCAAGGCCAGCGCGGGCGCGGGCGGCTCCGCCTCCGACGGCGGCCTGCGTGCGCCGATGCCGGGCAAGATCGTCGCCGCGCCCGCCAAGGCCGGCGACGCCGTGACCAAGGGCCAGCCGGTCGTGGTGTTGGAGGCCATGAAGATGGAGCACGCCCTGACCGCGCCCTTCGACGGCGTGGTGGCCGAGTTCAACGTCGCCGTCGGCGATCAGGTCGTGGACGGCGCGGTTCTGGCCGTGGTGAAGGCGGCGGACTAACCCATCCGTCATCCCGGACGGCCGTCAGGCCGATCCGGGACCCAGGCCCTAGCTGCAAACACGGACAGGGTTGGATCAGGGCCGCCGTCTGGGTCCCGGGTTCCGCTGCGCGGCCCCGGGATGACGGAAGAGGTGGTTTCGCCGATCCGGCCAAGAGACTATCTGCACCCCCATGCCCCTTCACATGATCAAACTCTGCGTCGGCGTGTCCGAGGTTGAGACGCTGGAAGCGAACGCCGCGCGTTCTGACTGGCGCATCGTCCACACCCGCATGACGCCCAAGCGCGCGGCCGAGATCGAGGACGGCGGTTCGCTCTACTGGGTGATGAAGGGCTCGGTGACCTGCCGTCAGCGCATCCTCGACATCACGACCGTGGGCGAGGGCAAGGACAGCCGCTGCGAGATCAGGCTGGACAGCCAGGTCATCCGCACCGCGCCCCTGGCCCGGCGGCCGTTTCAGGGCTGGCGCTATTTGGATCCCAAGGACGCGCCGCCGGACCTGTCCGTGGCCGAGGCGACGGACCTGCCCGACGACCTGGCGCGCGAGCTGCGCGAACTGGGCGCCTGGTGACCCTTTTGTGGCTTTAGGCCGCAAGTGTTGACCTTTGGTCGCACCCGTGGCCTGTCCCGGCTCCCATGACCAACGCCCTGCTCAGCTTCAAGACCCGCGAGACCCTGTCCGAGCTGCTGAAGCTGGCCTGGCCGGTCGTCATGGCGCGTTTGGGCATCATGACCATGGGTCTGACCGACGCCATCGTCGTCGGCCACTACGCCAGCCGCGAACTGGCCTATCACTCCCTGGCCTGGGCGCCGTCCTCGGTCGTGCTGACCACGGCGGTCGGCCTGATGATGGGGGTCCAAGTGATGACCGCCCGCCTGCTGGGCGAGGGGCGCAAGGACGAGGTCGGCGCCGTGTTGCGCCGCGGCATGGTCTACGCCATGCAGATCGGTTTCGTCTCCATGATCGTCCTGATGGCGCTGGGGCCGTTCGGCCTGCGCCACATGGGGCTGGAAGACGGACTGGGCGAGGGCGCCTCGCCGGTCTTGATGATCTTCGCCCTGTCGATGCCCGCTTATCTGATCTCGGTCGCGGCCCAGTTCTTCCTTGAGGGTCTGCATCGGCCCAAGGCCGGCATGGTCGCCATGTGGGTGGCCAATGCGGTCAACCTGGCTCTGAACCTTCTGCTGGTGCCCGACATTCTGGGCCTCGGCATGCACGGCGCACAGGCCTCGGCCTGGGCCACCTTCGGGGCCCGCATGGCGCTGGCGATCTTCCTAGTCATCTTCATCCTGCGCCTGCCTGAGGCGAAGGAATGGGGCCTGTTCAACAAGCCCAGGCGGGACAAGGCGGTCGAGCGCGAGCAGGTCAAGGTCGGCGTCGGGGCCGGTTCGTCCAACTTCATCGAGGTCGGGGCCTTCGCCGCCATGACCCTGTTCGCCGGTCAGCTGGGCGCGGCCGAGACCGCCAGCTGGGCGGTCGTCATCAACGTTTCCGCCATCGTCTTCATGGTTCCCATGGGCCTGTCGTCGGCGACGGCGGTTCTGGTGGGCCGCAGCTACGGCGCGGGCGACAAGGCCGGAGTCATGCGCGGCGGTCTGGCGGGCATTGGCGTGGTGACGGTTCTGGCCTTCATCATCGCCATCGGCCTGTGGCTGACCGCGCCCCTGGTGGTCAGCGCCTATACGACCGACCCGGCCATCCTGGCCATCGCCGCCCCGGCCCTGGTGCTGGCGACCCTGTTCTTTGTCGCCGACGCCCAGCAGGTGGTCGCGGCCCAGGCCAACCGCGCGGCGGGCGACGTGGTCTGGCCGACGCTGATGCACCTCTTGTCCTACGGCATCATCATGATCCCGCTGGGCTGGTGGCTGGCGCACCGGATCGGCGTGGATGGCCTGGTCTGGTCGGTCATCGTGGCCAGCCTGATCTCGGGCGCGCTGCTGACCGGGCGCTTCGTGCGGATCGCCAGGCGGCTTCCGGCCTGAGGAGTGACGGCGGGGTGACGCGGGCGTAACGGGCCTCTATATCCGTCTGCTTCCTCCCGCAGACTGGACGACCATGGCCCGCATCCTCATCACCTCGGCGCTGCCCTACATCAACGGCATCAAGCACCTTGGGAATCTGGCCGGGTCCATGTTGCCCGCCGATGTCTGGGCGCGGTTCATGCGCGGGCGCGGCCACGACGTCCTCTATGTCTGCGCCACCGACGAGCACGGCACCCCGGCGGAACTCGCCGCCGCCGCCGCCGGGCAGGACGTCCGCACCTATTGCGACGAACAGCATGAGGTTCAGAAGAAGGCCGGCGAGGCCTTCAGCCTGTCGTTCGACGTCTTCGGCCGCAGCTCCAACGAGCCGAACAAGCGCCTGACTCAGCACTTCGCCAAGGTGCTGGAAGAACGCGGCCTGATCGAGGAGCGCGTCGACCGGATGATCTACTCGATCGACGACGCCCGTTTCCTGCCCGACCGCTATGTCGAAGGGACCTGCCCCCACTGTGCCTATGAGAAGGCGCGCGGCGATCAGTGCGACAACTGCGGCCGCTTGCTGGACCCGACCGACCTGATCAATCCCTATTCGGCGGTTTCGGGCAGCCGCAACCTTGAAGTTCGCGACACGCGCCACCTCTATCTGCTGCAAACCAAGGTGGCCGACGACGTCCGCGCCTGGGTCGACGCCCGTTCCGAGGGCTGGCAGCCGCTGGCCCGCTCCATCGCCTACAAGCATCTGGACGAGGGCCTGATCGACCGCGGCATCACCCGCGACCTGAAGTGGGGCGTGCCGGTCGTCGGCCCTGACGGCGGCCCGCGTCCCGGCATGGAGGGCAAGGTCTTCTACGTCTGGTTCGACGCCCCCATCGAATACATCGGCGCGACCGAGGAGTGGGCGGACGCCAACGGCGGCGACTGGCGCTCGTGGTGGCGTCTGGACGAGGGCGCGGACGACGTGCGCTACGTCCAGTTCATGGGCAAGGACAACGTCGCCTTCCACACCGTCAGCTTCCCCGCCACCATCCTCGGTTCGGGCGAGCCGTGGAAGACGGTCGATCAGCTCAAGGCCTTCAACTGGCTGAACTGGTATGGCGGCAAGTTCTCGACCAGCATGGGCCGGGGCGTCTTCATGGATCAGGCGCTGGAGCTGCTGCCCGCCGACTACTGGCGCTGGCATCTGACGGCCTATGGGCCGGAACACTCCGACGCGGCCTTCACCTGGGAGCAGTTCCAGGCGACGACGAACAAGGACCTGGCCGATGTGCTGGGCAACTTCGTCAACCGCATCGTCAAGTTCACGGAATCCAAGTTCGACGGCGCCGTGCCCGAGGGCGGCGAGGCCGGTCCGCTGGAGGTCAAGCTGGCCGCCGACATCAAGGCCGGTCTGGAAACCCTGACCGCCGAGTTCGAGGCCATGGAGTTCCGCAAGGCGGCCCAGGCCGCGCGCGCGCTGTGGGTGCTGGGCAATGAGTATCTGCAGGAAGCCGCCCCGTGGACGGCTCTGAAGACGGACCGCGACCGCGCCGCCGTCGTCGTCCGCACCGGCCTGTCGCTGGTCGCCCTGTTCGCCCGCATCACCGTACCCTTCATGCCGGGCAGCGCCGAGCGCATCGGCGCCACGGTCAGCGCCACCGACCTGTCCTGGCCGTCTGCCGAGGCCGACCTGCTGAACCTGGTTCCGGCCGGTCAGACGGTGGCGGCCGCCGCCGTCCTGTTCGCCAAGATCGAGGACGCCCAGGTGGCCGAATGGACCGAACGCTTCGGCGGCGCGGAGGGGTGACGGCGGGAGCGCACAAGCCGGCCTTGAGCGACCTGTCCCCGGACCGGCGCGCGGCGGTGCGCGGGCGTCTCGCGGCGAGCGGTCGGGCCCAGGTCCGCGATATCCTGTCGCCGGCCTCGGCCCAGGCCCTGCACGCGGCGGCCTGCGAGACGGACTATAATGTCGTGACCCGGCGCGGGACGGGCCATGTCGACCTGCCGGGCGCCTGGCTGGCCTCGCTTCAGCCGGGACAGAAGCAGGCCCTGGGTCAGGCGATCCAGTCCGCCGCCACGGACGGCTTCCAGTATCTGTATGACAACCACCCGGTCTTCGACCTGGTTCAGGCGGGACAAGCGGCGCCGATCTGGGCCGATCTGCTGGCCTTCCTGAACGGCGAGGCCTTTCTGGACCTTATGCGCGACCTGACGGACCAGCCGCGCATCGCCCTGGCCGACGCCCAACTGACCCGTTTTCGCGCCGGGCACTTCCTCACCGAGCATGACGATCACGCCGAGGGAAAGAACCGTTATTTCGCCTATGTGCTGAACTTGACGCCGGTCTGGCGGATCGACTGGGGCGGATTGCTGGCCTTCCATGGCGACGACGGCAACGTGGCCGAAGCCTTCACGCCCTGCTTCAACACGTTGAACCTGCTCCGGGTCCCGACGCCCCATTCGGTCACCCAGGTCGCCCTGTCAGCCGGGGAGGACCGGATTTCAGTCACGGGTTGGCTGCGCGGACACGAAGCGCTGACCCAGTAAAAGAGAAAAGGCCCGGATTGCTCCGGGCCTTTTGTTGTCGGGTCAGTGCGCGGGCGCCGCCTCCGGCGGCGCGCTTCGTTGTTCCCGCGCGCCGGGCAGGGCGGCGGGGGTAGCGTCCTTGCTGCCGGCGCCGGCGTGCTTCATGTGCTTGGCCTGCTCCTCGGCGCCGATGTCGAGGAAGGCGGGGGCCGAGGCGTTGAACTGGTCGGCGTGGCCGGTGCGCACGATGACCGAACGGCCGCCGTCCCAGATCATGTGCAGGGCGACGTACAGGACGATGACCAGACCCACATAGGCGATCCAGCGATAGCGGTTCAATAGCTTGGCGATGAAGCTGGCGGCCAGACCCATCAGGGCGATCGACAGGATCAGGCCGAAGACCATGATCCAGGGGTGGTCATGGCTGGCGCCGGCGACGGCCAGCACATTGTCCAGCGACATGGTCAGGTCGGCGATCATGATCTGGATCAGGGCGGCGCCGAAGGTCTTGCGCTTGAGGCCCAGTTCCTCGGGCGAGGGGCCGCCGCCGTGCTCGATGGCCATGGCCCGTTCGATCTCGGCCTCGGCCTCGGCCTGGTCATGGGTCGCCTGCTCGCGCAGCTCGCGCCACATCTTCCAGCAGACCCACAGCAGCAGGAAGCCGCCCGCCAGCAGCAGGCCGACGATGGCCAGAAGCTGCACGGTGATCAGGGCCAGACCGATACGCATGACGACGGCGGCGGCCAGACCGATCAGGATGGCCTTGCGGCGTTGTTCCTGGGGCAGGGCGGCGGCGGCCAGGCCGACGGCGACGGCGTTGTCGCCGGCCAGAACGAGATCGATCATCAGAACCTTGCCGAGGGCGGAGGCCTGACTGAGCAGATGGGGGTCTGAAAGGAATTCCATCCGGGTTTCTTAAGCCCCGGGCCGGGCTGCGCCAAGACGCCGCAGCGGCAAAGTCACGCTCCCGCCAGTCTGTGACCGGCGGGAACGATCCGGTCAGCCGGCGCGCTGTGTGCGCGCGGCTTCATAGAGGGCGATGGCCGCCGCGTTGGAGACGTTCAGGCTTTCGAAGCCGCCGGGCATGGGGATCTTGGCCAGGACGTCGCAGTGCTCGGCCACCAGGCGGCGCACGCCGTCGCCTTCGGAGCCCATGACCAGGACGGTCGGACGCGAATCGAGGGCTTCCTCCAGCGTCTGCTCGGCGGCGCCGTCCAGGGCCACGGCGCGCCAGCCCATGTCGGCCAGTTTCTCGAGCGCGCGACTGAGGTTGGTGACGCGGGCGCAGGGCAGGCGCTCGGTCGCGCCGACGGCCGCCTTCGCCAAGGCGCCGGCCAGGGCCGGCGAGTGCCGGTCCTGCACCACGATGCCCTTGGCGCCGAAGGCCAGGGCCGAACGGAAGATGGCGCCGACGTTCTGGGTGTCGGTCAACTGATCCAGCATGACGATCACGCCCTGGGCGTCTTCGGCAATCTCTTCCAGCGACACGCCTTCCAGCGGCTGAACCTTGAAGACCATGCCCTGATGAACGGCGCCGGCGGGCAGCATTCGGGCCAGGGCGGTCGAATCGATCACCTCGATTCGGTGGCCGTTCGCCAGATTTTCCCGTTCGATTTCAGCGGCTCTGTCCTCCGTGACCATCAAACGGCCCGTTCCGCGGCGGGTCGGATTGGCCAGAGCGGCCAGAACCGGATGGCGGCCCCAGATAAAATTATCCGCATCGGCCTTGCCGCGCGGGGGCTTGGAGGCGGAATCTCCCCCGGAACGACCTGCCGACGCAGCCGATCGACCCTTCTCGGGACGGTTTTCTCCACGCTTGTGGAAAGATTGTTTTTTACCGGGTTTCCGGTCGTTGCGTTCTGAAAATGACGACACTATAAGACGGCCTCCGATTTGGGCCCCAGGGCTTCGGGTCAGGCGCTTCCTCTAAAGCAGGCGTCGCCGGACACGAAGGCTTTCGCGACAAAAATGATCGAAAGATCGTGGTGTTGCGTATTCCAGACCGGTTTTGAAAACGCGCGCTGGGGGAATGTCCCGAGTGGCAAAGGGGGCGGACTGTAAATCCGCTGCGAAAGCTTCGAAGGTTCGAGTCCTTCTTCCCCCACCACGCGCGTTTCGAGGCCGAGAGGACGGGAACCCTGAAAAGGAATCGGGTGCGGAAACGCCAGTCTCTCGCGAGGTTGGGGCAACGCATTCTTCGCGCGGGTATAGCACAATGGTAGTGCAGCAGCCTTCCAAGCTGAGGATGTCGGTTCGATCCCGTCTACCCGCTCCAGGTTTTTGATCTGACAAAAGCGCCCCTCCGTCCTTGGACCCGGGCCACAGGAGTTTGGCCATGGCCAAGGAAAAGTTCGAACGCACTAAGCCGCACTGCAACATCGGCACGATCGGTCACGTTGACCACGGCAAGACGACGCTGACGGCTGCGATCACGATCACGCTGGCGAAGGCCGGCGGCGGCAAGGCGATGAACTACGCCGACATCGACGCCGCGCCGGAAGAAAAGGCCCGCGGCATCACGATCAACACGGCGCACGTGGAATACGAGACGGCCAACCGTCACTACGCGCACGTCGACTGCCCCGGCCACGCCGACTACGTGAAGAACATGATCACGGGCGCCGCCCAGATGGACGGCGCGATCCTGGTCTGCTCGGCCGCTGACGGCCCGATGCCGCAGACCCGCGAGCACATCCTGCTGTCGCGTCAGGTCGGCGTTCCGGCCCTGGTGGTCTTCCTGAACAAGGTCGACATGGTCGACGACGAAGAGCTGCTCGAGCTGGTCGAGATGGAAGTTCGTGAACTTCTGTCGTCCTACCAGTTCCCGGGCGACGACATCCCGGTCGTCAAGGGCTCGGCCCTGGCCGCCGTCGAAGGCCGCGACGCCGCCATCGGCGAAGAAGCCATCCTGAAGCTGATGCAGGCTGTCGACGACTACATCCCGCAGCCGGAACGCCCGATCGACCTGCCCTTCCTGATGCCGGTCGAAGACGTGTTCTCGATCTCGGGCCGCGGCACCGTGGTCACGGGTCGCGTCGAGCGCGGCATCGTCAAGGTCGGTGAAGAAGTCGAGATCGTCGGCATCCGTCCGGTCCAGAAGACGACCTGCACGGGCGTCGAAATGTTCCGCAAGCTGCTGGACCAGGGTCAAGCCGGCGACAACGTGGGCGTGCTGCTGCGCGGCACCAAGCGTGAAGACGTCGAGCGCGGCCAGGTGCTGTGCAAGCCGGGTTCGATCACCCCGCACACCAAGTTCGTGGCCGAAGCCTACATCCTGACCAAGGAAGAGGGCGGCCGTCACACGCCGTTCTTCACGAACTACCGTCCGCAGTTCTACTTCCGCACGACCGACGTGACCGGCATCGTGCACCTGAAGGAAGGCGTCGAGATGATCATGCCCGGCGACAACGCTGAGCTGGACGTCGAACTGATCACCCCGATCGCCATGGAAGAGAAGCTGCGCTTCGCCATCCGTGAAGGCGGCCGCACCGTCGGCGCCGGCGTCGTGGCCAAGATCGTCGCCTAAGCGATGGATCCGGGTCTTCGGACCCGAACAGTAAGCGTACCGGCCTGAAGCAGCCCGCAAGGGCGTCAGGCCAAGCGTAAAGCGTAACAGAGCGGCCCCCGGAGCAATCCGGGGGCCGTTTTGCTGTCGGGGGCGACCTTGGCGAATTGATCGGAGAGAAAATTCGCCGGGCGAGGATAATAAGTATCTGAATATCAATGATATTAACGAAGCTGCGGTGAAGTTGGCGCAAGGCCTTCCTGACGAAAGGGAAGCCTAATGACTGACATTGACTGGCCGCGTCGCGCGGGCCTGTCCGGGGCTCTGGACGAGGCGGCGATCGTGGCCATCACGGACCGCGCCGGCCAGATTCTGTACTGCAATCAGAAGTTCGTGGACGTCAGCGGCTACAGCCGCGACGAACTGGTCGGGCAGAACCACAGGCTGGTCAATTCCGGCCATCACCCGCGTGCGTTCTTCCAGGACCTTTACCGGACCATCGCCGGCGGCGGGGTGTGGCGCGGCACGATCCAGAACCGCAACAAGAACGGTGAACTGTACTGGGTCGACACGACCATCGTGCCGAATCCCGGCGAGGACGGACGGCCCGAGACCTACACGGCCATCCGTTTCGAGGTTTCCGATCACGTCCGGGCCCTGAAGGCGCTGGAGATCGCGCAGGAAGAGACCCGCCGCGCGGCCCAGGTGCGGGACCGCTTCTTCGCCAACATCAGTCATGAGGTGCGAACGCCCCTGAACGCCGTCCTCGGTCTGGCCTCGGCCCTGGCGCACACGACCCTGACCGAGCGGCAGACGCAGATGCTGTCGCTGATCACCGGCGCGGGCGATTCCCTGCGGCGCGTGCTGGACGACATGCTGGACCTGTCGAAGATGCAGGCGGGCCAGTTCCGTCTGGCGCCGGCCCCGTTCGATCTGCGCGCCGACATCGCCGCCGTGGTCGAGATGCGGGCCGCCGCCGCCGAGGAACGGGACGTGACCCTGTCGGTGAGCTTCTCGGAGGCCGCCGAAGGGCAGGTGCTGGGTGACGGCGTGCGGATCACGCAGATCGTGTCCAATCTGGTGTCCAACGCGGTCAAGTTCACGCCGCAAGGCGCTGTGGACGTGCGGGTCGATCTAACGACCGGCGCCGAGGGCGAGCGCCTGCGGATCGAGGTGAAGGACACCGGGATCGGCTTTGATCCTGAGACGGCGCAGCGCCTGTTCAATCCGTTCGTTCAGGCCGACGACACCATTTCGCGCGAGTTTGGCGGCACCGGCCTGGGGCTGTCGATCTGCCGGTCTCTGGCTGAGTTGATGGGCGGCGAGATTTCCGCGCGGTCAACGCCGGGCGAGGGCAGCCTATTCTCCGTCATCCTGCCCATCCAGCGGCTGGGCGCGGCGGCCGACACGGCTCCCGACGACGGCGCCGAAGCGATGGACAGGGCGCAGCGGGTTCTGGTGGTCGAGGACAATCCGGCCAACCAGATGGTTGTGCGCTGCCTGCTGGAACCGCTGGGTTTCGAGATCGACACCGCGGACGACGGCCGTCAGGGCGTGGATCAGTTCTTGCGCGACCGGTACGACATGATCCTGATGGACATGCAGATGCCGGTGATGGACGGGCTGACCGCGATCAGCCTGATCCGGGCGCACGAGGCGGCGCATCGACTGGACCGCACGCCGGTCGTCATGCTGACCGCCAACACGACCGAAGCCCATCAGCAGCAGGCGATGCAGGTCGGCGTGGACGCCCTTGTCGCCAAGCCGGTGACGCTCGAGATCCTGCTGGATGGCCTCAACCAGGGCATCGCTGCGGCCGAGGCCTGGCGCGCCGAGGCGTGCGCCGCCGCCTGAGGTCACGGCCAGGGAACCGCCGTTCGCCCATGACGTTGGCTAACGACGTTAACAATCGGGTAACCATAAATGCGGCGCGCGATCCGGCTGGGACTGTTCATCGGCACCATCATCGGCATGAGCGCCTGCGCGGCGGTTCAGGACGGCGGGCGACCATCCGAGCCAGGAGCTTACGGCTCGGTCGGCGTCGGCCGGACGTGGTGAACCGGCCGTCGGGCGCATGATTTGCTGGCGTAGCCGCATCTTCGGCCTTATTGTCGCCGCGCGGACGCCGATTGTCGCGCCGCGCTGCGGGTTTCTCCCCTTTCGATGTTGACCATCGCTATCGCCGTCGTGCTGCTGCTTGTGGTGCTGAACGGCCTTTTCGCCATGACCGAGCTTGCGGTCGTTTCATCGCGTAAATCCAAGCTGCAAAGCCGCGCCGAGCGCGGAGATCGCGGGGCCCGGGCGGCCCTGAAGCTGTCCGAAGAGCCGACGCAGTTTCTGTCGGCGGTTCAGGTCGGCATCACCCTGATCGGCATTCTGGCGGGCGCCTATGGTCAGGCGACCATAGCGGGCGAGCTCGACCGGATCCTGGAAACCAGCTTCCCGGCGCTGGCGCCTTATTCGCAGTTCGCTTCGACGGCCCTGGTGGTCGTGCTGATCACCTATGTCTCGCTGATCGTCGGTGAGCTGGTGCCCAAGCGTCTGGCCTTGATCTTCCCCGAGACCATCGCCTCCAAGATGGCGGCGCCGATTTCGACCATGGCCCTGTTGATGAAGCCTTTCGTGCTTCTGCTGACGGCGTCGACCTCGGGCATCCTGAAACTTCTCGGCGTCAAGGACCGCGACGGTTCGGACGTCACCCAGGAAGAGGTCGAGAGCATTCTGGCGGAAGGCACGTCCGCCGGCCTGATCGAGCCTGAAGAACAGGAGATGATCGAGGAGATCCTGCGCCTGGGTGACCGCGCCGTGCGCGTGGCCATGACGCCGCGCCACGAGGTCTTCTGGATCGCCCTGGACGATTCTGAGGAAGTGCTGCGCGAGGAAATCCGCACCTGCCCCTATTCGCGCATCGTCGTGGCGCGCGAGAGCGACGTCGATAATCCCCTGGGCGTGGTTCACAAGAAGGACCTGCTTGACGCCCTGTTGACCGACGGCTCCTACGACATCGAGAAGCTGGTGGCGGAGCCGGCTTTCATTCCGCAGTCGACCTCGGTGCTAAAGGCGCTGGAGATCCTGAAGGGCTCCAAGGTTCACATGGCCTTCGTCGTCGACGAGTACGGCGCCTTCGAAGGCGTGGTGACCGCCACCGACCTGCTGGAAATGATCGCCGGCGACTTCAACGAGAGCCACGACGAACTGGGCCAGTCGGTCCGCAAGCGCGAAGACGGCTCATGGGCGGTCGACGGCCAGACCGATCTGGACGAACTGGGCGACGAACTGGGAGAGGACTTCGGCGAGCACGAAAGCTTCCACACCGTCGCCGGGCTGGTGCTGCACCACCTGTCGCGACTGCCGCAGGAGGGCGAAATCCTTCAACTGGGCCGCTTCGAGGTCGAGGTGCTGGATATGGACGATCGTCGGATCGACAAGTTGCTGTTCCGGGCCATCATTCCGGGGCAGGAAAGCGGCCCGACCGACACCGACTGATCGGCGTCGGGCCACGGTTTGCAACAACGACAAAGCGCACGTCCGTTCAACGGGCGTGCGCTTTTTTCATGGCGGGTTCCAGGTCGTTAGTTCTTCGCCTTGTCGTCCATGTTGCTCCAGACGGAGGCAAAGCCGAGGACGGCCATGAAGACCAGGAAGGCCGACACGATGGCGGCGATGACGGGAACGACGTCTGCGGGCATGGGATATCTCCTTTAATCCCAGCAAAGCCGTTCGCGAGCCCGCGCGCCTTGATAGAGATCAAAGGAATGTCGGCGGATCAGGCCGCCGCCTGCGCCTTCCGCAACGCCATCTGAACCGCCCCGGACGGCGACAGACCCGTGACGGCCAGACGCTCGTCGCACAGGGCCAGAGGGGCGGGGCGGTGGCTGACCAGGATCAGACCCTGACCGGTGCGCGCCAGACGCTCCGTCAGGCGCTCCAGCACGCGCGTCTCCGTGGCGGCGTCCAGACCTTCGGTCGGTTCGTCCAGCACCAGCCAGGGCGCGGGGCGCAGATAGGCGCGGGCCAGGCCCAGGCGACGACGTTCGCCACCCGACAGGCGGGCGCCGTTCTCGCCAAGAGGCGCGTTCAGACCGGCGGGCGCGGCGCGGATGCGGGCGGCCAGATCGGCGTCTTCGAGCGCGGCCCACAGGGCGTCGTCATCGGCGCCCGGCAGGGCCAGCTTCAGGTTCTCACGCACCGTGCCGGCCAGCAGCACGGCCTGTTGCGGGGCGTAAGCGAACAGGGCGCGGGCAGCGTCGGGCGCGGTGTCGGCGGCGTCGACGCCGCCCAGGGTCGCTTCGCCGGACAGGGGCGTGCGCAGGTGCATCAGCCGCTCGATCAGGGTGGTCTTGCCGGCGCCGGACGGGCCGGTGACGGCCAGGCGCCGTGGCGGGGCCAGCAAGAGGTCAGCGCTCAGGCCGATGATCGGGGCGGCGGGCTGCGCCGGCGCTGACGCGGGGGCTTCCAGCAGGTCGCCCAGACGCTCGACCGCCGCTTCAACCGCGCCGTTGTGGCGGAAGGCGGTCAGCAGGGCGCCAGCGCTCTCGACGGTGGTGACGGCGGCCAGAATGGCCAGGGCGATCAGGGGCGGGGAGGCGGCCCCGGCGGTCGCCATCACGCCAAGTACAGCCAAGGCCATGGCGGCTGACTGGGGCAGCAGGATCCCGCCGCCGGCCACGGCCAGGCGTTGGGTTGCGCGTTCCAGCGTCGCGCCGCGCTCGGCCAGACGCTCCACTGCCCAGGGCTTGACGCCATAGGCCTGAAGCTCGGGCGCGGCGGCGGCCAGGGCGGCGAACTCGGTCTTGAGATCGCCCGACGCGGCCTGAACCGCGCGCCCGGCGGGCTCGGCCATCCCGCGGCCGACGAGGGCCGCGGCGAGCACGCTGAAGGCGCTGGCCGCCGCGATGGTCAAGGCGGTCATCCAGCCGGTCAGCAGAGCCAGACCGATGCCTGCCACCAGACCGGCGGCGGCGCCCCAGGGCGCGGACAGGCGCACGAAACGGTTCTGAACCGCGTCAACGTCCTGAACCATCCGCGAGGAGGCATCGCCGCCCGCCAACGTCAGAGCGCGGCTTGCGGGGCCGCGCGCGACGCTCTCGAACAACTGAGGACGCAGGGCGGCCAGGGCCTTGAGCGCCGCGTCGTGGCCGGTGACCCGCTCGCCGTAGCGCGACCCGGTGCGGACGATGGCGAGGAAGCGGATCAGGGCGCTGGGCACCATGAAGTTGAAGCTGTGGGCCACCAGGGGCCCCGCAAGACCGGCCAGGGCCGAAGCCGTGATGAACCAGCCTGACACCCCCAGCAGCAGGACGGCTGCGGCGGACACGAGGGCAGCGCAGACGGAGGCGGCCAGCAGGCGAAAGCCCTGACGACGTTCCTGGGCGCGGATCAGGGTCTTGAGGCGGGCGACGCCGGACATGTTCGGTGCGCTCACAGCCGCACCACGACGTCGGCCAATTCGGCGACGACCTCGGAATGGGTGGCGATCAGGGTAGTGCGGCCCTCGGCCGCGGCGCGGATGATCGGCAACAGGGCGGCCTCCGACGCGGCGTCCAGATTGGCGGTGGGCTCGTCCAGCAGCAGGATCGGCGCGGGCTTGAGGAAGGCGCGGGCCAGACCCAGCCGCCGTCGCTCGCCCCCCGACAGACCGCCGCCGCGCTCGTCGATGATCCGGTTCAGGTCGCCGGTGAAGCCGGCGCGGGCGGCGGCTTCCATGACGCGCCCTGACGGCGCGCCGCGCCAGGCCAGGGCGATGTTCTCGGCCAGGGTTCCGGGCACCACGACCGGCGCCTGACCGGCCCAGGCGATCCAGGCGGTCAGGTCGGGATGGTCGGACAGGCGGACGTCGCCAACCTCGACCTCGCCGTCGCTTAGCGGGGACAGGCCGAGGAAGAGATGCAGCAGGCTGCTCTTGCCCGAGCCGCTGGCGCCCAGCAGGGCCACGGTGGCGCCGGGGGCGACAGCCAGATTGAAGCCGGTCAGGACGGGCGCGCCCGCTTCATAGGCGATGGTCACGTCGCGGAAAGCGACGGCGGGGGCGCTGGCGGGCGCGGGGGGCGGCGCGGCGACGGGCGCGGCGCTCTCGGTCAGCTTCCTCAGGCTGGGCACGGCGGATTCGGCGGCCTGACGGTCGTGATAGGCGGCGGCCAGGCGGCGCATGGGGGCATAGACTTCGGGCGCCAGGGCCAGCAGGAAGAAGGCGCGCGTCAGGCTGAGTTGCTCAGGCGCGGGGAAGGGCAGCAGCTTCAGCAGGTTGAAGCCGCAATAGACGGCGACCAGCGCGACCGCCAGGGCCGAGAAGAACTCCAGAATCGCCGAGGACAGGAAGGCGATCTTCAGCACCTTGCCGGTGCGGCGGGCCAGATCGTCGGAGGCGCGAGCGATCACCGCCGTCTGTTGCGTCTCGGCCTGGAAGGCAAGGATGGCGGGCAGGGCGCGGATGCGGTCGAGGAAGAGACCGGACAGCCGTTCCAGCGCCTGGAACTGACGGCGGCTCTCGGCGCCCGCCGCCATGCCGGTCAGGGCCATGCCGATGACGAAGGGCAGCAGGGTGAAGATGAGGATGCCGGCGGTGAAGGGGCTGACCACGGCGGCCACGGCGATCAGCAGAAGCGGCGTCACGGCGGCGGCCATGCGGGCGGGCCCGAAGCGTGAGACATGGCCGTCCAGCGCCTCGACCCCCTCGACGGTCGCGGTCATGGTCTCGGCGTCGGACAGGCGGCCGGAGAAGGCGCCGTTCAGGACCTGACGCCGCAGGTCCCCCTTGACCGCGCGGGCGGCGCGCGCGGCCACGACGGTCGCGACCTGAGTCAGCGCCCCGCGCGTCAGAAGCGAGGCGACGGCCAGGGCCGCGCCGGGCAGGGCGTGGCTGTATCCCTGCGGCAGGGCGCCGACGGCCAGTCCAAGGCCCGCCGCAAACCCTACGGCCGGAATCGCGTCGGCGATCACCAGGCCGCCGGCCAAGGACATGATCCGCGTGCGCGGCGACAGGGCCTTCTTCAGCCATTGGGCCGGTGCGGCGTCTGCTTCGATCGGCTGGGCCGTCATCGTCTCTCCTGCTCCGTCCGCGCGAACAGACATAGACCAGCGCGAAGGCGCATTGGGCGAATCGTCCTTGTGACGAAACAGCCTTGGGCGAAACGCCGTCTAGAGCGAGTCGTCCCGGTTGGGCTTTGATCCGGATCAAGGCGCGCCCCACGGCGCTGCTTTAGGTTATAGTAGAACGCCGGTCGATGGGGGCTGGCGGTCAGGAGCCTGAGCCCATGATCGACCTGGCGGTCGTAGACCTGTCACGCCTTCAGTTCGCACTGACGGCGCTATACCACTTTCTGTTCGTGCCCCTCACGCTGGGCCTCTCCTTCATGCTGGTCATCATGGAGAGCATCTATGTCATGACGCGCAGGCCTATATGGCGAACCATCACCCGGTTCTGGGGCGTGCTGTTCGGCATCAACTTCGTTCTGGGCGTGGCCACCGGCCTGACCATGGAATTCCAGTTCGGCATGAACTGGTCCTATTACTCCCACTATGTCGGCGACATCTTCGGGGCCCCGCTGGCCATTGAAGGGCTGATGGCCTTCTTCCTGGAAGCCACCTTCGTCGGCCTGATGTTCTTCGGCTGGGACAAGCTGCCGCGCGTAGGGCACCTGTTCGTCACCTTCCTGGTGGCGCTGGGCACCAACCTGTCGGCCCTGTGGATCCTGGTCGCCAACGGCTGGATGCAGAACCCGGTCGGCGCCGCCTTCAACCCCGACACCATGCGCATGGAAGTCGTGGACTTCATGGCGGTGATCTTCAACCCGGTGGCCCAGGCCAAGTTCGTCCACACCGTCTCGGCCGGTTACGTCTGCGCCGCCGTGGTCGTGCTGGGCATCTCGGCCTTCTATCTGTTGAAGGGCAAGCACGTCGGGTTCGCCAAGCGGTCCATGACCGTGGCGGCCGCCTTCGGCCTGCTGTCGTCGCTGTCAGTCGTCGTTCTGGGCGATGAGTCGGGCTATGCCCTGACCGACAACCAGAAGATGAAGCTGGCCGCGCTGGAAGCCATGTGGCGCACCGAGCCGGCGCCTGCCGGTCTGACCGCCTTCGGCCTGCCCAGCCTGGAAGACCGTCACACCCATTTCGAGGTCAAGATTCCCTATGTCCTGGGCCTGATCTCGACGCGCAGCATCGACAAGCCGGTGATCGGCATTCTGGAACTGGTCGCTGTCGCCGAAGACCGTATCGAACGCGGTGTTGTCGCCTATGACGCCCTGGAGAAGGTCAAGGCCGACCACACCGACACGGCTGCTCGCGCGCAGTTTGAATCGGTGCGCAACGACCTGGGCTACGGCCTGCTGCTGAAACGCTATGTCGCCGATCCGCGTCAGGCCACGCCCGAGCAGATCAAGCAGGCGGCCTGGGACACCGTACCCAATGTGCCGCTGATGTTCTGGGTCTTCCGCATCATGGCCGGCATCGGCTTCCTGATGATCGGTCTGTTCGCCACGGCCTTCGTCCTGTGCACCCTGCGCAAGCACGACACGCGCTGGTTCCTGCGTCTGGCCGTTCTGGCCATCCCCCTGCCGTGGATCGCCATCGAGTCCGGTTGGGTCCTGGCCGAAGTGGGCCGTCAGCCCTGGGCCGTGGAAGGCGTCCTGCCGACCTTCCTGGGCGCGTCCAGCCTGACCGTGCCGCAGCTTTGGACCACCATCATCGGCTTCACCGTCCTGTACGGCGCCCTGGCGGTGATCGAGGTCGGTCTGATCCTTCGCGCGATCAAGAAGGGCCCCTTCAACCAGCACGACGTCCCCGATGAACCTCAGGCGGAAGGCGAACCGGCGGTCGCCTGACCCCGGTCGTTCAAGGAAACAAGAGAGATGGAACTTCCCCTCGACTACACCACGCTCCGCCTGATCTGGTGGGGACTGCTGGGCGTGCTGCTGATCGGCTTCGCCCTGACGGACGGCTTCGACATGGGCGTCGGCGCCCTGCTGCCCTTCGTCGCCAAGACGGATGAAGAGCGCCGCATGGTGATCAACACCGTCGGCGCGACCTGGGAGGGCAACCAGGTCTGGTTCATCGTCGGCGGCGCGGCGATCTTCGCCGCCTGGCCCTTTGTTTATGCCGTCAGCTTCTCCGGCTTCTACCTGGCCATGTTCCTAGTCTTGTCGGCGCTGATCCTGCGGCCCGTGTCGTTCAAGTACCGGTCCAAGCGTGCCGACAAGCGCTGGCGCTCGATGTGGGACTGGGGCCTGTTCATCGGCAGCTTCGTCCCGGCCCTGGTGTTCGGCGTGGCTGTCGGCAACGTCCTGCTGGGCGCGCCCTTCCGCCTGGATAGCGATCTACGCTCCTTCTACGAAGGGACGCTGCTGGGTCTGTTTTCGCCCTTCACCCTGATCTGCGGCCTGCTGTCGGTCTGCATGCTGGTGCTGCATGGCGCGGCTTGGCTGTCGATCAAGGGCGAGCAGGGGCCGGTGCTGCACCGCGCCCGCGCCATCGGCACTGTCGCCGGTCTGCTCAGCCTGGTGCTCTTCGCGGTCGGCGGCCTGTTCATCGCCTTTGGCGACATCGGCTTCCGTATCACGGGCGTGCTGGACACGGCGGGCTTCTCCAACCCGCTGCGCACCACGGTCGAGGCCGCGCCCGGCGCCTGGATGGACAACTACGGTCTCTATCCGTGGATGATCATCGCCCCGGTCCTGGGCTTCCTCGGCGCCCTGGTGGGCCTGATCGGCATGTGGCGCCGGTCCCCGGCCATGGCCTTCGGCGGTTCCTCGGCTTCGGCGGTGGGGATCATCTCGACGGTCGGCCTGTCGATGTTCCCCTTCATCCTGCCCAGCTCGATCAATCCTCAGTCCAGCCTCACGGTGTGGAACGCCTCGTCCAGCCATACGACCCTGTTCATCATGCTGATCGTGGTCGTGGTCTTCCTGCCGATCGTGCTGCTCTACACCTCGTGGGTCTACAAGGTGCTGTGGGGCCGTTCGAGCACCGCCGCCCTCAAGACCAACCCCGACCTCTACTGATCCCGCGAAAGGAGATCGTCCCATGTGGTATTTCGCCTGGATCCTGGGCCTCGGCCTGGCGGTGGCGTTCGGCGTGCTGAACGGCGTCTGGCACGAGTTCCAGCTGTTCGACGAAGGGGATGAGGGCCGCTCCGAGCCCTGATCGCTTCGGTCAATGAAATCAGCCTCTTCGATCTCGGTCGAAGAGGCTTTTTCATGCGTATTTCCATGGTCTTGCGCTGGATCAAGGCGTCAGTGCAGGGGGCGTGAAAGAGTGTTCTCGACATCGAAGCCGGACCCTCCTCGATCCGGCGATTGTCGGGGATTGATACCGATGAAGACCGCCGCCGCCCTTCTGGCCGCCGCCAGCGTCTTGACCCTGGCGGGCGCCGCCTCGGCCCAAAATTCTAGGGGTATGGACGCCGCTCCCGAGCCCGTCGGCAAGGGCACGCTGATCGTCACCGCCCGCATGACCGGCGTCCTGCCGCAGGCCGACGACGCCATCCTCACCGCCGCGGGCGCCGACAGCGGCCTGCAGGTCGACGTCAGCGACGACTGGATGCCGACCCTGGGCTTCACCTATTTCGTCGCCGACCACTGGGCCGTCGAAGCCATCCTCGGCGCCACCCAGCACGAGGTCCGCGCCAAGGGGGCGGGAACGGATGTTGCGGTGCACGAGACCTGGGTCCTGCCGCCGGTGGTGACGCTGCAATACCGCCCGACGCCGAATGCGACGATCAGCCCCTATGTCGGCGCCGGCGTCAGCTACATGGCCTTCTTCGACGGCAAGGATAAGAACGGCTTCGAGGTCGATCTGGATGACGGCTTCGGCGTCGCCTTGCAGGCCGGGGCGGACTGGAACCTGTCGGGGCCGTGGACCCTGAATCTGGACGCCAAGAAGGTGTGGTTCGACACGGACGCCAGGATCAACGGCGGCGCGCTGAAGAGCAGCGTCAGCCTGGATCCATGGGTCGTGTCGGTGGGCGTCGGTCGGAAGTTCTAGGACTTCCGCGTCGATGCGGGGCGGGGGTGCGGGACGTCAGCCTGCACCCCCATCGCCCGTTTGATTTCAGGCCGCGCCTGCGATCATTCTTTCAGCTCAGGCCGCGCCCTCGCCCAGGGCCTTCAGCGCATCGGGATCGGGCAGGGCCACTTCATTGTTCGGCAGCAGTTGGATCAGGCCCGAGGTCTTGAACTGGGTGAAGACCCGGCTCACCGTCTCGATGGTCAGGCCCAGGTAGTCGGCGATGTCCAGGCGGGTCATGGGTAAGTGAACGCGGCCCTCGGCGCCGCCCAGTTGCACCTGCCGCGCCGACAGGCGGGTCAGGAAGCTGGCGATCCGCTCGCGCGCCGTCTTGCGGCCCAGCAGGACGATCTGTTCCTGCGCCGCCATCAGCTCGTCGCCGGCCATGGCCACCAGACGGTGCTCCAGCGCGGGCAGGGCGTTCAGCAGTTGATCGAAGTCGCCGCGCCGGAAACGGCAGGCGCTGAGCGGCGTCAGAGCCTCGGCGGTAAAGCTGGAGGGTCCGCGACCGCCCAGACCCAGGAAGTCGCCCTGGAACAGGAAGCCGGTGATCTGACGGCGGCCGTCGGGCAGCAGCCGATAAAGCTTCACTGCGCCCTCGACGACATTGAAGACGAAGGGATTGGGATCGCCTTCGTGGAACAGGGCCTGACCGGGCTGGGCGCTGATAGTCTCGCTGGCGCAGGCCATGCTCTGCAGTTCATGGCCCTTCAGGTCGGCGCAGACGCCCAGGGGCCGCGCCCCGCAGGTCGCGCAGGGATGGACGTCTTCCAGGCGGACGTCGGCAGGATCGGCGGCGGGTTCGGCCAGGGCGGCGTTACGGGCGGTCATGGTCGGCTCCAGCATTGCGCTGCAGCCTAGCTGAACGCGGATCGCTTTCGAAGTGGGCAGGCTGTCCTAGGCGACGTCTTCGGCATAGCGCAGCTTTGCGCCCAGCCGATGCGCCAGGGCGGTCAGCTCCACCGCCAGACTTTGCCGCACCAGAGGCCGCACGCCCATTTCCCGGACCACGAAGGGGCCGGCCCACAGGGTCTCGCCGTATTCCAGATCCGGTTGACGCCACCAACTGACGAAGCCCAGGACGCCGCCGCGCTGATTACGGGCGCTGAGGATGCCGCGACTGTCGGGGGCTGTGCGCCAGTCGCGCAGGAAGGTGCGCCATTGGTCCGCGCCCAGATCGGGCCGCCACATTCGGGCGAGGGCGAACTCGGCCGGCGCCTCGGCCTCGGTGAGGGGAACGACATCCAGGCGCGGCGCGTCTGGCATCAGGCGGGACTCGGTCATGCGGCCATTTCGCGCGCTCGGGGCCAAATCGCCTTGATCTGTGTCAAGGTGAACCCGGCGGCCCCGCCGCAGGTTCTCTCAGCCAAGGAGTTCAGGTCATGACCGCAGAGTCGACATCCAGCGTGGTCCCTATCCACGGCGGCGCGGTGGCCGCAATTTTGAAGCTGCTCGATGGCCAGCGGCTGATGACCCTGGCCTCCAATCGCGCCGACGGACGGCCCCAGGCCAGCACCCTGGGCTATCTGAACGACGGGCTGAACCTCTACTTCGTCACCGCTCGCGACAGCGAGAAGCTGCGCAACATCATCGCCGATCCGCGTGTCGGCGTCGCCGTGCGCGGCGTGGCCGGCGAGGGGGAGGCGGTCGGCCTGTCCATCGACGGCCGGGCCGAGGAGGTGACCGACGGCGACGAGGTGCAGCGTCTGAACGATCTGATCATCAAGCGTTCGCCCGAGATCAGCCCCTGGGCCCCCGGCGGCGATGCAGTGGCGGTGGTCAAGGTGATTCCCGAACAGGTCGAGGCGGTGGCCGTGATTGACGGCCGCAGCCGCGCCCAGACCTTCTCGATCGGCGATCCCGACCGCGTCGTGCATGGCGTCAGCTATGAGCCGAGCGCCGTGGCGCGGCTGTTCTGAACAAAGCTGCGCATCTATCGACGGTTATCGTGAAACGCCCCTTGAAATGCGATCGGCCGTCAGGCATATGCGCCCTCTGGCGAGGTTAGCGCCGTCGAGCTTGCTCACGGCGCATTGATCTTTGTCCGGGACACTAGGAGTGTAGCTCAGCTGGTAGAGCATCGGTCTCCAAAACCGAGGGTCGTGGGTTCGAGTCCCTCCGCTCCTGCCATTCCCCCTGTCGCGGTCGCTTGGGAGTTCCCATGTGAGGCGACAGGTTCCAGAGGTTGAAGAGACGTCATATGGCCAAGGCGAAGACCCCCGGCGGTCGCCGCACCGTGGGAAACCAGACCGCAGCCGCCGCATCCGGCGCAGCCACGGTCGCTGTTGACGCGCCTGCACCCAAGAAGAAGACGTCGCCTGCCCAGTTCTTCAGCCAGGTTCGCGCTGAAGCCCGCAAGATCGTCTGGCCCAGCCGCAAGGAGACCTGGATCACCTCGGTGATGGTCTTCATCATGGTGCTGATCGCCTCGGCCTTCTTCTGGATCGTCGACATGGGTCTGGGCTTTGCGTCCCGCTTCATTCTCGGCCTCGGCCAATAAAGGAGACGCGCACATGAGCGATGCAGCGCCCAAGCCGGCGGCCAATCCCCGCCACAAATGGTATATCGTCAACGCCTACTCGAACTTCGAAAAGAAGGTCGCGGAGCAACTGCGCGAGCAGGCGAAGCAACAAGGCCTGGAAGACAACTTCTCCGAAATCCTGGTTCCGACCGAGGAAGTCGTCGAGATCCGTCGTGGCCGCAAGGTGAACTCGGAACGCAAATTCTTCCCCGGCTACGTACTGGTGAAGATGGAGATGACCGACAACGCCTATCACCTGGTCAAGAACACGCCGAAGGTCACGGGCTTCCTGGGCGCCGCGGGCGGCACCAAGCCCCTGCCGGTCTCGGAACGTGAAGTTCAGAACATCATCGGCGCCGTGGAAGAGGGCGTCGAGCGTCCGAAGCCCACCATCCGCTTCGACATCGGCGAGACCGTCAAGGTCATCGACGGTCCGTTCGCCAGCTTCGACGGTCAGGTCGAGAGCGTCGATGAAGACAACGCCCGTCTGCGCGTGGCCGTCTCCATCTTCGGCCGCCCGACCCCGGTGGATCTGGAATACAATCAGGTCGAGAAGACCGCCGGCTAAGCCAGGTCTTTTCGGTTCAGACATTCGAGGGTCGCGCCTGCGGCCCTCGTTTGCGTTTGCAGGGCCGCCCTGCTAAACGCGCGCCTTCGCCCGTCGGCCTTTGAGTCGATCGGCGGCAAATCCGTGGGAGGCAGCCATGCCGGACCACGGCTCACCGGCCCCTTCAGTCTCTGTCGGGGTCATCCATAGGAGAGACCAATGGCCAAGAAGATTCTCGGCTATATCAAACTGCAAGTTGCGGCCGGTTCGGCCACGCCTTCGCCCCCGATCGGCCCGGCACTGGGTCAGCGCGGCGTCAACATCATGGGCTTCTGCAAGGAGTTCAACGCGCGCACCGAGAAGGTCGCCAAGGGCACCCCGCTGCCGACCGTCATCACGGTCTACCAGGACAAGTCCTTCACCTTCATCACGAAGACGCCCCCGGCGACCTTCTACCTGAAGCAGGCCGCCGGCATTAAGTCGGGCGCCAAGCTGGTCGGTCGCGAAACCGCCGGCAAGGTCACGCAGGCGCAAGTCCGCGAGATCGCTGAAGCGAAGATGAAAGACCTGAACGCCAACGACATCGATGCCGCCATGCGCATCATCGAAGGTTCGGCCCGCGCGATCGGCATCCAAGTGGTGGAGGGCTAATCCATGGCTAAGCAAACCAAGGCTCAGAAAGCCCGCACCGGCGTCACCCAGGAGCTGATGTCGTTCTCGGACGCCATCAAGCTGGTCAAGGACAACGCCAAGGCCAAGTTCGACGAGTCGATGGAAATCGCCGTCAACCTGGGCGTCGATCCGCGTCACGCCGACCAGCAGGTTCGCGGCGTGGTCAACCTGCCGTCGGGCACGG
The DNA here is from genome assembly GCF_042869015.1 of Brevundimonas sp. NPDC007368. Lineage (NCBI taxonomy): Bacteria > Pseudomonadati > Pseudomonadota > Alphaproteobacteria > Caulobacterales > Caulobacteraceae > Brevundimonas > Brevundimonas sp. NPDC007368. The sequence continues at coordinate 412,511 of NZ_JBIAFA010000003.1, read as the reverse complement.
GCCGCGACGTCAAGGTCGCCGTCTTCGCCAAGGACGCCAAGGCTGATGAAGCCCGCGCCGCCGGCGCTGAATACGTCGGCGCCGAAGATCTGTACGAGCAGATCAACGGTGGTCTGATGGACTTCGACCGCGTCATCGCTTCGCCCGACATGATGGCCCTGGTCGGCCGTCTGGGTAAGGTCCTGGGTCCGCGCGGCCTGATGCCGAACCCCAAGGTCGGCACCGTGACCCCGAACGTCGCTCAGGCCGTCAAGGACGCCAAGGGCGGCGCCGTGGAGTTCCGCGTCGAGAAGGCTGGTATCGCTCACGGCGGCATCGGCAAGGTCTCCTTCACGCAGGAAGCTCTGGAAGCCAACGTCAAGGCTTACGTGGACGCTCTGAACCGCGCCAAGCCGTCGGGCGCCAAGGGCACCTATGTGAAGCGCATCACCCTGTCGTCGACGATGGGCCCGGGCTTCAAGGTCGATCCGGCTTCGCTGGGCTGATCTCAAGCCTCGCGCTGAAAATGACGAAGGCCCCGGAGAGCGATCTCCGGGGTCTTTTTCATTGACCGACGGTCTTTCAGTGGGCATGGCGAGTGGGTCTAAGGGGGAGCGATCATGCCGAAAATTTTCATTGGCCTTTGCTTGGCGCTGGCGATGCTGGCCGCGCCCATCGCGGCCGAAGCCCGGGATGAAGCGTCCGAGAAACTTGAGTTGGCCCATCGTTTCGTCGGCTTGGTACAGCCTGAAGACATGGGGCGTGCCATGGCGGAATCCCTGAGCGGGCTCTTTCCCTCTGCGGACGGCTTGCCGCCCGAGAAGGCGCGCGCCGTTCAGGAGACCATGTCCGAAATGATGCAGGAGTATATGCCGGCGCTCTTCAAGGCGATGGCGCCGGTCTATGCCGACATCTTCACCCTGCAGGAACTTCAGGCTCTGGTCGCCTTCTATGAAAGTGACGTGGGGCGGTCGATGGTCCGCAAAAGCTATGAGGCGACGCCGCGCGTCACCGCCGTGGCCCAGCAAGTGCTCCCGTCTGTGATTGAGCGCGCGATGGACCGCCTGTGCGACCGGCTGGAATGCACGGCTCAGGAGCGGCGGGAGATGAAGTCGCAACTGCAGGGTCTGAAGGCGCAGGCGGCGACCGCGAACTAGTCGACCGCCTGCAGCGAGGCTCAGTAGGCGGCGGTAAAGCGACGGCGGCTGTGGCGGTGCTGTTCCAGTTCATCGACCATGGCGATGGCGTAGTCGGCGAAGCTGATGTGGCTTTCTCCCTTGTCGTCGACGACCAGTTGGTCGCCGCCTAAGCGGTAACGGCCGAGGCGCGGGCCGTCCTCAATGAGGGCCGCCGGTGAGAAGAAGGTCCAGTCGACATCCGTTTCCGAGCGCAGTCGGTCCAGGAAGACCACACCGCCTTCGGCATAGGGTTTCCACTCGGCAGGGAACTCGGGGGTGTCGAGCAGGCGAACGCCCGGCGAGACCTCCAGGCTGGCGGCGCCGCCGGTCACCAGCAGGCGCGGCACGCCCGCGTCCTTGACGGCCATTAGCAGGGTATCCGCCGGTACATCGAAGTGAAGCGCGCTGATGACGGCGTCGGCTCCGCGCAGGATTTCGAAAAGCGCTGCGGGATTAGAGGCGTCGCCCTTCACCGGGGTCACGCCGTCGGCGGTGGGGATGGCTTCCGGGTTGCGGGCCACGCCCGTGACCTGATGGCCGCGACGGGCCAGTTCCTTGGTGATTTCCGATCCGGCGCGGCCGCTGGCGCCGAGGACTGTGACTTTCATGGGGAGGACTCCATAGGTTACCAATGGAGACCAGGTGTGATATTGGAAGCAACCATGCAAGAAGGCACCGAAACCTCATCAGGTCACCCTGCGGGAACCGCCCCGACGCTTTGGCGCGGCGACGTCTACGCCGCCAACTGCCCGACGAGGCTGCTGCTGGACCGCATCGCGGACAAGTGGACCGTGCTGCTGCTGACCACGCTGGCGGACGAACCGATGCGCTTCAACGCCCTGAAGCGACGGATCGAGGGGGTGTCCCAGAAGATGCTGAGCCAGACCCTGCGCCAGATGGAGCGGGACGGGCTGGCGACACGCACGGTCGAAGCCACGGTGCCTGTGTCCGTCACCTATGCGATCACGCCCCTGGGGCTCACGTTGGTTCAGGCCTTGCAGCCTGTGATCGACTGGGCCGAGACCCGGATGCCGGAGGTGGCGCTGGCCCAGGCGGGGTACGACGCGGCTCAGGGCCGCTGAGCACTAATGGTTGCAGGAAACGATTTCCGTGTTCTGACGACTTGACGGCAGGGGGGTAATTCCGGTCTTGGGGCGCAGTCGCTTCGGGCGGCCCTTTCGGAGACGACTGATGCTGAGCTGGTTCCAGGCGCTGCTGCCCAAGGAAGACAACTTCTTTCGCCTGTTCGACGCCCACGCCGCCACCCTGGTCAAGGGAGCGCAGGCCCTGCGCGGCATGATGGACGGCGGCGAGGCCACGCCCGACTGGTGCCAGAAGATCGTCGATCACGAGCACGAAGCCGACGATGTCGCGCGCGAAGTCCTGTTCGCCGTGCGTCGCAGCTTCATCACCCCGTTTGACCGCTCGGACATTCGCGGCCTGACCAACTCGCTGGACGACACCATCGACCAGATGCAGAAAACGGCCAAGGTCGTGACCCTGTACGAGATGCGCGAGTTCGCCCCCAAGATGCGCGAGCTGGCCGACATCGCCGTACAGTGCGGCGCGCTGACCGTCGAGGCGGTGGCCCTGCTGCCGGCGATGCGCAAGAATCACGACCGGCTTAACGAGTTGACCGAACAGATCGCCAAGCTGGAGAGCGCGAGCGACACCCTCTACGATGAAGGCATGAAGGCGCTCTACGAGCTGCATCGCCACGACATGACCGGCGGCAACACCCTGGGCTTCATCATCGGCGGCGAGGTCTATGATCACCTGGAGAAGATCATCGACCGGTTCGAGGATGTGGCGAACCGCATCAACGGCGTTCTGGTCGAGCACCTGTAGGGTCCGATGGATCACGCCCTCCTGATCCTGATCTTCCTGATCGGCGTCGCCCTGCTGTTCGACTTTCTGAACGGCCTGCACGACGCGGCCAATTCGATCGCCACCATCGTCGCGACGCGGGTTCTGCCGCCGATCTATGCGGTCGGCTGGGCGGCCTTCTTCAACTTCATCGCCTTCCTCTTCTTCGGCCTGCACGTGGCCGACACGATTGGGCGGGGCATCATCTCGCCGGACGTGATTTCGGATCAGGTGATCTTCGGCGCCCTGATGGGGGCCATCAGCTGGAACGTCATCACCTGGCTGGCGGGCATTCCGTCGTCCAGTTCGCACGCCCTGGTCGGCGGCCTGCTGGGCGCGGGCATCGCCAAGGCCGGGACCAGCGCGGTCGTCATCGCCGGGGTGCTGAAAACGGTCGGCGCCATCTTCATGTCGCCGGCCATTGGCTTCCTCTTGGCCCTGCTGCTGGTGCTGATCGTGTCCTGGCTGTTCGCCAAGGCCAATCCTAATTTCGCGGACCGCGTGTTCCGGGGACTGCAGTTCGTTTCGGCCTCGGCCTATTCCCTGGGCCACGGCGGCAATGACGCGCAGAAGACCATGGGGATCATCGCCATCCTGCTGTACTCGCGCGGCATGCTGGGCGGTGAGTTCCACGTGCCCTTCTGGGTGGTCATCACCTGTCAGGCGGCCATCGCGCTCGGCACCCTGTTCGGCGGCTGGAAGATCGTCCACACCATGGGGTCGCGCATCACGCGTCTCAGCCCGCAGCAGGGCTTCTGCGCCGAGACGGGCGGGGCGATCACCCTCTTCGCGGCGACCAGCATGGGCATTCCGGTGTCGACCACCCACACCATCACCGGCGCCATCGTCGGCGTGGGCGCGGCCAAGCGGGTCTCGGCCGTGCGCTGGAGCGTGGCGCGCAGTATCGTCACGGCCTGGTTCATCACCATGCCCGCCGCCGCCGCTATCGGCGCGATCTTCTACTTTGTCGGCGGCTTCTTCCTGACCTGATGAGCGCGACCACCCGAACAGAGACTTCCGAGACGCGTCAGGTCGCGGCCCTGCCGTGGCGGCTGGGCGACGACGGCGTCGAGGTGATGATGATCACCTCGCGCGAGACGCGACGCTGGGTCATCCCCAAGGGCGGCCGCATGGTCGGCAAGACCGATCCGCAGGCGGCGGCTCAGGAAGCCTATGAGGAGGCAGGGGTTCAGGGCGAGACCCTTGAGGCTCCGGTCGGCCATTTCCGCTACGCCAAGCGATTGAAGACCGGCGCCGAACAGGCCTGCGTGGTCGCCGTCTATCCTCTGGAGGTCCTGATTCAGTTGGGGGCCTGGCCCGAGGATCAGCAACGCCAGCGCCGCTGGATGAAGCAGGCAGACGCCGCGGACGCCGTGCATGAAGCCGATCTGGCGCAGCTGATCCGGGATTTTCGACCGCAGTAGGTGCATGGCGAACGTCGTTCGACTTCGCTATGAGTGGCGGCAGGAGAACTCCATGCGCCATCTCGCCGCCATCGCGATCATCGCCGGTCTGTCTTTCGGAACGGCGGCCTCGGCCCAGACCTCAGAGCGACAGGCCTTGGCCGAACGCTATGTCCAACTGTCCATCACCGGCATGGACAAGGCTATGCAGGAACTGCTCGACGGACAGGTCGCTCAGTAGGACGCCTCGGTGCCCGAGGAGCAGGCGAGGTGGTTTCGCCGTCACGCCCTGCAGATCATGAACACCCACATGCGGCCCATGATCGATGAAATGACCCGCGACTATGCCGAGCGCTTCAGCGAGGCGGAGCTTCGGGCGCTTGTCGCTTTCTACGAGACGCCGATGGGGCGCGGGATCGCGCGCAAGCAGATGGAGGCGGGCATGGCCCAGGGCGAGATCATGCAGCGGTTCGAGGTGGCCTATCTGACCGATCTGATGACCAAGTTCTGCGCCGAGTTCGACTGCCAGGCCGAGGCCCCGAAAGGGCAGGCCGCGAGAAAGCCTTCGGCCCGTTGATTTATCCGCCCAGCCGTGTATAGAGCGCGACTTCTCGTCAGGGCTTCGGCCTTGGCGGATCCTGTCCGAGAACTTCGGGACGCGGGGGTCGCCTGCGTCATAATCGTCAGAGAGCCTTCTGACGCCGTGGGGAGATGGGGATGCAAAGACCTTTCATCCAGCCGTTTTCGGCCGGATAGGCCTGCTTCCTTCGGACAATAAGACCGGCCTGAACGCTGTGCAGCGATGCATGGCGCTTAAGCCAAATCCGTCGTCGGGAATTAGCCCGGCGGCGAATACCAAAACTGGAGACCGCAATGGACCGCGCACAAAAAGCCGAGTCGATCGAATCGCTGAAAAGCGTGTTCGCCGACGCGGGCGCCGTGGTCGTGACCCACAACCTGGGTCTGACCGTTGCGGAGATGGAAGACCTGCGTGGTCGCCTTCGTAAAGAAGGCGGCGCGTTCAAGGTGGTGAAGAACCGTCTGGCGCTGAAGGCGCTGGGCGTCGAGGAAGGCTCGGCCTACCACGATCTGTTCAAGGGTCCGGTGGGCATCGCCTACGCCGCTGATCCGGTCACCGCTGCGAAGGTCGCGGCTGAATTCGCCAAGGGCAACGACAAGTTCAAGCTCATCGGCGGTTTCATGGGCGACAAGGTGCTGGACGCTGCTGGCGTCGACGCCCTGTCCAAGCTGCCGTCGCTGGACCAACTGCGTGGCAAGCTGATCGGCCTGCTGCAAGCCCCGGCGACCAAGGTTGCTGGCGTCCTGCAAGCACCCGCCGGCCAACTGGCTCGCGTCTTCAACGCGTACGCGACCAAAGACGCCGCCTAAGCCTCGTCATCTCTGCATATCTCTCTGAACCTCATCCTACCGAAGGAAGACTAAAATGGCTGATCTCGCCAAGATCGTTGAAGAACTGTCGGCTCTGACCGTCCTGGAAGCCGCTGAACTGTCGAAGCTGCTGGAAGACAAGTGGGGCGTCTCGGCTGCTGCTCCGGTCGCCGTTGCTGCCGTTGGCGGCGCTGCTGCCCCGGCTGAAGCTGCTGAAGAGCAAACCGAGTTCACCGTTGTCCTGGTTGACGGCGGCGACAAGAAGATCAACGTGATCAAGGAAGTCCGCGGCGTCCGCACCGACCTGGGTCTGAAGGAAGCCAAGGACCTGGTCGAAGGCGCTCCGCAGAACGTCGTCGAGAACGTCTCGAAGCAAGTCGCCGAAGAGCTGAAGAAGAAGCTCGAAGAAGCCGGCGCCAAGATCCAGATCAAGTAAGATCGGATTTTGCGCTTCGACCCTCGGGTCGAGGCTCAGACTTCAAGGAACGGGTCGGGGGGAAACCTCCGGCCCGTTTTCTTTTGGGCGTGGCGGATCGTTCCAGGGGTCCCCATCTGTGACCTCCACAATCGAAAGGACGCCCTCCCATGAAGATCCTGATGGTCCTGACGTCGCACGACCAGCTTGGCGACACCGGCCACAAGACCGGCTTCTGGCTGGAAGAGTTCGCCGCCCCCTATTACGCCCTCAAGGACGCCGGGGCTGAAATCGTGATCGCCTCGCCCAAGGGCGGTCAGCCGCCGCTGGACCCCAAGAGCGACGCCGAGGACGCCCAGAGCGACGACACCCGCCGCTTCAAGGCCGACGCCGAGGCCCAGGCCGCGCTGGCGAGCACGGTTAAACTGGCTGATGTGAAGGCTGAGGATTTCGACGCCGTCTTCTATCCCGGCGGGCATGGACCGCTGTGGGACCTGGCCAATGATCCCGTCTCCATCGGCCTGATCCAGGCCTTCGCCGCTGCGGACAAACCGACAGGCTTCGTCTGCCATGCGCCCGGCGTGCTGAAGGACGTGAAGGGCGCGGACGGGCAGCCCCTGGTCAAGGGGCGGGCCGTCACCGGCTTCACCAACAGCGAGGAAGAGGCCGTGGGCCTGACCCAGGTCGTGCCCTTCCTGGTCGAGGACATGCTGACGGCCAACGGCGGCCGCTACAGCAAGGGGGGCGACTGGGCGTCATACGTCCTGACGGACGGGACGCTGGTCACCGGCCAGAACCCCGCCTCGTCGCGCGAAGCGGCCGAGGCGCTGCTGAAGCTGCTGCAAGCCTAGGCGACAGGTGCATACGAAAAACGGCCCGGGAGCGATCCCGGGCCGTTTCTGTTTCTGACGCGGTCTTAGCGGCGGCGCGGGCTGAGGATGTCGCCGATCCGGTCCGGCGTGCCGGGGATGCGCTCCAGACGCGGGTAGCGCAGGCCGTCGTGGTAGTCGAAGGCCACGGTGCGGTAGCGGTCGCCGTTCTTGAGCAGCAGGCTGATCGACTTGTCCGTGCCCTTGGCGGCGGTGACGGCGTCACGCAGCACCTCGGCCGAGGCGGCGCGGTCGTTGACGGCGACCAGTTCCCAGCCGGGACCGATGTCGGCCTCGAAGGCGCGGCCGCCCCAGCGAATGCCCGTCAGCTTGTTCGACGAGGACAGGGTGAAGCCCAGGGAATACTGGAAGTCGGTGGCCCAGCCGGACTGGATGCGCTTTTCACCGGCCGTCAGGCTGTCGGTATAGGTCAGGCGGTAGCCGCCGCGCGCCAGACCGTCCAGCGGCGCCTTGGCGTCCGGGCCGTTGGCGTCCAGGCGGGCGCGCAGGAAGCCGGCCCAGTCGTGCGGATGGACGGCGTTCAGGGCCGTGACCACATCGTCGAAGGTGTAGCCGCGCGGGGCGTAGGAGCCGTCGTCGCCGCCGAAGAAGCCCTTGGCGAAGTCGTCCAGCGACTTCTTGCCGCCCGTCGCCTCGCGGATCAGGGTGTCGGCGTCCAGCCAGATCAGCAGGCTTTCGCGGTAGTAGTCGCCGGTCCCGCGCATCCACGACGAATAGGGATTGCTGGTGCGGTAGCCGAGCAGGTTGTGGTTGTTGACGTCCTGCAGCGGACGCCACTCGCGGCCCGGCTGGTTGTCGTAGAAGGCGGCGTTCTCGGCCACGGTGACCAGGATATCGTCCTTCGACGCCAGGCCCGAGCGGGCCGTCAGGACGTCGCCCCAGTATTCCGTCTGGCCCTCATAGACCCACAGCAGGGTGTTTTGGGTCGGGATGTTGTGGTTGGCGGTCAGTTCGTCGGCCGGGCGCTGGCGCTTGCCGTTCCAGGCGTGGACGAACTCGTGAGGCAAGAGGCCGACCGCGCCCATGCTCTTGCCCCAGTTGGTGAAGAAGTCGGTGGGGACCGAGTTCTCGGACGAGCGGTGATGCTCCAGGCCGATGCCGCCCATCTTGGACGTGGCGGCGACCAGGAAGTCGTAGCGGTCATAGGGGCGGGCGCCGAACAGGCGGTCGGTCTGGGTGACCAGGTTCTCGAACCAGGCGATCTGCTCCGGCGTTGGGGCGATGTTCTTGGCTTCGTCGGCGACGATGTTCAGGTGAACCGCCTCGCCGCGCGGGTCGATCTCGATGCGCTGGAAGTGAGCGCCGCCGAACAGGGGGCTGTCGATCAGGGTGTAGAGGTCGGTGGGGCGGAAGGTCGCCACGCCGTTCTCATAGCGCTCGGTGTCCAGCGCCACGCCGTACTTCCAGCCCTCGGGCAGGCGGATCGACGGGGCGAAGGTGATGCCGGTCGAGCGGTAGCCGGCGGGGTAGAGCAGGGCCTTCTCCCACTGCAGGTTGACCATTTCCGGCGTCATGACCACACGCCAGGTGGCGTTGTCGGGCTGGGTCAGCCACTGGAACTCGACCACGATCTCGCTGACGCCTTGGGGCACGTCGATGTGGAAGGCGTTGGGCTCGATGGTGTCGCGTAGCCAGTCGATGCGATTCCCGCCGCCCGTGACCGTCACGCCCGAGATTAGCTGGATCGGGCCGGTGGCGGCGTGATTGCCTGGCAGGAACTTGGGATAGAGCAGGACCAGAGGCCCGGCCGTGACGGGGATGGTCTGGCGGACGCGGACGATCTTGCGCTCCACGTCGGTGGCGTCGACCTCATACTTGATGACGCCGGGATAGGTCTCGGCGGTCGGCGCCGGGATCGGCGGCAGGGCGCGGGGCAGGCCGAGGGGCGTGTTCTGGGGCGTCGGCGAGGGCGGCGCCTGCGGGCCGGTCCAGGCCTGCGGGGCATGAGCCAGGGCGGTCGAGGCGACCGAGGTCAGCAACAGGGCGAGGGCGGCGGCAGGCAGGCGTCGGGTCATCGGGTATCCAGAACTCAGGGGTAATCAGGCGTAAGGCTTGGCAGGCCGCGTCAGCGACGGCGAGGCGACAGGATGTCGCCCAGCCGGTCCGGCGTCCCCTCGATCCGCTCCAGATGCGGGTAGCGCAGGCCGTCGTGGTAGTCGAAGCGGACGGTCTTGAAGACGTCGCCGTTCTTGAGGATCAGCTCGATGGGGGCGGATGTCCCCTTGGCGGCGGTGACGGCCTCCTTCAGCGCATCGGCCGAGGCGGCGCGACCGCCGACGGCGACCACTTCCCAGCCCGAGGTGAGCCCCTGTTCGAAGGCCGGGCCGCCCCAGACGACCGAGGTGATCCGGTTTGTCCGGTTCATCATGAAGCCGAGCGAATAGGTGAAGTCGTTGCGGCCCAGTTCCTTGTAGAGCGCGCCCATGTAGCCGGACGGCTGCTCCTTGAAGACCAGGCGGTATCCGCCGCGCTCGATGCCGTCCAGCGGACCGCGCGAGTTTGGTCCAACCGCGTCCAGACGCTCGCGCAGGAAGGCGGGCCAGTTGTTCGCCTGGACCCCGTTCAGCGTCGAGGTGACGGTGTCGAAGGTGTAGGGGGCCGGGTTCCAGTCGCCGTCCTGGGCGCCGAAGAAGGCCTTGGCGAAGTCGTCCAGCGACTTCTTGCCGCCGGTCTGCTCGCGGATCAGGGTGTCGGCGTCGAGCCAGATCAGCGAGCCCTCGCGGTAGTAGTCCTCGCTGCGCTGGTAGCTGCCCCAGGGCTGAGGGCGGCGCTGGGCGATGATGGGGTCGTTGGTGGTGTCCTGCATGGCGCGCCACTGGCGGCCGGGGATGTTCTGGAAGCTGGCGGCGGTCATGGCCAGGACGTCCAGCGCCTGTTGCTTGCTCATCAGGCCGGCGCGGGCGGTCAGGACCAGCCCCCAGTACTGCGTCTGGCCCTCATAGACCCAGAGCAGGGAGTTCTGCAGCGGCTCGTTGAGGTTGGGCGTCATCTGGTCGGCGGGACGGCGCCACTTGCCGTTCCAGCTGTGGGTGTATTCGTGGCCCAAGAGGTCGCGGTCGGCCAGAGTGGCTTCGCGGTCAGTGAAGTATTTGGGATCGACGCTGTTCTCGGACGAGCGCTGGTGCTCCAGACCGATGCCGCCCAGCTTGTCCGTCACCGCCACGAGGAAGTCGTAGTGGTTGTAGTGGCGCGCGCCGAACAGACGGTCGGCCTGCTGGACCAGATTGCGGTGCAACTGGATATGCTCGTCGCTGGCTTCCAGCATCTTGGCGGTGTCGGCCACGACATTGAGGCGGACGGGCGAGCGACCGCCCGGATCAAGGTCGATCTGGCGATAATGCTGGCCGGCGAAGACGGGGCTGTCGGCCAGATGGTCTAGCGTTATGGGGGCGAAAGTGGCCAGGCCGTTCTCGAAGCTGACGGTGTCGAGGCCCGCGCCGTAGCTCCAACCGGTCGGCAGCTTCAGCGTCGGCTTGAAGGTGATCTGGCGCGAGTAGTAGCCCGCCGGATAGAGCAGGGCCTTCTCCCACTGGATGTTCAGCATTTCGGGGGTGACGACGACGCGGCCCTGACTGCCCTCGATCGGCGTCAGCCACTGGAAGGCGACCTCGATCTGGCTGACGCCGGCGGGGACCTCGATCTGATAGGCCCAGGGCTGGACCGTGTTGCGCACCCACTCCAGCCGCTGACCGTTGGCGGTGAAGGTCAGGCCGCCGACGTTGGCGACGGGACCGGCGGGGCTGTGGTTGCCCGGCAGCCATTGCGGATAGAGCAGGACCATGGGCCCGGCCTGGGTGACGGGAATGGTCTGACGCACCTGGATCAGCCGACGGTCGATGTCGGTGGCGTCTACCTCGAGGCTGATGACGCCGGGATAGGCGACGTCGCGCGGGGTCGGGATGGGCGCAAGCGCCACGGGCAGGGCGGGCGTGCCGACTTGGGCCAGCGCGGGCGCGCCCATCGAAATCAGCAGGGCGGCGGCGCTGACGGCCAGGGCGAAACGCTTCATCACAGGAGATCCGGAAACGGCCGCCCCCACGCGGCCCGATGCGGGGCGCAGACCACAATGTGTCGCACCCTGCGTCAAGCCGTATGACGAAGCTGTGTCAGCTCGCCGGGTTCACTTCCAGAAGCTCGACGGTGAAGCGCAGCACCGAGTTCGGCGGGATCTCGCCGCCGACCCAGCGCGCGCCATAGGCCAGGTCGGCGGGGATGACGAACTCATAGGTCTCGCCGGTGCGCATCAGGGCGACGCCCTCGGTCCAGCCCTTGACGACGCGGTTCAGCGGGAAGCTGGCCGGTGCGTTGCGCGAGTAAGAGCTGTCGAACTCGCGGCCGTCGATGAAGGTCCCGCGATAGTGGACCTTGACGGTGTCGGTCGCGGTCGGCTGGACGCCCTCCGGCCTGGCCTTGCCGACGCGGCGGTACTGCAGGCCCGAAGGCGTGGTGGTCCAGCCGCGCTGCTGGCCGTTCCACATCAGATAGGCGGTTTGGCCGACTTCCCAGTTCTCCTGGGTGGCGGGGCCCTGCGGCGCGACGGGGGCGGTCGTGGCGGGCGCGATGGCGCAAGCGGACAGGGACAGAGCGAGGGCGGTCGCGGCGAGCGCGGGCAGGGCGATACGGTTCATACCGCTAGGCTTATCACGCGGATCGAAACTGTCACCTGTCTGCGCCAGAGGCCTTTATTTCGCCGGAGATCGGCGTATATATGCGCGCTCCGCAGATTCCAAGAATCCCGCGCGAAAGCGCCGAGGCCCGGTTTGTCGCCCTCCGACCGGTGCGCAGGCGTCGCTCCTTTCCCAAGGAGCGGGCATATCAGGCGCCCTGATCCCGTAGCGGATCGAGGGTGGGCGCCGCGAGAACTTACGGTCACGGATCGCTGTTTGGCGTTCCGTGGCTGCTGCATTGACGTCGGGTCTTCATTCCTTTGTGGGGGTGAGCTCGCGATTGGGAAAACAGAATGGCAAACTCCACTGACGGTCTCGCCCTGGGTAAGATCGCCTCCGCCACCTCGTTCACCGGAAAGAAGCGTATTCGTCACTCGTTCGGGCGCATCCCCGAAGCGGTGAAGATGCCGAACCTGATCGAGGTTCAGCGCGCTTCCTACGAGCAGTTCCTGCAGCGCGAAGTGCGCAGCGGCCTGCGCAAGGACCAGGGCATCGAGGCGGTCTTCAAGTCGGTCTTCCCGATCAAGGACTTCAACGAGCGCGCCGTTCTGGAGTACGTGTCCTACGAGTTCGAGGACCCGAAGTACGACGTCGAGGAATGCATCCAACGTGACATGACCTTCGCGGCTCCGCTGAAGGTCAAGCTGCGCCTGATCGTCTTTGAAACCGAGGAAGAAACGGGAGCCCGTTCGGTCAAGGACATCAAGGAGCAGGACGTCTACATGGGCGACATCCCGCTCATGACGGACAAGGGCACCTTTATCGTCAACGGCACCGAGCGCGTGATCGTCTCGCAGATGCACCGTTCGCCGGGCGTCTTCTTCGACCACGACAAGGGCAAGACCCACTCGTCGGGCAAGCTGCTGTTCGCCGCCCGCGTCATTCCCTACCGCGGCTCCTGGCTGGACTTCGAGTTCGACGCCAAGGACGTGGTCTACGTTCGTATCGACCGTCGCCGTAAACTGCCGGCCACCAGCTTCCTGCTGGCCCTGGGCATGGACGGCGAGGAAATCCTCAAGACCTTCTACGAGACCGTGCCCTACGAGAAGCGCGGCGAAGGCTGGGTCACGCCCTACAAGCCCGAGCGTTGGCGCGGCGTGAAGCCGGAGTTCGACCTGGTCGACGCCGACACCGGCGAAGTGGTCGCGCAAGCCGGTCAGAAGATCAGCGCCCGCGCCGCCAAGAAGCTGGCCGACGGCGGTCTGGTTTCGCTGTCGCTGGCGGCTGACGCCCTGCTGACCAAGTATCTGGCGGCCGACGCTGTCAACTATGAGACCGGCGAGATCTACGCCGAGGCCGGCGACGAGCTGGACGCCGAAACGATCGCTCTGCTGGAAGAGCGCGGCTTTACCACCATCGACGTGCTGGACATCGACCACGTCACGGTCGGCGCCTACATGCGCAACACGCTGCGCATCGACAAGAACACGGGTCGTGAAGACGCCCTGTTCGACATCTATCGCGTCATGCGTCCGGGCGAGCCGCCGACCCCGGAAGCCGCCGAGGCCATGTTCAACTCGCTGTTCTTCGATGCCGAGCGCTACGACCTGTCGGCCGTGGGCCGCGTGAAGATGAACATGCGTCTGGAAACCCCCGAGGTTTCTGACGAAATCCGCGTCCTGCAAAAGGACGACGTGCTGAAGGTGCTGCAGATCCTGGTCGGCCTGAAGGACGGCCGCGGCGAGATCGACGACATCGACAACCTGGGCAACCGTCGCGTGCGTTCGGTCGGCGAGCTGCTGGAAAACCAGTACCGCGTCGGTCTGCTGCGCATGGAGCGCGCCATCAAGGAGCGCATGAGCTCGGTCGATATCGACACGGTCATGCCGCACGACCTGATCAACGCCAAGCCGGCCGCCGCCGCCGTGCGTGAATTCTTCGGCTCGTCGCAGCTGTCGCAGTTCATGGACCAGACGAACCCGCTGTCGGAGATCACCCACAAGCGTCGTCTTTCGGCGCTTGGCCCGGGCGGTCTGACCCGCGAGCGCGCCGGCTTCGAAGTCCGCGACGTTCACCCGACGCACTACGGCCGCATCTGCCCGATCGAAACGCCGGAAGGCCCGAACATCGGTCTGATCAACTCGCTGGCCACCCACGCGCGCGTCAACAAGTACGGCTTCATCGAGAGCCCCTACCGTCGCGTGAAGGACGGCAAGGCCACGGACGAGGTGGTCTACATCTCGGCCATGGAAGAGGCGAAGCACGTTATCGCCCAGTCCAACATTGAGCTGAAGGCGGGCGAGATCGTCGAGGACCTGGTCCCCGGCCGGATCAACGGTGAATCCCAGCTGCTGACCAAGGCCGACGTCGACATGATGGACGTGTCGCCGAAGCAGGTCGTTTCGGTCGCCGCGGCCCTGATCCCGTTCCTGGAAAACGACGACGCCAACCGCGCACTGATGGGCGCCAACATGCAACGTCAGGCCGTGCCGCTGGTGCAGTCGGACGCGCCGCTGGTCGGCACCGGGATGGAAGCGGTCGTGGCCGTGGACTCGGGCGCTGTGGTGATCGCCAAGCGTGACGGCGTCGTCGAGCAGATCGACGGCACGCGTATCGTTTTGCGCGCCACCGGCGACGTGGACGCCGGTCGCTCGGGCGTCGACATCTACCGCATGTCGAAGTTCCAGCGTTCGAACCAGTCGACCTGCATCAACCAGCGCCCGATCGTGCGCGTGGGCGATGAAGTGAAGGCCGGCGACGTGATCGCTGACGGTCCGTCGACGGACCTGGGCGAACTGGCTCTGGGCCGTAACGTCCTGGTCGCCTACATGCCCTGGAACGGTTACAACTTCGAAGACTCCATCCTGATCTCGGAGCGCATCGTGCGCGACGACATCTTCACCTCCATCCACCTCGAGGAATTCGAAGTGATGGCGCGTGATACGAAGCTTGGGCCGGAAGAAATCACCCGCGACATCCCGAACGTCGGCGAGGAAGCCCTGCGCAACCTCGACGAAGCGGGCATCGTGGCCATCGGCGCCGAAGTCCAGCCGGGCGACATCCTGTGCGGCAAGGTCACGCCGAAGGGCGAAAGCCCGATGACGCCGGAAGAGAAGCTGCTGCGCGCCATCTTCGGCGAGAAGGCTTCGGACGTCCGCGACACCAGCCTGCGTCTGCCGCCCGGCGTCGCCGGCACGGTCGTCGACGTGCGCGTCTTCAACCGTCACGGCGTCGACAAGGACGAGCGCGCCGTGGCCATCGAACGCGCTGAAATCGAGCGCCTCGGCAAGGACCGCGACGACGAGCTCAAGATCCTTGAGCGCAACGTCTATGGCCGCCTGAAGCCGTTGCTGCTCGGCAAGGACGCCGTCTCGGGCCCCAAGGGCATGGGCCGCGGCGAAGTGACCGAAGAGAAGCTGGCCGAAGTGTCCAAGGGCCTGTGGTGGCAGGTCGCCCTCGACGACGAGAAGGCGATGGGCGAACTCGAGGCGATGAAGAAGCAGTTCGAGGACGCCCGTAAGGCCCTCGACCGCCGCTTCGAAGACAAGGTCGAGAAGCTGCAGCGCGGCGACGAGCTGCCGCCGGGCGTCATGAAGATGGTCAAGGTCTTCGTGGCCGTGAAGCGCAAGCTTCAGCCGGGCGACAAGATGGCCGGCCGTCACGGCAACAAGGGCGTCATCTCCAAGATCCTGCCGATCGAGGACATGCCGCACCTGGACGACGGCACCCACGTCGACATCGTTCTGAACCCGCTGGGCGTGCCTTCGCGCATGAACATCGGTCAGATCTTCGAAACCCACCTGGGTTGGGCTGCCGCCGGTCTCGGCAAGCAGATCAAGGGTCTGCTCGATAACTGGATGGACGGCGGTCTGCGCGAGGCCCTGGTCACGCGCCTGACCGAGATCTACGGCGCCGACACGCCTCTGCCGGAATCGGACGAGGACCTGATCGAGCTGGCTCAGAACCTGGCCAAGGGCGTGCCCTTCGCGACCCCGGTCTTCGACGGCGCGCACATCTCGGACATCGAGGACCTGCTGGAGACGGCCGGTCTGGATCGTTCGGGTCAGTCGATCCTGTTCGACGGTCAGACGGGCGAGCAGTTCAAGCGCCCGGTCACGGTCGGCTATGTGTACATGCTGAAGCTGCACCACCTGGTCGACGACAAGATCCACGCCCGCTCCATCGGCCCGTACTCGCTCGTCACCCAGCAGCCGCTGGGCGGTAAGGCGCAGTTCGGCGGTCAGCGCTTCGGGGAAATGGAGGTCTGGGCTCTGGAAGCTTACGGCGCCGCCTACACCCTGCAGGAAATGCTGACGGTGAAGTCCGACGACGTGGCCGGCCGCACCAAGGTCTACGAAGCGATCGTCCGCGGCGACGACAGCTTCGAAGCCGGCATTCCCGAGAGCTTCAACGTGCTCATCAAGGAAATGCGCTCGCTGGGCCTGAACGTGGAGCTGGAGAACGGCTGATCGGAAACAAGGCCCTCTCCCGCACGGCGGGGGAGGGCGGTCCGACCGCCTCTCCTCTCTGAATGATTTTCGCGGGGCAGCCCCGCAGAAGGAAAAAAGATGAACCAGGAAGTCCTGAACATCTTCAACCCGGTTCCGGTCACCCCGACCTTCGACCAGATCAAGATCGCCCTGGCCTCGCCGGAGAAGATCCGTTCGTGGTCGTTCGGCGAGATCAAGAAGCCGGAAACCATCAACTACCGCACGTTCAAGCCCGAGCGTGACGGCCTGTTCTGCGCCCGTATCTTTGGCCCGACCAAGGATTACGAATGCCTGTGCGGCAAGTACAAGCGCATGAAGTACAAGGGCATCATCTGCGAGAAGTGCGGCGTTGAAGTCACGCTGGCTCGCGTTCGCCGTGAGCGCATGGGTCACATCGACCTGGCCGCCCCGGTCGCCCACATCTGGTTCCTGAAGTCGCTGCCGTCGCGCATCTCGCTGATGCTGGACATGGCGCTGAAGGACGTGGAACGCGTCCTCTATTTCGAGAACTACATCGTCACCGAGCCGGGCCTGACCCCGCTGAAGCAGAACCAACTGCTGACGGAAGACGAGTTCTATCGCTACCAGGAAGAATACGGCGACGACGGCTTCACGGCTGAAATCGGCGCCGAGGCCGTCCGCAACCTGCTGATGGGCATCGACCTGAACGCTGAGGCCGAGCGCCACCGCGCCGAGCTGGCCGACAACCCGTCGGAAATGAAGGCCAAGAAGGCGTCCAAGCGCCTGAAGCTGATCGAGGCCTTCCTGGAGTCGGGCAACAAGCCCGAGTGGATGATCCTGACGATCGTGCCGGTCATCCCGCCCGAACTGCGTCCGCTGGTGCCGCTGGACGGCGGTCGCTTCGCGACGTCCGACCTGAACGACCTCTATCGCCGGGTCATCAACCGTAACAACCGCCTGAAGCGCCTGATCGAGCTGCGCGCGCCCGACATCATCATCCGCAACGAAAAGCGGATGCTGCAGGAGTCGGTCGACGCCCTGTTCGACAACGGCCGTCGCGGCCGCGTCATCACGGGCGCCAACAAGCGTCCGCTGAAGTCACTGGCCGACATGCTGAAGGGCAAGCAGGGTCGCTTCCGTCAGAACCTGCTGGGCAAGCGCGTCGACTACTCGGGCCGTTCGGTCATCACCGTGGGCCCCGAGCTGAAGCTGCACGAGTGCGGCCTGCCGAAGAAGATGGCGCTCGAGCTGTTCAAGCCCTTCATCTATGCGCGTCTGGACGCCAAGGGCCTGTCGGGCACTGTCAAGCAGTCCAAGCGCATGGTCGAGCGCGAGCAGCCGCAGGTCTGGGACATCCTGGAAGAAGTGATCCGGGAACACCCGGTGATGCTGAACCGCGCGCCGACGCTGCACCGTCTGGGCATCCAGGCGTTCGAGCCGAAGCTGATCGAGGGCAAGGCCATCCGCCTGCACCCGCTGGTCTGCACCGCCTTCAACGCCGACTTCGACGGCGACCAGATGGCCGTTCACGTCCCGCTGAGCCTCGAGGCCCAGCTGGAAGCGCGCGTCCTGATGATGTCGACGAACAACATCCTGTCGCCCGCCAACGGCAAGCCGATCATCGTGCCGTCGCAGGATATCGTTCTGGGCCTGTACTACCTGTCGCTGGTCAAGGATAACCAGCCGGGCGAGAACAAGCTGTTCGCCAACATGGGTGAAATCGACGCCGCCCTGGACGCTGGCGTCGTCAAGCTGCACACCAAGATCAAGGCCCGCTGGACCGAGATGAACGAGGCTGGCGAAGTCGTCACCAAGGTCATCGACACGACCCCGGGTCGGATGAAGCTGGGCGCTCTGCTGCCGCACAACGCCAACATCGGCTACCGCCTGCTCGACAAGAACCTGACCAAGAAGGAAATCGGAAACCTGATCGATCAGGTCTATCGTCACTGCGGTCAGAAGGCGACGGTCATCTTCGCCGACCAGATGATGCAACTGGGCTTCCGCGAAGCCGCCAAGGCCGGCATTTCCGTTGGTAAGGACGACATCGTCATCCCCGCCAAGAAGGAAGCCCTGGTCAACGAAACCCGCACCCAGGTCGAGGAGTACGAGCAACAGTACGCCGACGGTCTGATCACCAAGGGTGAGAAGTACAACAAGGTCGTCGACGCCTGGGCCAAGGCTACGGACAAGATCGCTGACGAGATGATGGGCGAAATCGCCCAACCTCGCGTCCTGATCAAGGGCCAGGAGCCGGACATCAACTCCGTCTTCATGATGGCCAACTCCGGCGCCCGTGGTTCGCAGGCGCAGATGAAGCAGCTGGGCGGCATGCGCGGCCTGATGGCCAAGCCCTCGGGCGAGATCATCGAGACGCCGATTATCTCGAACTTCAAGGAAGGCCTGACCGTCCTTGAATACTTCAACTCCACCCACGGCGCCCGTAAGGGTCTGGCCGACACCGCGCTGAAGACCGCCAACTCGGGCTACCTGACCCGTCGTCTGGTGGACGTGGCGCAGGACTCCATCGTCACCGAGGAAGACTGCGGCTCGACGCGCGGCATCACCCTGCGCGCCGTGGTCGAAGGCGGCGACGTCCTGGTCTCGCTGGGCCAACGCGTCCTGGGTCGCTATGCGGCCGAGGACATCAAGGAACCGGGCGGCGACACGATCCTCTTCCCCGCAGACACCTACCTGCAGGAAGAAGAGATCGAGGTCATCGATCAGGCCGGCGTCCAGTCGATCAAGGTCCGTTCGGCCCTGACCTGTGAAGCTGAAGCCGGCATCTGCGGCATGTGCTATGGTCGCGACCTGGCGCGCGGCACCAACGTCAACATCGGCGAAGCGGTCGGCGTCATCGCCGCTCAGTCGATCGGCGAGCCGGGCACCCAGCTGACGATGCGTACCTTCCACATCGGCGGTACGGCCCAGGTGGCGGAAACCTCGTTCTACGAGGCGACCAACGCCGGTACGGCCAAGATCGTCGGCCCGACCGTCACCGCCGCACACGGCGACCTGGTGGCCCTGAGCCGCAACGTGGTCGTGGTCGTGGTCGTCGACGGCAAGGACCGCGAGACCCACAAGGTCCCCTACGGCGCCCGCATCCGCGTCAAGGAAGGCGCAGACATCGCCAAGGGCCAGCGTCTGGCGGAGTGGGACCCCTACACCACGCCGATCCTGACCGAAGTCGGCGGCGTCGTTCGCTTCGAGGACCTGGTCGACGGCCTGTCGGTCCGCGAAGAAACCGACGAAGCGACGGGCATCGCCCAGCGCGTGGTTTCCGACTGGCGCGCCAGCCCCCGCGGTTCGGACCTTCGTCCGGCCATGGGTATCACGACTGGCGACACCTACGCCAAGCTGGCCTCGGGCTCTGACGCCCGCTACCTGCTGCCCGTGGGCGCCGTTCTGTCGGTGTCGAACGGCGACGAGGTCAAGCCGGGCGAGATCATCGCCCGTGTTCCGACCGAAGGCGCCAAGACCCGCGACATCACCGGCGGTCTGCCGCGCGTGGCCGAACTGTTCGAAGCCCGTCGTCCGAAGGACTGCGCCGTCATCGCCGAAATGGATGGCCGCGTTGAGTTCGGTCGCGACTACAAGAACAAGCGTCGCATCAAGATCACCCCGGAGCCGGATGCCGACGGCAACCAGGCCGAGGCGGTCGAGTTCCTGATCCCGAAGGGCAAGCACATCTCTGTGCACGACGGCGATCTGATCCAGAAGGGCGACTACATCATCGACGGCAACCCGGATCCGCACGATCTGCTGCGCATCCAGGGCGTCGAGGCGCTGGCCGAGTATCTGGTGAACGAAGTGCAGGAGGTCTACCGACTGCAGGGCGTGCCGATCAACGACAAGCACATCGAAGTCATCGTCCGTCAGATGCTGCAGAAGGTCGAAGTCATCGACTCCGGCGAAACCACCCTGATCCGTGGCGACACGGTCGAGGTGGCCGAGGCGGCCTTCGAGAACGCCAAGGTCGAGAAGCGCGGCGGCCGTCTGGCTGTCACGCAACCGGTCCTGCTGGGCATCACCAAGGCGTCGCTGCAAACCCGCAGCTTCATCTCGGCGGCGTCCTTCCAGGAAACCACGCGCGTCCTCACCGAGGCTTCGGTCCACGGCAAGAAGGACCTGCTGGAAGGCCTCAAGGAAAACGTCATCGTCGGTCGTCTGATCCCGGCGGGCACGGGCGCCTATCTGCGCTCGCTGCAGAAGCTGGCGAACGAGCGCGACGCCCAACTGACCCAGGCTCGCGAAGACGCCATCGAGCCCCTGCCGGCCGATCTGGCGCTGGAACTGGAGCAGCCGGAAGGCTGATCCGTTCTCGGACCTGAAGACTGAAGAGGGCGGCGCCGGCGACGGCGCCGCCTTTCTTTTTTGCGCCGTTGGGCGGCTTGAGGCCGAAGCGGGCCGGGGCTCCCAGGCCTTCTATTGCGGCGGACGCTCAAGCGTTCGACGTTCGCCTTCGTTGACGGTGCTGCGCGCGCCTTGGCGCATGTCGACGCCCTGGACGTCCCTGAGGTGGGCGCCGGCGCAGCCTGTGCCGAAGTTTGAGCCGGGGCAGTCGGCCGGCCCCAGGACGCCGACGCCGCCAGACAGAGGGCGACGTTGCTGTTCGTAGCGCTGCATCTCCCGCGCGCCTTCGCGAGCGAAGCGGGCGTCGCGTTGGGCGTTGCCGCTGCCCGTGATGGCCCGCTGGGCGCCCTCGGCGGCGCGGGCGTTGAAGCGCTCGTCGCAGATGGCCTGTTCGCCGCGCGTCAGGATGGCCGAGGAGGGGCATCCCGCCGGAGAGGTTCGCAGGGCGCGGGCGTTGCGTCCGGCCTGGCCTTCAGGGGCGACGCGCCAGGCGTCGGAGACGCCGTCCACGCCTGAAGCCGCCGCCGAGGGGGCGCCGGGCGCCGGGTTGGCGAGCCGCGGGGCTGGGGCGGCGGGCAGGCCGTCGCGCGCTTCGTCTTCATCCTTCTTGCGGGGACGGAGCGCCGTGACGGGGGCGGTAGCGGCCGGCGCCGCGCGTTCGGCTGCAGCGGGAGGCGCCGGCGTGGGCGCAGGGACGGGCGCCGGGGCGGGCGGAGCGGGAGCACGCGTCGGTGCGGGCAGGGGCGTCGGGGGAATTGTCGGCGCAGTCCGGGGCGGCGCCTGAGGCAGCGGCTGCGGCGCAGGTGTTGGAGCGGGCGTCGGCAAGGGGGCGGGTGCTGATCGTTCGGGCGTGGGCACGGCCCGTTCGGGCGTCGGCGTCGGAAGCGGCTCGACGGTCGGTTCAGGCAGCAGCGGCGTCGGCCGCAGGATCGGCTGGAGCGGCGGCAGGGACGGCCGCTCGATCTCGAGCTGGATGATGGGTTGCAGGTCGGGGGGCGCGACCGGATGCTCTTCGCTGGCCGCAAGCAGGACCATCGAGCCCAGAACGACCACATGCATCACGAGCGAGGCGCCGGCCAGCAGCGTGCGGCGCGTCCCAGGACGTAGACGACGAACTGGCGCGCGGGCCAGAACTGCAACGCTCATTGCGGCTCCCCAATCCTCGTCGAGAAAGATGGCAAGGCAAGCATGGCAATATAGGGGCGAGTCTCGCCCTTTATGGAACCGTGTTTCTGACGGGGCGCGTTGGCCGCCTCCGGGCGTGAATCACTTGACGCCTTTACCCATCGCGCGTAAACGGCGCGCACTTTCGAGACGTGGGCGGTTCGCTGTCTGCTGAGATCGTGACAATTGAACGGACGGGCTGTGCCCGCCGGAACGCCCAAAGCGCGCGTTCCGGCTTTTTCGTTTGGCTGTTCCGGCTCGCTCGATCAACACCCGGGCGGCGCTTCGGCGGCGTCCAAAAGAAGGCTCATGAGGCGCCCCGGCCGAAAGGCACACGCCTCCACATCGAAAAGAGACAAATCGTATGCCTACGATCAACCAGCTGATCCGCAAGCCGCGCAAGCCCAAGCCCACCCGCAACAAGGTGCCGGCTCTGGAGGGTTCGCCCCAGCGTCGCGGCGTTTGCACCCGCGTCTACACCACGACCCCGAAGAAGCCGAACTCGGCTCTGCGTAAGGTCGCCAAGGTCCGTCTGGCCAAGAACGGCTACGAAGCCGTTTGCTACATCCCCGGCGAAGGCCACAACCTGCAGGAGCACTCGGTCGTGCTCATCCGCGGCGGCCGCGTGAAGGACTTGCCCGGCGTTCGCTACCACATCCTGCGCGGCGTGCTCGATACGCAAGGCGTCAAGGACCGCAAGCAGCGTCGTTCGCACTACGGCGCCAAGCGTCCGAAGTAAGCGAACCGCTTTCAGGCCTGCTGGTCTGGACCCTCAGAGATTTTCCCGGCGTCAGTCGGGTACTGCAAGGAATAACCCATGTCGCGTCGTCACCGCGCCCAGAAGCGTGAAGTTCTGCCGGATCCCAAGTTCGGGGACCTGGTGGTCACCAAGTTCATGAACTACGTCATGTACGAAGGTAAGAAGGCCGTCGCCGAAAACATCGTTTACGGCGCCTTCGACATCCTGGCCGAGAAGAAGAAAGACCACACCGCGGTCGAAACCTTCCACGCCGCTCTCGACAACGTCGCCCCGTCGGTCGAAGTCCGTTCGCGCCGCGTCGGCGGCGCCACCTACCAGGTGCCGGTCGAAGTCCGTCCGGACCGTCGTCGCGCCCTGGCCATCCGTTGGCTGGTCAACGCCGCTCGCAAGCGCGGTGAAAACACCATGACGGAAAAGCTGGCTGCTGAGCTGCTGGACGCCTCGAACAACCGCGGCACCGCGGTCAAGAAGCGTGAAGACACCCACAAGATGGCCGAGGCCAACCGCGCCTTCAGCCACTACCGCTGGTAAGCGTCTTAAAACCGTCCCCCTTTGCGTTTATGGGGACGGCGGCGTTCTAAGACGATCCGGCGCGGGCGTTCAGACTGAACCGCCCGCGCCGTCATATCCGACACCAATGGGCGCTCGCCGCGTCCGGGAAGCAGCCCGAAGGCAACTCCAATGCCCCGCACACACAAAATCGAAGACTACCGCAACTTCGGCATCATGGCCCACATCGACGCGGGCAAAACGACGACGACCGAGCGGATCCTGTTCTACACCGGCCGTAACCACAAGATGGGCGAGACGCACGACGGTGCGTCCACCATGGACTGGATGGACCAGGAGCAGGAACGCGGCATCACCATCACGTCGGCCGCGACGACCGCCTTCTGGAAAGGCAAGCGCCTCAACATCATCGACACCCCCGGCCACGTGGACTTCACCATTGAAGTCGAGCGCTCGCTGCGCGTGCTCGACGGCGCCGTGACCGTTCTGGACGGCAACGCCGGTGTTGAGCCGCAGACGGAAACCGTCTGGCGTCAGGCCGACAAGTACAAGGTTCCGCGCATCGTCTTCGTCAACAAGATGGACAAGATCGGCGCTGACTTCGCTGCTTCGGTGCAGTCGATCCGCGACCGTCTGGGCGCCAAGGCTGTGCCGATCCAACTGCCGATCGGCGCTGAAAACCTGCTGAAGGGCGTCATCGACCTGGTCGAAATGAAGGCTCTGGTCTGGGAAACCGACACCGTCGGCGCCGACGCCGATGTCCGCGACATCCCGGCCGACATGGCTGACGAAGCCGCCGCTGCTCGCCAGTACCTGATCGACAACGCCGTCGAACTCGACGACGACGCCATGGAAGCCTACCTGGGCGGCGAAGAGCCCTCGGTCGAAGTGCTGAAGAAGTGC
Source organism: Brevundimonas sp. NPDC007368 (assembly GCF_042869015.1). Lineage (NCBI taxonomy): Bacteria > Pseudomonadati > Pseudomonadota > Alphaproteobacteria > Caulobacterales > Caulobacteraceae > Brevundimonas > Brevundimonas sp. NPDC007368. The sequence goes on along the minus strand of NZ_JBIAFA010000003.1, from coordinate 388,643 downwards.
ATCCGTAAGGCTGTTCTGACCGGCGCCTTCTACCCGATCCTCGGCGGCTCGGCCTTCAAGAACAAGGGCGTTCAGCCCCTGCTCGACGCCGTCATCGACTACCTGCCGTCGCCGACCGACATTCCGGCCACACCGGGCATCGACTTCCGTACGGAAGAGCCGGTCACCCGCAAGGCCTCGGACGAAGAGCCCCTGTCGGTTCTGGCGTTCAAGATCATGGACGACCCCTTCGTCGGCTCGCTGACCTTCTGCCGCCTGTACTCGGGCAAGATGGAAACCGGCATGTCGCTGCTGAACTCGTCGCGTGACAAGAAAGAGCGCGTCGGCCGCATGCTGCAGATGCACTCGAACAACCGCGAGGACATCAAGGAAGCCTACGCCGGCGACATCGTCGCCCTGGCCGGCCTGAAGGAAACCCGCACGGGCGACACCCTGTGCGACCCGATCAAGTCGCCCATCATCCTCGAGAAGATGGAATTCCCGGCGCCGGTGATCGAGATCTCGGTCGAGCCGAAGACCAAGGCCGACCAGGAGAAGCTGGGCGTGGCTCTGGCCAAGCTGGCTTCGGAAGACCCCTCCTTCACCGTCTCGACCGACCACGAGTCGGGCCAGACGATCCTGAAGGGCATGGGCGAACTGCACCTGGACATCAAGGTCGACATCCTGAAGCGCACCTACAAGGTCGAAGCCAACATCGGCGCGCCGCAGGTGGCCTACCGTGAATCGCTGGGCCGCAAGGTCGACATCGACTACACGCACAAGAAGCAGACCGGCGGTACGGGTCAGTTCGCTCGCGTCATGATCACCTTCGAGCCGGGTGAAGCCGGTTCGGGCTTCGTGTTCGAAAACGCCATCGTCGGCGGCGCGGTGCCGAAGGAATACATCCCGGGCGTCGAGAAGGGTCTGGAATCGGCCAAGGAAAACGGTCTGCTGGCCGGCTTCCCGATGATCGACTTCAAGGCGACCCTGACGGACGGCAAGTTCCACGACGTCGACTCCAGCGTCCTGGCCTTCGAAATCGCGTCGCGCGCCGCCTTCCGTGAACTGAAGGAAAAGGGTTCGCCCAAGCTGCTCGAGCCGATCATGGCGGTCGAGGTCGTGACCCCCGAGGAATACCTCGGCTCGGTCATCGGCGACCTGAACGGCCGTCGCGGCATGATCCAGGGCCAGGACATGCGCGGCAACGCCATCGTCATCAACGCCTTCGTGCCGCTGGCGAACATGTTCGGCTACGTGAACACCCTGCGCGGCATGTCGCAAGGCCGCGCCCAGTTCACCATGCAGTACGACCACTATGAGCCGGTGCCGCAACACGTCGCCGACGAAGTGATCAAGAAGTACGCCTAAGTCCGTCATTTCGACGGACCCACTTGAAAACGGGGCGGTTTGACCACAAATCGCCCCGCCTATCCCCAAACCAAATGGACCCCCGGTTCGGGGACCCTCCAGGAGCTAGAGAATGGCCAAGGAAAAGTTCGAACGCACTAAGCCGCACTGCAACATCGGCACGATCGGTCACGTTGACCACGGCAAGACGACGCTGACGGCTGCGATTACGATCACGCTGGCGAAGGCCGGTGGCGGCAAGGCGATGAACTACGCCGACATCGACGCCGCGCCGGAAGAAAAGGCCCGCGGCATCACGATCAACACGGCGCACGTGGAATACGAGACGGCCAACCGTCACTACGCGCACGTCGACTGCCCCGGCCACGCCGACTACGTGAAGAACATGATCACGGGCGCGGCTCAAATGGACGGCGCGATCCTGGTGTGCTCGGCCGCTGACGGCCCGATGCCGCAGACCCGCGAGCACATCCTGCTGTCGCGCCAGGTCGGCGTTCCGGCCCTGGTGGTCTTCCTGAACAAGGTCGACATGGTCGACGACGAAGAGCTGCTCGAGCTGGTCGAGATGGAAGTTCGTGAACTTCTGTCGTCCTACCAGTTCCCGGGCGACGACATCCCGGTCGTCAAGGGCTCGGCCCTGGCCGCCGTCGAAGGCCGCGACGCCGCCATCGGCGAAGAAGCCATCCTGAAGCTGATGCAGGCTGTCGACGACTACATCCCGCAGCCGGAACGCCCGATCGACCTGCCCTTCCTGATGCCGGTCGAAGACGTCTTCTCGATCTCGGGCCGCGGCACCGTGGTCACGGGTCGCGTCGAGCGCGGCATCGTCAAGGTCGGTGAAGAAGTCGAGATCGTCGGCATCCGTCCGGTCCAGAAGACGACCTGCACGGGCGTCGAAATGTTCCGCAAGCTGCTGGACCAGGGTCAAGCCGGCGACAACGTGGGCGTGCTGCTGCGCGGCACCAAGCGTGAAGACGTCGAGCGCGGCCAGGTGCTGTGCAAGCCGGGTTCGATCACCCCGCACACCAAGTTCGTGGCCGAAGCCTACATCCTGACCAAGGAAGAAGGCGGCCGTCACACGCCGTTCTTCACGAACTACCGTCCGCAGTTCTACTTCCGCACGACCGACGTGACCGGCATCGTGCACCTGAAGGAAGGCGTCGAGATGATCATGCCCGGCGACAACGCCGAGCTGGACGTCGAACTGATCACCCCGATCGCCATGGAAGAGAAGCTGCGCTTCGCCATCCGTGAAGGCGGCCGCACCGTCGGCGCCGGCGTCGTGGCCAAGATCGTCGCCTAAGCGATGGATCCGGGTCTTCGGACCCGAACAGTAAGCGTACCGGCCTGAAGCTGCCCGCAAGGGCGTCAGGCCAGGCGTAAAGCGTAACAGAGCGGCCCCCGGAGCAATCCGGGGGCCGTTTTGCTGTCGGGGTGAAGGGGCGCATAAACCATGGCGGTAAACGCTGCCGAAAGGCGGGGGCGTCAGAACCGGCTGGAATGGATCTTGCTGTCCATTTGCTCAAAGAGAGACCGATGTCCGGCGCACTGATCCTCGATATCCGATCCATGGACAGCCTGACGGCTGACGAGCGCGGGCAGTGGAACGGCTGGGCTGCGGCCGATCCGGATCTGGCCAGCCCCTATTTCCGCGTCGAGTTCGCCGAGATCGCCGCGCGGATCAGCCCGGACTGCGGCCTGGCCGTCTTCCGTCGCGACGGCGCCGTCGTCGGCTACTTCCCCTATCAGAAGCGCGGGGGCGCGATTCAGCCGATCGCCGCGCCGATGAACGACTATCACGGGGTCATAGGCCCGAAAGGCGCTACGCCGAGCCTGGATGAGGTCGCCCGCCTGCTGGGCGGCCGGCGGTTCAGCGTCAACGGCTGGGTGGGGGCGGCGTCGGGCGGCGTCCGGGGCGAGAGCTTCCGCACCACGATTCCCCAGGAGGGGGGCTATGACGCCTGGTACGCGGCGCGACGTCAGGCCTTTGGCAAATACTTCAAGGACAAGGAGAGGGCGCGGCGCAGCATGGCGACCGAGTTCGGTCCGGTCGAGGTCGAGATGGGCCTGCGCGACGGCGCCCTGCTGGACGAGCTGATCGCGCTCAAACGCGAGCAGTACCGGCGGACCACCCGGCACGATGTGTTCGCTTGCGGCTGGACCCGCGACCTTCTGCACGCCCTGATGACTGAGGGGCATGAAGATTTCGGCGCTTCAATCGCGGTGCTGCGCGCCGGCTCCAGGATCGCCGCCATGGAGTATTCGCTGCACGCGGGCCAACGGTTCCATTTCTGGTTCCCTGCTTATGTTCCCGCCCTGGCCCGGTGCTCGCCTGGGATCATCCTGAGCATGGAGACCATCCGGCTGGGGGCGGAGCAGGGGTATCGCGACTTCGACTACGGCTTCGGCGGCGAGGCCTACAAACGCTACTTCTGCGACACGGTGCAACCGGTCACAGAGGCGGCGATCCTTCGACCGGGGCTCCCGGCCGTGCTGGGCGACATGACCGAGGCCGTGCTGAAGCTGGCGGGGCCGGAGCGGGCGGAGAAGCTGGGCAACAGCCTGCGCCGCCGCTGGAACGTCATCGAGGCCTGTGAGACCAACGGCGTGGACCGCTTGAAGGGCGCCGCCCTGGCCGCGCGCGTGGCCTTTTCCAACGCCATGGATCGATCGGCGAACGCATCATGAAGACGAGGACCATCATGTCTGAACGCGGCACCCGCTATCCGGGCCCTATCGCCGAAGCCGCCGTTCATCCGCATAGCCTGATTGCTCAGGGCTTCGCCGAGGATGCGGCCTTGGCCGAGGTTCTCGACCGCTATCCGGCCGAACTGTTCGACATCAACCTGTATGACTACGACGATGAAGGGCAGGTCTCGCTTCGCACCGGCGCGCGCGGACGGCTGGACGGCGGGCAGTTGTTGGAAGCGATCCAGCAGGGCCGGCTGTGGGTCAACCTGCGCGGCGTGCAGACGGGGTGGCCGGCGCTGTGGGCTGCGGCCATGACTGAATATGGCCAGATCGAGAAGACCTATCCGGGGCTGAGGGCGGTCACCAACGCCGGCCAGCTGATCCTGTCGTCGCCCAAGGCGCGGGTGCCCTATCATTTCGACGCGGCCGGGGTGGTGCTGTTCCACCTGCGGGGCCGCAAGCGGATCTTCGTCTATCCTGGCGACGAGGCGCATCTGCCCGAGCGCAACATGGAACAGGTCGTGGCGCGTCAGACGACCGAGGAACTGCCCTACGCCCTTGCCTTTGAGCAGGACGCGCGGATCATCGATCTGGAGCCGGGGCAGGCCCTGACCTGGCCCCTGTATGCGCCGCACCGGGTGGAGAACCTGGACCGGTTCTGCGTCTCCCTGTCGATGGATTTCCAGACCTGGCCGTCGCGGTTCCGCAACGGGGCGCTCTACACCAATGCGGTGATGCGCAGCCGGGGCGGGGCGCCGCGCTTCACTGACCAGATGGGGCAGGGGGAGCTGGCGGCGCGCTGGGCGGCGTCCCTGGCCCTGCGCCGCATGGGAGCATTGAAGAGCCGGATCGCTCATTTCGAGCGGGACTTCGAGCCCGAGGTCGGCGCGGCGGACGGGGCAGGGGCTCTTCAGTCCTGAGCGCTCCAAGCCCATTCCTTACAACGGCTTCATGACCTCGATTTAAAATGACTTGGCGGGCGCCCGCGGTCACCTTCGCCACAGATCAGGAGAGGGACACCGCCATGAAGATCGCCGTTTACGCCGCAGCCTCCGCCGCCGTTCTGGCCGCAATCGCCGCCGCACAGCCCGCCGCCGCCCAGGAGGCCGAAATCCGCAATGCGGTCGCCCGGGTCATCGTGATCCCCGAGGACCGGGCCGACATCGGCGTCGAGATCACGCAGGGCTCGGCCGACCTGCCGCAACTGACCATCGAGCGCCGTGGCGACAAGGTTCGCATCGACGGCGGGCTGGGTCGCCGCCGCAGCATGCTGCAGTTCTCCAACGACAGCATCCGCGAGTGCAACAACGGCCGGGCGGATGCGCGCCAGCCGGGCGAGGGCGCGACGGTCGAACTGGCCGGCAAGGGGCGCATTCGCCTGGGGGACGCGCCGCTGATCGTCCTGCGCACGCCGCGGGAAGTGGACGTCAGTTCGGGCAGCGGCGTTTACGGCTCGATCGGACGCGGGGCCCGCTCCGTCGATCTGGGCGCCGGCGGCTGCGGCAACTGGACCGTGGCCAATGTCGACGGCCGACTGGAGATCGGCGTCGGGGGCTCCGGCACGGTCCGCGCCGGAACGTCGCGATCGCTGGAGGCGTCGGTGGGGGGCTCGGGTTCGATCTTCGCCGGGGCCACGGGTGATCTTGAGGCCAATGTCGGCGGCTCGGGTAATATCGTCGTGGCGAACGTGAACGGCCCGGTGGACGTTTCCATCGGCGGTTCAGGCGATGTGAGCATCCGCGGCGGTCGCGCCTCCAACCTGGACGTCGCCGTCGCCGGTTCGGGCAATGTGCGATTTGACGGAACGGCGGGTAGCGTGGATGCGTCCATCGCCGGGTCGGGCGACGTTCGCATCGCCGAGGCGACCGGTCCGGTGTCGCGCTCGATCGTCGGTTCCGGCGAGGTGCGCATCGGACGCTGATCCGACAGCCTCGCCGCGAAGAAGGCCCGGGAGCGTGGAACCCCCCGGGCCTTTCTCATGTCTGGTCGTGGCCTGCTCTGGCCAAGTCCATAAAAAAACCCCGGCGGATCGCTCCGCCGGGGTTTTCGACCTAGAAGTCGAAGGTCTTCGTTGGCTTAGAAGCCGCGGACGACCGGCAGGCTGGCCAGGGTGCGGCCCAGGTTGGCGCCGGCGCGGTCCAGCGACTGCAGGGTGCCGCCGAAGTTGTAGCGAGCGCCGATCATGAAGACGTCAGCGTCGACGTCGACGTTGGCGATCTCGCTCGACACGCGCTGGTACGAGCCGTTGACGCTGAACGGGCTGTTGGCGAACTGGTACTCAGCGCCGGCGCCGTAGGCCCAGACGTCCGAGTCGCCCAGGTCGGTGTCGACGTTGCTGTACGACACGCCAGCGTTCAGGCGGAACGACGGGTTGACGTAGTAGGCGGCGTCGCCGCCGACGGTCCAGGCGTCAGCGCCGTCCAGGTCCGAGTAGGAGACCAGGCCGGTCAGGGTGGCCGAGGCCAGGTACTTCTGGATTTCAGCGCCAACCGTGAAGGTCTCGTCGCCGCCCAGGTCGGTCACGCCGACGAAGCCGCCGGCGCGCAGGTCCGAACCGAAGGTCTTGGTCAGGTGGGCGGCAGCGGCGGCCGTGGTGTCGTCGCCGAAGTCGCTGTCAGCATAGTTGACGGCGCCGTTGACGGTGACGGTCCATTCCGGGGCGACCTTGAAGGCGCCGACGCCGTCCAGTTGAGCGCCGTCGGTCTTGAAGCCTTCGGTGTCCGAGTGAACGTAGCCGATGCCGGCCGAGCCGACAGCGTCTTGAGCGAAGGCCGGAGCGGCGATCAGGGTGGCGGCGGCGACCGAAGCGAGGAAGACGGTTTTCATTATGATTATCCTTTTTATACGCCGCCGGGTTCGCACCGTGGCGGCACGGGGAAGATAGGCCCCGCATTGTCGTTTCGCTGTTACGAACTTGTCATCTTTCAGCGGTTTAGGGGCGATGTTGCCGAAGGGTGACGCATTGCGGCACGTTTGCGTCGCGAGCCGGGGCGACAATGCGGCGGACGGTTAACAAGCCCGTCATGTGGCCTCGCTTTCGCCTCAGGCCTTAAAAAACGCCCGGCGTCCGATGCGGGATCGGCCTATTATAAGGAGTCTCGGGGCAGGCGAGGGGATGAGTCTCAAACGCCCGCCACGCAACGGTTTCGGCGCTTGACGAAAACGGAATCGGCGGGCATAAGCAGCCCTCTTGTTGGACCGGCTGTGCATCTTCGGGTGCAGACGCGGTTCGCAGGAACGACCTAAGTTACTGTTCTTTGCAGCATTCTTGGGACTTTATGGCCTTCGCGGGGAACTGCGTGGGCCAATCGTTTTTGCGGATTTGCGTTCCTTGGGGCTCTGCCCGAGGCTTCGGTCTTTGAAATGGTTCACAGGGACGCGGTTCCGACCGCTTGGGAATAACAACCGATATGGATCAAAGCATCCGCATCAGGCTCAAGGCCTTCGACCATCGCGTCCTCGATTTTTCGACGCGCGAAATTGTCAACACCGCCAAGCGCACCGGGGCGACCGTTCGTGGTCCGATCCCGCTGCCGACCCTGATCGAAAAGTTCACCGTGAACCGCTCGCCGCACGTCGATAAGAAGTCGCGTGAGCAGTTTGAAATCCGCACGCACAAGCGCGTGCTCGACATCATCGACCCCACCCCGCAAACCGTGGACGCGCTCATGAAGCTCGACCTGTCGGCCGGTGTGGACGTCGAGATCAAGATTTAAGAAAGAAAGAGGCGGGATCCGACATGCGTACGGGCGTGATCGCCAAGAAACTGGGTATGACGCGCGTCTTCGCTGAAGACGGCGCGCACATCCCGGTCACGGTTCTGCAGCTGGATGGCTGTCAGGTCGTGGGTCAGCGCACTCAAGAGCGGGACGGCTACGTCGCCCTGCAACTGGGCGCCGGGACCAAGAAGGCAAAAAACACCAACAAGGCTCAGCGCGAAGTTTTCGCCAAGGCCGAGGTCGAACCTAAGCACTATGTGACCGAGTTCCGCGTTGACGCGGATGCTCTGCTGGACGTGGGCGCCGAGCTGTCGGCCGATCACTTCCTGGCGGGCCAAAAGGTCGACATCCAGGGCGAGACCATCGGTAAGGGCTTCGCCGGCGCCATGAAGCGCTGGAACTTCGGCGGTCTGCGCGCCACGCACGGCGTCTCGCTGTCGCACCGTTCGCACGGTTCGACCGGCCAGCGTCAGGACCCGGGCAAGACCTTCAAGGGCAAGAAGATGGCCGGCCACTACGGCCAGGAAGTCGTCACCCAGCAGAACCTGACCGTCGTCCGCGTGGACGCCGAGCGCGGCCTGATCCTGATCAAGGGCGCTGTCCCGGGTCACGACGGCAGCTACGTCAAGGTTCGCGACGCCGTTAAGAAGGCTCGTCCGGCTGAAGCCCCGTTCCCGGGCGCTGTGAAGTCGGCTGCTGCTCCGGCTGCTGCTGCTCCGGCAGTGGAAGCCAATGAAGGCGGTGAAGCGTAATGAAACTCTCGGTCATCAAACTCGACGGCAAGGCTGCTGGCGACGTTGAGCTGTCGGAAGCCGTCTTCGGCATCTCCGACATCCGCGGCGACCTGCTGGCCCGTTACGTCAACTGGCAGCTGGCCAAGCGCCGCGCCGGCACGCACAAGGTTCAAACCCGCAACGAGAACTCTCGTACGGGCAAGAAGATGTACAAGCAAAAGGGCACCGGCGGCGCTCGTCACGGTTCGCGCCGTGCACCGCAGTTCGTCGGCGGTTCGCGCGCCTTCGGTCCGGTCGTTCGCGACCACGGCTATTCGCTGCCGAAGAAGGTCCGCGCCCTGGCTCTGCGTCACGCTCTGTCGTCCAAGGCCAAGGCCGGCGACCTGATCGTGGTCGACAGCGTTTCGGTCAAGGAAGCCAAGACGGCCTCGCTGCGCGAGACCTTCGGCAAGCTCGGCTGGACCAAGGCCCTGATCATCGCGGGTCCGGAAGTCGACACGAACTTCGGCCTGGCCGCTCGCAACATCCCGCACATCGACGTGCTGCCGAATGCCGGCCTGAACGTCTATGACATCCTGCGGGCCGACAAACTGGTGCTGACCAAGGCCGCCGTCGAGGCGATCGAGGCGCGCTTCGCTGAGAAGGAAGCCGCATAATGGCCGCCGCTCAACCCACCGCCAAGCACTACGACACCATCCTGGCTCCGGTGATCACCGAGAAGGCCACGATCCTGTCGGAACAGAACAAGGTCGTCTTCCGCGTCGCCGGGACCGCGACCAAGGACGAGATCGCTGCTGCGGTCGAAAGCCTGTTCAAAGTCAACGTCCTCAAGGTCAACACCCTGGTTCAAAAGGGCAAGACCAAGCGCTTCCGGGGCATCCTGGGCCGTCGCGTGGACATCAAGAAAGCGATCGTGACGCTGGCCGAAGGTCAGTCGATCGACGTCACGACGGGGCTCTAAGAAGATGGCTCTGAAGCATTACAATCCGACGTCGCCGGGCCGCCGCGCCCTGGTGCTGGTCGACCGGTCCGAGCTCCACAAGGGCCGTCCCGAGAAGTCGCTGACCGAAGGCCTGACCAAGTCGGGCGGCCGTGGTCAGGGCGGTCGCATCGCTGTCCGCTTCCGCGGCGGCGGCGCCAAGACCCTGTACCGCAAGATCGACTTCAAGCGTCGCAAGTGGGACGTGGTCGGCACGGTCGAGCGTCTGGAATACGACCCGAACCGCACCGCCTTCATCGCCCTGGTGACCTACCCGGACGGCGAGAAGACCTACATCATTGCTCCGCAACGCCTGAAGGCCGGCGACGTCATCGTCGCTGGTGAGAAGGTCGACGTGAAGCCGGGCAACGCCATGCCGCTGCGCTCGATGCCCGTGGGTACGATCATCCACAACATCGAGATGAAGCCGGGCAAGGGCGCTCAGCTGGCCCGTTCGGCCGGCGCCTACGCCCAGCTGGTCGGTCGCGATCAGGGCTACGCCCAGATCCGTCTCGGCTCGGGCGAGCTGCGCATGGTTCTGGACTCGTGCATGGCCACTGTCGGCGCCGTGTCGAACCCGGACCACATGAACCAGAACCTCGGCAAGGCCGGTCGCGTTCGTCACATGGGCTTCCGTCCGCACGTTCGCGGCGTCGCCATGAACCCGATCGACCACCCGCATGGTGGTGGTGAAGGCCGGACCTCTGGTGGTCGTACCCCGGTTACGCCGTGGGGCAAGGACACCAAGGGCACCCGCACCCGCAAGAACAAGGCTACGGATAAGTTCATCATCCGTACTCGCCACGTGAAGAAGGCTCGCTAAGAATGGCCCGCTCCTCCTGGAAAGGCCCGTTTGTCGACGGGTATCTGCTCAAGAAGGCCGACGCCGTTCAAACGTCGGGCCGCAAGGACGTGATCAAGACCTGGTCGCGCCGCTCCACCATCCTGCCCCAGTTCGTCGGTCTGACGTTCGGCGTCCACAACGGCCAGAAGCACGTGCCGGTGATGGTCAACGAAGACATGGTCGGCATGAAGTTTGGCGAGTTCGCCCCGACCCGGAACTTCCCGGGTCACGCGGCGGACAAGAAGGCCAAAAGGAAGTAACTGATGGCCAAGTCCAACAACCCCCGCCGCGTCGGCGCCACCGAGGCTCGCGCCAAGCTGGTCAACGTTCGCATCAGCCCGCAAAAGCTGAACCTGGTCGCCGCTTCGATCCGCGGTCTGCCGGTCCAGAAGGCGCTGAACGAGCTGGAATTCAGCCGCAAGCGCATCGCCACCGACGTCCGCAAGGTTCTGTATTCGGCCGTTTCGAACGCTGAAAACAACCACAACCTCGACATCGACAACCTGGTCGTCGCCGAGGCCTTCGTGGGCAAGAACCTGGTGATGAAGCGTTTCGCGAGCCGCGCTCGTGGTCGCTCGTCGCGCATCCTGAAACCGTTCAGCGAGATCACGATCGTGGTCCGTGAAGCCGGCGAGGCCGCCTGATGGGACAGAAAATCAATCCGGTCGGTCTGCGCCTCGGCGTCAACCGCACGTGGGACAGCCGCTGGTTTGCCGGCGGCGCCGACTACGCCCGCCTGCTGCACCAGGACCTGAAGCTGCGTACGTGGCTGAAGGAACGCCTGGTCGCCGCCGGCGTGTCGCGCATCATCATCGAGCGCCCGCACAAGAAGTGCCGCGTGACGATCTACGCCGCTCGTCCGGGCGTCGTGATCGGCAAGAAGGGCGCTGACATCGAGAAGCTCCGCAAGGACATCTCGGCTCGCACCGAAGGCGAAGTTCACCTGAACATCGTCGAAGTCCGCAAGCCGGAAACCGATGCTCAGCTGATCGCTGAAAACATCGCTCAGCAGCTGGAGCGCCGGATCGCCTTCCGTCGCGCCATGAAGCGTTCGATGCAGTCGGCCATGCGCCTCGGCGCCAAGGGCGTCCGCATCAACGTTTCGGGCCGTCTGGGCGGCGCCGAAATCGCTCGTATGGAATGGTACCGCGAAGGTCGCGTGCCGCTTCACACCCTGCGCGCCGACATCGACTATGGCTTCTACGAAGCCAAGACGACCTACGGCATCATCGGCGTGAAGGTCTGGGTCTTTAAGGGTGAAGTGCTCGAGCACGACCCGATGGCTCAGGACAAGCGTTGGGCCCAGGAAGCCTCGGGTCCGTCGTCCAACGAAGGCCGTGGCGGCCCCCGCGGTGATCGCGGTCCGCGCCGTGGTCGTGAGGGCTGATAGGCCATGTTGCAACCGAAAAAGACCAAGTACCGCAAGGCCTTCAAGGGCCGCATCCATGGCTCGGCCAAGGGTGGTTTCTCGCTGAACTTCGGCTCCTACGGCCTGAAGACGGTGGAACCCGAGCGCATCACCGCGCGCCAGATCGAGGCGGCTCGCCGCGCGATCACGCGTCAGATGAAGCGTCAGGGCCGCGTCTGGATCCGCGTCTTCCCGGATCTGCCCGTCACGGGCAAGCCGGCTGAAGTCCGGATGGGTAAGGGCAAGGGCGCCGTGGACCATTGGGCCGCGCGCTGCCACCCGGGCCGTATCCTGTTCGAAATCGACGGCGTGCCGGACGATGTGGCTCGCGAAGCGCTGCGCCTCGGCGCCGCCAAGCTGCCGGTCCGCACCAAGGTGGTCACCCGCCTGGACGCCGGCATCGTTATGGAGCAAGCCGCGTAATGACCAAGATCGCTGATCTGCGGGCTCAAACCCCCGACCAACTGGCCGACGAGCTGCTGAAGCTCAAGAAGGAACAGTTCAACCTGCGCTTCCAGGCCGCCACCGGCCAGATGGAAAAAACCCACCGGGTCTCGGAAGTGCGTAAGGACATCGCCCGTATTTCCACGCTTCTGCGTGCGAACCGCGCGGCGGGTTAAGGAAACACCTATGCCCAAACGTATTCTTGAAGGCGTGGTCGTGTCCGACAAGGGCGACAAGACGGTCGTCGTGAAGGTCGAGCGCACTCTGCTGCACCCGGTCCTGAAGAAGATCGTCCGCCTGTCCAAAAAGTACCACGCTCACGATGAGGGCAACGCCCTCAAAGTCGGCGACGTCGCGCGCATCGTCGAGTGCGCCCCCAAGTCCAAGCTGAAGCGTTGGGAAGTCGTTTCCCCCGCCTCGGCTTCCTAAAGAAAAGGATCGGATCCCATGATCCAGATGCAAACTAACCTGGAGGTCGCCGATAACTCGGGCGCCCGCCGGGTCATGTGCATCAAGGTGTTGGGCGGCTCCAAGCGCCGCTACGCCTCGGTGGGCGACACTATTGTCGCCTCGGTGAAGGAAGCGATTCCTCGCGGCCGCGTGAAGAAGGGCGACGTCGTTCGCGCCATCGTCGTTCGCACCGCCAAGGACATCCAGCGCAAGGACGGCTCGGTCATTCGTTTTGACAAGTCGGCCGCCGTCATCGTCAACAAGCAGAACGAGCCCGTCGGCACGCGGATCTTCGGCCCGGTTCCTCGCGAACTGCGCGCCAAGAACCACATGAAGATCATCTCGCTGGCTCCGGAGGTCCTGTAATATGGCCGCCAAGATCAAGAAGGGCGACACGGTCGTCGTCCTGACCGGCAAGGACAAGGGACGCACCGGCCAGGTGCTGAAGGTCCTGCCGACCGAAAACCGCGTCGTCGTGCAAGGCGTCAACATGGTTCAGCGCCACACGCGCCCGACCCAGGCTGACCCGCAAGGCGGCATCAAGCACAAGGAAGCCTCGCTTCACCTGTCGAACGTCGCGATCGCCGACGCCAACGGCAAGGCGACCCGCGTCGGCTTCAAGGTCGAAGGCGACGCCAAGGTTCGCTTCGCCAAGACCACGGGAGACGTCATCTAATGGCTGACACCAAGTACACGCCGCGTCTCAAGACCGAATATCAGGAGCGCATCCGCGCCGCCCTGAAGGAAAAGTTCGGTTACACCAACGAGATGCAGATTCCCAAGCTGGACAAGATCGTCCTGAACATGGGCGTCGGTGAAGCTGTCGCAGACTCCAAGAAGGTCAATGCGGCCCTCAAGGACCTGACGGCCATCGCCGGTCAGAAGGCTGTGCCGACGAAGGCTCGTAACTCCATCGCCGGCTTCAAGCTGCGCGAAGGCATGGTCATCGGCGGCAAGGTCACGCTGCGCGGCGCCCAGATGTACGAGTTCCTGGACCGCTTCATCACGATCGCGCTGCCGCGCGTGAAGGATTTCCGTGGTCTGAAGGGCACCTCGTTCGATGGTCGCGGCAACTACGCCACGGGTCTGAAGGAACACATCGTGTTCCCTGAGATCAACTACGACCAGATCGATCAGATGTGGGGCATGGACATCGTCGTCTGCACCACGGCCAAGACCGATGAGGAAGCCAAGGCTCTCCTCACCGAGTTCAAGTTCCCGTTCATCAAGAACTGAGCGGGAAGGGAAGAGAACAATGGCTAAGAAAAGCGCCGTAAACCGTAACGAAGCCGTCAAGGCTCTGGTTGCGAAGTATGCCGCAAAGCGCGCCGCCCTTAAGGCGACCGCCAACGATGAAAGCCTGCCGCTGGAAGAGCGTTTCGACGCTCGTCTGAAGCTGGCAGCCCTGCCGCGCAACTCCGCGCCGGGCCGCATTCGCAACCGTTGCGAAGTGACGGGTCGCCCGCGGGCTTACTACCGTAAGCTCAAGATGAGCCGTATCGCCCTGCGCGAACTCGGCAACCTGGGGCAGATCCCCGGCCTGACGAAGTCGAGCTGGTAAGGGGAGCGAACAGATATGATGATCAACGATCCCCTGAGCGACATGATCGCTCGCATCAAGAACGCGGCGACCCGCAAGCGTTCCAAGGTGCTGACCCCGGCCTCCCGTCTGCGCCAGCGCGTCCTCGACGTGCTGCAGGACGAAGGCTACATCCGCGGCTATTCGCTGGTTCAGAACCCCGGCGAGTTCCCGCAGTTCGAGATCGAGCTGAAGTACTTCGACGGCCAGCCGGTGATCGCTGAGATCGCCCGCGTGTCGAAGCCCGGCCGCCGCGTTTACTCGGCCATCAACGAGCTGAAGCCGGTCAAGAACGGCCTCGGCATCTCGATCCTTTCGACTTCGAAGGGCGTCATGTCCGACGCCGCCGCTCGCGACGCTAACGTCGGCGGCGAAGTCCTCTGCAGGGTCTACTGATATGTCCCGTATTGGCAAGAAAACCATTGCTGTGCCGAAGGGCGTGACTGTCACGCTCAACGGCCAGACCGTCTCGGTCAAGGGTCCCAAGGGCGAACGCTCCTGGACCGTGGCCGAAGAGATCGAAGTCAAGCAGGAAGGCGACGAACTGTCGCTGACCCCGCGTTCGGACACGCCTCGCGCTCGCGCGATGTGGGGTCTGTCGCGCACCCTGGTCGACAACATGGTCACCGGCGTGACCTCGGGCTTCGAAAAGACCCTGGAACTGGTGGGCGTGGGTTACCGCGCCGCCCTGAAGGGTCAGGCCCTGTCGCTGCAGCTCGGCTTCTCGCATGAAGTCGACATCGCGCCGCCGGCCGGCATCACCTTCGTCGTGCCGAAGCAGACCGAGATCAAGATCTCGGGCAACGACAAGCAGGCCGTCGGTGAAATCGCCGCCGTCATCCGCAAGCTGCGTCCGCCGGAACCCTACAAGGGCAAGGGCGTGCGCTATCAGGGCGAGACCGTCCGGCGCAAGGAAGGCAAGAAGAAGTAAGTCATGGCTCTTTCTCTGCAACAACAAGCCAAGCGCCGCGCCGAACGCAACCGTCGCCGCCTCAAGGCTGTCGCCAACGGTCGTCTGCGCCTGTCGGTCTTCCGTTCGGACAAGAACATCTCGGCTCAAATCATCGACGACGCCCAGGGCGTCACGGTGGCCGCCGCCTCGTCGCTGGAAGGCGGCAAGGGTTCCAAGGGTTCGGACGTCGCCGCAGCTGCTGCGATCGGCAAGCTGATCGCCGAGCGCGCCAAGGAGAAGGGCGTCACCGACGTCGTCTTCGACCGCGGCGGCTACATCTATCACGGCCGCGTCAAGGCGCTGGCGGAGGCCGCGCGTGAAGCCGGCCTGAACTTCTAAGGGATCGAGAAGCATGGCTCGTGAACCCCAACGCGGACAAGGTGGTCAGAACCGCGACCGCCGCGACCGCAACGCTCCTGTTGTCGACGGCCCGGATTCGGACATCGTCGAAAAGCTGGTGCACATCAACCGCGTCGCCGCCACCGTTAAGGGCGGACGTCGTTTCTCGTTCGCAGCCCTGATGGTCGTCGGCGACGGCAAGGGCCGCGTCGGCTTCGGTCACGGCAAGGCGCGCGAAGTGCCGGAAGCCATCCGTAAGGCGACCGAAGAAGCCAAGAAGACGATGATCCGCGTTCCGCTGCGCGAGAACCGCACCCTGCACCACGACGGCAACGGCCGTTGGGGCGCCGGCAAGATCATGATGCGCGCTGCCCCTCCCGGCACGGGCGTCATCGCCGGCGGTCCGATGCGTGCGGTCCTCGAAACCCTCGGCGTCCAGGACGTCGTGGGCAAGTCGACCGGCTCGTCGAACCCCTACAACATGATCCGCGCGACCTTCGAAGCTCTGAAGGTTCAATCGTCGCCGCGTCAGGTTGCTGCAAAGCGTGGCAAGAAGGTCGCCGACCTGATGGGCCGCCGCAACGACGGCGCCTCGGCGCCTGAAGCAGTCGAGGGCTGATAGACATGGCCAAGAACGAAAAAGCCACCGTCACGGTTCGCCAGACGGCCAGCCCGATCCGCCGCAAGTCGGATCAGCGCGCCACCCTGTCGGGCCTGGGTCTGAACCGCATCGGCCGCGAGTCGACGCTGGAAGACACCCCCTCGGTCCGTGGGATGATCGCCAAGGTCGCCCACATGGTCGAAGTGGTCGAGAAATAAGACGATGCGCCCTCTCCCGATCCCGGGGGAGGGCGTTTCTCTTTGAAGAAGCATCTTGCGATGCTGCGACGGGCCGCCTAGAAGCGGCCCTTCAATTTTTCCAACGCCGAGTCAGAGTCGCCTGCGGCCTGGCGCTAGAACCCGAAAGGATCAGGCATATGAAACTGAACGAAATCCGCGACAACGAAGGCGCACACAAGAAGCGCATGCGCGTCGGCCGCGGCCCGGGTTCGGGCAAGGGCAAGACCGCCGGTCGCGGCGTCAAGGGTCAGAAGTCGCGTACCGGCGTCGCCATCGGCGGCTTCGAAGGCGGCCAAATGCCGCTGTACATGCGTATGCCGAAGCGCGGCTTCAACAACCCGAACGCGCTGAAGCTGGCCGAAGTGAACCTGTGGCGCGTGCAAGAAGCCATCGACGCCGGCAAGCTGGACGCCAAGGCTGAAATCAACGGCGCCGCCCTGGTGGCCGCCGGCGTGATCCGTCGCGTCAAGGACGGCGTCCGCGTTCTGGGCGAAGGCGAACTGAAGGCCAAGCTGAACCTGGTCGTCTGGTCGGCCTCGTCGGGCGCGATCAAGGCCATCGAAGCCGCCGGCGGCAAGGTCGAGCAACAGCGCATCGCCGCTGAAGCCAAGGCCGCTGCCCGCGTCGAGAAGCGCAACGCCGCCAAGGGCAAGGCTCCGGCCGCCAAGGCGCCGCTGGGCGACGCCAACAAGGTCTCGGCCCGCGCCAAGCGCGCCGCCGCCAAGGCCTAAAATCGATATCGTCATCCCGTGCTAGCGCCGCTGATGCGGCGTTCGCCGGGATCATCCGCACCGGGATGACGATTTTCCGAAAGCGGCTCTCGCAAGGGAGCCGCTTTCCGCCTATCTGACGACGGGCATAGTCGTGGGGACCGCCTGATGGCTTCGGCCGCTGAACAACTCGCTGCCAATATGAACATGGGCTCGTTCGCGAAAGCGACCGAGCTGCACAAACGCCTGCTGTTCACGCTGGGCGCGCTGCTGGTCTATCGGATCGGCACCTATGTTCCGATTCCCGGCATCAATTCCGAGGCCTTCCTGGCCTTCTTCCAGAACCCGGACGGCCAGCGCGGCATCCTGGACATGTTCAACATGTTCTCGGGCGGCGCGGTCGAGCGTATGGCTGTCTTTGCGTTGAACGTGATGCCGTACATCTCGGCCTCGATCATCGTGCAGCTGATGGGTGCGGTTTACCCGCCCTGGGAGAAGCTGAAGAAGGAAGGCGGCGAAAGCGGCCGCAAGCAGCTGAACCAGTACACCCGTTACCTGACGGTCTTCCTGGCTCTGGCCCAGTCCTTCGGCATCGCGGCGGGCCTGAACGCCCAGGCCGGCCTGATCGACCAGCCCGGCATCTTCTTCATCATCTCGACGGTCACCACCCTGACCGGCGGCACCATGTTCCTGATGTGGCTGGGTGAGCAGGTGACGGCGCGCGGCGTCGGCAACGGCATCTCGCTGATCATCTTCGCCGGCATCGTGGCGGTTCTGCCGTCCACCGTGGCGCGTCTGCTGGGTCTGGCCCAGCAGGGTCAGATGTCCGCCTTCACCCTGCTGTTCATCGCCATCATGGCCGTGGCCGTGATCGTCTTCATCGTCTTCATGGAACGCGCCCAGCGCCGTCTTCTGATCCAGTATCCGAAGCGCCAGGAAGGCAACCGCATGACGGGCGGCGAGCGCTCGTTCCTGCCGCTGAAGGTCAACACCGCGGGCGTCATCCCGGCCATCTTCGCCTCGTCGCTGCTGATGCTGCCGACGACGGTCGCCACCTTCACCGCCCAGGCCAACCTGCCCGAGTGGATGAGCTGGCTGCCGCTGGTGACGGCTCAGCTGACGCACGGCCAGCCGCTGTTCATGATCCTGTATGCGGTCCTGATCGTCTTCTTCTGCTTCTTCTACACCTCGATCACCTTCAACCCCGAGGACACGGCCGAGAACCTGCGCAAGTACGGCGGCTTCCTGCCGGGCATCCGTCCGGGCAAGCGCACGGCCGAGTACCTGGACTATGTGCTGACGCGCCTGACGGTGATCGGCGCCGCCTACATCACCGCGGTCTGCCTGCTGCCTGAGTTCCTGGTCAGCAGCCTGGGTAACAGCCTCTACTTCGGAGGAACGTCTATCTTGATCGTCGTCTCGGTCACGATGGACACTGTCGCCCAGATCCAGTCCCAACTGCTGGCGCACCAGTACGAGGGCCTGATCAAGAAGGCCAAGCTGCGTGGTCGCGGCGGCCGGGGCGGTTCCGCCCCCGCCCGCCGCTGATCGTCGGGTAGGGGAGCCCGCAAGATGAATCTGATCCTATTCGGGCCGCCCGCGGCCGGCAAGGGCACGCAAGCCAAGCGTCTGGTCGAGGAGCGGGGCATGATCCAGCTCTCGACCGGCGACATGCTTCGCGCGGCGATTGCGTCCGGCTCGGAACTGGGCCTCAAGGTCAAGGACGTGCTGGCGCGCGGCGACCTCGTCACCGACGAGATCGTCATCGCCCTGATCGAGGACCGCCTGCCGGAGGCCGAGGCCGCCGGCGGCGCCATCTTCGACGGCTTCCCGCGCAACGTCGCCCAGGCCGAGGCCCTGGACGCCATGCTGGCCAAGCGGGGCGCTCAGATCGACCGCGTTGTTCGCCTGAAGGTCGACGACGAAGCCCTGACCGCCCGCATCGGCAAGCGTTTCGCCGAGCAGGGCCGTCCGGACGACAATCCGGAGACCTTCAAGGATCGCCTGGCCGTCTACAACGCCCAGACCGCGCCGCTGCTTCCCTATTACGAAGCCCAGGGCAAGCTGACCGAGATTGACGGCATGGGCGATATCGCCACGGTCGCCGCCGCCATCGACGGCGCTTTGGTCTAGGACGCCCTGATCGGAAGCGATGTTCGGGCGTTAGGCGTTCGAGCATTCGCTTCAAAGGGGCGCAGATGAGCAGCAGACCGTCGTCTCGAAACGTCAGGCTCGCCAAGGCGAGCGTGACGGTGGGTGTCGGTTTCCTGCATCTGGTCCTGTTCGGCCTGCTCGGGCGCCTTCAGCCCGACATAGCCCCCACGCCTATGTCGCGGCCGGTTGAGGTAGAGCTCGTCCGGCCGTCGCCAATTCCGCCCCGACCGCTTCCTCCGCCCAAGCCTGCGCGCGCCGAAGGCGGCGGGGCCCCGGCGGCGGCGTCCAGGACCCATTCGCCGCCGCGCAAGGCCGAGCGCCGGCCGGAGTTGACTGCGCCGCCTCGGCCCGCGCCTCAGCCGCCGCTGGTGATCGGCGTCGCGCCTGAAGCCAGCCCGACGCCTGGGCAGGGGTTGGGCGGCGAGGGGGGCGGGTCCGGCGTCGGTGTCGGCTCCGGGGCGGGGCCAGGGTCAGGGGGCTCCCGTTTCAGGTTGTTGCGCGGGCCGACCCAGGCCGATCTGCGGGCGGTCCATCCGCCAGCGGCCTTTCGACGACGCATGGGGGGGCGTGTATCCCTGTCCTGCCGTATCCGGTTGGACACCCGTCTGGAGGCGTGCCGAGTCATGGAGGAGGCCCCGCCGGGCTTGGGCTTTGGTCAGGCGGCCCTGGCGGTATCGGTCCATTTTCGCTTTCAGCCGCCGGTTCGCGACGGTGCGCCTGTGGACAATCAGGAGGTTCCTGTCGTGGTCATCTGGCCCTGACGGTCGGCTAGGGGTTGAACGCCGTGCATCCTGGCGCATGATGGCCGCATCTCGTTGTTATTTTGAATGCGGCGGAGAGGCCCGATGACGATTGCCGTGAATTGGGGGGCTGGCGACCAGAGGCGTCTGGGCGTGGTTGCTCTGGTCAGCGTTGCGCATCTGGCCCTAATCATCGCTTTCGCCATGAACCGGCTTGAGGCGGCTGAAGAGCCGCTGGCGCAACCCGTGTTTGATGTTCTCATGATGCGACGTCCCCTCACGGCGTCGACGGCGAGGGGCCTAGAGGCGGGCGGAGAGGGCAGGGCGACGCCGTCGCGAATTCACGTCCAACCGGACCCCGACGTTGAACGGGCCGAGTTGGCGGCGCCGCAGGCCTTGGCGCCGCTGCCGGCGCTTGAGATCGGTCAGGCTGTCGCGCCTTCCATCGACGCGGGCATGGGCCTGGGCGATAGCGGGGAAGGTCGCGGTCTGGGGGAAGGCGACGGGAATGGCTCAGGGCTGGGGCGCGGCGCGGGGCCAGTCTTGATCAGCGGCCCGCGGGGCGCCGTCATGACGACGGACGTCGCCGCCAGTTCTCTGGCTGCGCTTCCCGGCGCCTATGCGATCATGCAGTGCTATATCCGAGCGGGTCGCGACCGGCTCGAGGACTGTCGCGTCAGGGAGGAACACCCCGTCGGCCGGGGCGTGGGGCAGGCCGCCTTGCGCAAGGCGGCCGAGTTTCGCTATCAGCCGCCCAGTCGGTTGGGCCGATTTGGCGGTCGGCACCGGCAGATGATCGCAGTGGCCTTTCCCCCGGCTGCGGTGGAAGCCGAGGCCGCTGGCGAGCGCGCCCGTTGACGCCATGAGAATCCCCTGTATAAGGGCCGCTTCCGCGAAGGGCGCACACGTTCCAGGTCTGTTGACCGGAGCGGTTTCCGCGTCTGTTTAAGCGTATCTGGAGATTCTCGTGGCCCGTATCGCTGGCGTCAACATTCCGACCAACAAGCGCGTCGAAATCGCGCTTCAGTACATCCATGGCATCGGCGCGCACGCCGCCAAGGAAATCACCGCGAAGGTCGGCATTGAGCCTGCTCGCCGCGTCAACTCGCTGACTGATGCTGAAATCCTGCAGATCCGTGAAACGATCGACAAGGATCACACCGTCGAGGGCGACCTGCGCCGTGAAACCTCGATGAACATCAAGCGCCTGATGGACTTGGCCTGCTACCGCGGCCTGCGTCACCGCAAGGGCCTGCCGGTCCGCGGTCAGCGCACGCACACCAACGCCCGCACCCGCAAGGGCCCGGCCAAGCCGATCGCCGGCAAGAAGAAGTAAGAGAAAGAGCTGACCGATGGCTAAGGAACCGGGTCGCATTAAGCGCCGCGAACGCAAGAACATCACGTCGGGCGTGGCTCACGTGAACGCCTCTTTCAACAACACCATGATCACGATCACGGACGCCCAGGGGAACGCGATTTCCTGGTCGTCGGCCGGTCACATGGGCTTCAAGGGTTCGCGCAAGTCGACCCCGTACGCTGCCCAGATGGCTGCTGAAGACGCCGGCAAGAAGGCTCAAGAGCACGGCGTGAAGACGCTGGAAGTCAACGTCTCGGGTCCGGGTTCCGGCCGTGAGTCGGCGCTCCGCGCTCTGCAGGCCGTCGGTCTGACGATCACGACCATCCGCGACGTCACCCCGATGCCGCACAACGGTTGCCGTCCGCCCAAGCGTCGCCGCGTCTAATCGCGACAGCGTTCCAGGCACCCCCAATCTCCGTCGGCTCCACCATGGCCTCGTCGACAAGGCCGGAGCCGACGAAACCCGTTCGAGGGACTCTATGATCGAAAGAAACTGGCAAGAGCTGATCCGTCCCGAGAAGCCGCAAGTGGAAGGCGGTTCCGACCCGCTGCGCAAGGCGCGTCTGGTCGCTGAGCCCCTCGAGCGCGGTTTCGGTGTGACGCTCGGCAACGCGCTTCGTCGCGTTCTGCTGTCCTCGCTGCAAGGCGCGGCGGTCACGGCTATCCAGATCGACGGCGTTGTTCACGAGTTCTCGTCGCTGGAAGGCGTGCGGGAAGACGTGGTCGACATCGTCCTGAATATCAAGCAACTGGCGCTGCGCATGCACGCCGAAGGCCCCAAGCGCATGACCCTGCGCGCCACGGGCCCCGGCGTCGTCACGGCGGGCCAGATCGAAGTTCCGGCTGACATCGAGGTTCTGAACCCCGATCACGTCATCTGCACGCTGGACGACGGCGCTTCGATCCGCATGGAACTGACGGTCCAGAACGGCAAGGGCTATGTCGCCGCCGAACTGAACCGTCCGGAAGATGCGCCGATCGGCCTGATCGCCGTCGACGCCCTGTACTCGCCGGTCAAGCGCGTCGCCTATCGCGTCGAGCCGACCCGTCAGGGCCAGTCGATGGATTACGACAAGCTGATCCTGGAAGTTGAAACCAACGGCGCCGTCTCGCCGGTTGACGCGGTGGCCTATGCCGCCCGCATCCTGCAAGACCAGCTGCAGATCTTCATCACCTTCGACGAGCCGACCAAGGCGGTTGAGGCGACGGACGGCAAGCCCGACCTGCCCTTCAACCCGGCCCTGCTCAAGAAGGTCGACGAACTGGAGCTGTCGGTCCGTTCGGCGAACTGCCTGAAGAACGACAACATCGTCTACATCGGCGACCTGATCCAGAAGACCGAGGGCGAAATGCTTCGCACCCCGAACTTCGGCCGCAAGTCGCTGAACGAGATCAAGGAAGTTCTCGCGACGATGGGCCTGTCGCTCGGCATGGACGTGCCGAACTGGCCGCCCGAAAACATCGAAGATCTGGCCAAAAAGTTCGACGACCAGATCTGATCATCAACCCTCCGCCCAGCGCCTGTCGGCGCGGATGGGGCGGTTAGAATGAAAAGGCCCCAGGTCCCGCCCCTATGATTAGGCCGGAAACCAGGGTTGAGTAGGAGAGACCCCGATGCGCCACGGCGCCGCTTACCGCAAGCTCGGCCGTACGGTCAGCCACCGCCAAGCCATGTTCGCCAACATGGCCGCCTCGCTGATCAAGCACGAGCAAATCACGACCACCCTGCCGAAGGCGAAGGAACTGCGTCCCTTCGTTGAGAAGCTGGTCACGCTCGCCAAGAAGGGCGACCTGCACGCTCGTCGTCAGGCCATCAGCGCCGTCCGCGACGTGCCGCAAGTCGGCAAGCTGTTCGAAACGATCGGCCCGCGCTACGCCGAACGTTCGGGTGGTTACATCCGCATCATGAAGGCCGGCTTCCGTCACGGCGACAACGCCGCGATGGCCGTGATCGAGTTCGTCGATCGCGACGTCGAAGCCAAGGGCAAGGACTCCGGTCCGGTCTTCGCCATCGAAGGCGACGAAGCCTGATCGGCTTCTTCAACCTGAAGACATGAAGAGGCGGCTGGAGCGATCCAGCCGCCTTTTTCATTGTCCGCCGCGATGCGGGGGGCGATAGAGCGAGCATGAGTAAGCTCGAAGACCGCATCGTCGCCTACACGCCCGACCATCGCGCCGTTTGGAAGGCGCTCAACGCGGATTGGCTGGCTGAGGGCGGCTTCGCCCTGGAGGCCAAGGATCATCTGACGCTGGACGATCCCGAGGGCCAGATCCTGGCCAAGGGCGGTCACATCTTCTTCGCCGAGCGGGGTGGGGTTTCGGTCGGCTGCTGCGGCCTGATCGCCATGGCGGACGGCGGCTATGAGGTGACCAAGATGACGGTGCGGCCTGAGGCGCGCGGCGGCGGGCTGGCCCTGCGGCTTCTGGAGGCCTGCGAGGCGGCGGCCCGGGATGCGGGCGCGCACCGCCTCTATCTGGAGACCAGCTCGACGCTGGGCCCGGCGCTGGGGCTCTATGCCCGGTTCGGCTTCGTGAACCTGCCGCCCCAGCCGACGCCCTATGCGCGCGCCGACGTCTGGATGGAGAAGCGGCTGATCTCTCAGGCGAAGATCTGAATTTGGACGCGAGGGCGTCCAAACCGATTTCGCTCTCGCCGCTACTCCTTCGACAGGTCCTGACGGCTGAACCAGGCGATGGCGGCCCCAAGGGGGACGAGGCTCCACAGAGCCAGGCTGACGATGGCCTTGATGGCGACGCCGTCGGGCAGGGTGGTGGCTGCCATGCCGCCCTTGATCAGCGTCTTGAGCGTCTCGAACGCGGCGCCGGGGAGCAACAGGTGCGTCAGCCAGTCGCCCGGCTCCAGCCCCAGCAGGGGCGCGAACGGCCCGCCGAGGAAGAACTGGCCGATGCCGAGCACCAACGGGATGAACAGGGCCGCCAGCAGGGATCGGGTGACGGTGGCGGCCAGCAGGCTGATCATCAGAAACTGAACCACCCGCACGAAGGACAGCAGGAAGAGCAGCCCGAACTGGCCAGCTTCGGTCGCGCCGAAGGTGAAGGTCAGGGGGCGGGCGAAGATCGCGGCCTTGATCACTTCGGACAGGGCGTCGCTCAGCAGGAAGATCAGCATGGCCGCCAGCGCCAGCATTTTCAGCACCCCGACCTTGCCCAACAGCAGGTTCGGTCGGCTGTTACGGGCGCTGATCAGACGCCAGGTCTCCCAGCGATAGTCGCCGGCATAGAGGGTGGCGGCGCCGATCAGGAGGAAGGCGAGGATGGCCGGGTTGGCCAGGTCGCCGGCATTGCTGGCGAGAGCCTGACCCAGGTCCAGAGGGCCGCCGAGCGACAGTTCGGGGGGCAGTTGGCCGCCGTTGATCTGGGCCGCCTTCGACTTGAGCAGGAAGAAGCCGAGGGCCGATACGAGCAGGCCGACGACGGGCACGAAGAAGATGCTCCAGAAGATCGCGGTGCGGTTCTGAAGCAGGCGCCAGGATTCGGAGCGGATGGCGTCAGCCAGCATGGAGGGCCTCGCGGATTTGCGCCTCGGTGCGCGCGGGGCCGGTCTCGGCCATGAAGACGCTTTCCAGATCGGCGCCGACCCAGCGGGCTTCGTCGATGTCCACGCCCTGTTCGATCAAGGCGCGCAGCAGGGCGGGACCCTCGGCGCGCGGAATGGCGGCCAGAACGGCGTCGCCGTCCAGCGACCCCTTGTCGCCCAGGACGCCCATGATCCTGGCCAGGGGCGTGGCCGACAGGCGCAGGCGCTCGCCCGCAGCGGTCAGTTCGCTGACCTTGCCCTCGGCGGCCAGGGTCCCGCGATTGAAGATGGCGACGCGGTCGCAGACGCGCTGGACCTCGAGTAGCTGGTGGCTGGCCAGGATGATGGTCACGCCGTCGTCGTCGGCCAGGCTGCGGATCAGGGCGCGCATCTCCTGGATGCCGGGCGGGTCCATGCCGCTGGTCGGCTCATCCAGGATGACGAGATCGGGCTTGGTCATCAGGGCGGCGGCGACGCCGAGGCGCTGCAACATGCCGACCGAGAAGCCGCGCACCCGGCGGTTGGCCGCCTCGGTCAGGCCGACGCGGTCCAGCCAGGCGTCGATGGCGGCCTCCTTGCCCATGCCGTGGGCCAGAGCCAGCCATTCCAACACCTGACGCGCAGTCATGTAGGGCGGGAAGCGCGGGGTCTCGATCATCGAGCCCATGCGGCGCGTCACGGCGGGATCGCCCGTGTGCTGGCCCAGGACCCGGACCTCGCCTGCCGTCGGCCGGATCAGGCCCAGCAGGATGCGGAACAGGGTGGACTTGCCGGCGCCGTTCGGCCCCAGCACGCCGTAAACCCCGCCGCGCGGGATAGAGAGGCTCAGCCCGTCCAGGGCGCGCACCGCGCCATAGGTCTTGGTCAGGCCGATCGTTTCGATAACAGTGGTCATGCTGCAGAGCTTGGCCCGGTGGGGATAAACCGGCAAGCCGTCTTCTGCCTGTCGCAGATTAAGCTTAGGCAATCTCCCCGAAATCGCTTCGGAGTTCCCCATGTTTTCTCGCGTCGCGGGCCTGTGTCTGGCCCTGCTGCTGACCGCCTGCGCCACCACGCCGGTTCAGACCCCCGAGCCGCAGCCGGTCGAGCCGCCGCTGGTCATGCTGATCTCCATCGACGGGTTCCGCGCCGACTATCTGGACCGGGGTGTCACGCCCAACCTGTCGCGTCTGGCGGGCGAGGGGGCCACGGGGCCGATGCGGCCGTCCTTCCCCAGCGTGACCTTTCCGAACCACTACACCTTGGTGACGGGGCTGCATCCCGACCATCACGGCATCGTCGGCAACAACATGGTCGACGCTGAACTGGGCCGGTTCTCGCTGGGCAACAAGCAGGCCGTGACCGACCGCCGCTGGTGGGATCAGGGCGAACCGATCTGGGTCTCGGCTGAGAAGGCAGGGGTGAAGACGGCGACCATGTTCTGGCCGGGCTCCGAGGCCGATATCCGCGGCGTGCGCCCGACCTACTGGACCACCTTCGATCAGGGGATGCCGGGCGATGCGCGCGTGGACCGCGTGCTGCAATGGATGGACCTGCCGGCGGATCAGCGACCGCAACTGACCACCCTCTATTTCGACATCGTCGACACGCAGGGCCACCACAACGGTCCTGACGCGCCCGAAACCGCCGAGGCGATCCGCTCGGTCGACGCCTCCATCGGCCGTCTGGTCGAGGGGCTGAAGGCGCGGGGCCTCGATGAGCGCACCGTGCTGGTGGTCGTGTCCGATCACGGCATGGCCGCGACCTCGCCCGAGCGGGTGACGTGGATCGATGATCTGATCGACCCTGCGGCCATCCAGATCATCTATTCCGGCGCGGTGACCTTCCTGAACCCCGTGGCCGGTCGCGAGGCCGAGGTCGAGGCGGCGCTGCTGGGCTCACGTCCGCATCTGGACTGCTGGAGGAAGAGCGAGATTCCGGCGCGGTTCGTGCTGGGCTCCAACCCGCGCGTCTCGGCCATCGTCTGCGCCTCCGAGCCTGGCTGGACCTTCACGACCAGGGCGCGGCCGGTGACCAAGCCGGGCGGGGCGCACGGCTATGACAACGCCTCGCCGGACATGGCGGCCATCTTCATCGCCCACGGGCCGGGCGTGGTTCCGGGTCGACGGTTGACCGATCTGGACAGCGTGGACGTCCAGCCCTTCCTGGCCCGCCTGCTGGGCGTCGACGCCCCGCAGGGCGACGGACGTGCAGAAGACACCCTGCCGGTGACGACCCGCTGACGGCGCCATCTGTGGTCCCGGATAGCCCTGCGGGCTTCCGGGATGACGGGAGAGGGGGCGCGGTCTAGAACACCCGTCCAACAGATCGGCGTTCCATGTCCCTGCATCATCCCAAGGTCCGCCGCGCGGCGATCGCCTTCATCCTCGTGACCGCGGTGCTGGACATCGTGGCCATGGGGATCGTCATCCCTGTGCTGCCGCACCTGATCGAGGAGTTCGTCGGTTCCAACGCCCAGGCGGGCTTGCTGAACGGACTCTTCATCGCCCTGTGGGCGGGGATGCAGTTCCTGGCCTCGCCGGTGATCGGCTCGCTGTCGGACCAGTACGGGCGTCGGCCGGTCATCCTGATCAGCTGCGCCGGGCTGGCGGCGGACTATGTGCTGATGGCCCTGGTGCCGAACCTGTGGTGGCTGGCGGCAGGAAGGCTGATTGCGGGGGTCACCTCGTCCAGCTTCACCACCATCTACGCCTACATGGCCGACATCACTGAGCCGGAGAAACGGGCGCGCGCTTACGGCCTGATCGGCGCGGCCTTCTCGGGCGGCTTCGTGCTGGGGCCGGTGCTGGGTGGGTTCCTCGGCGAGTTCGGGCCGCGCGTGCCCTTCTGGGTGGCGGGCGGTCTGTCGGGCGTGGCCTTCCTCTATGGCCTGTTCATCCTGCCCGAGAGCCTGGCGCCCGAGAAGCGGATGAAGTTCAGCTGGGGCCGCGCCAATCCGGTGGGGGCCATGATGCTGCTGCGTCGCCATGCGGAACTGACCGGCCTCGCGATCGTGAACTTCCTGCTCTACTTCGCCCACCACGTCTTTTCGGCGGTCTTCGTCCTCTATGCCGGGCTGAGATACGGCTGGGGGCCGTGGGAGGTCGGGATGCTGCTGGCCCTGGTCGGCGTGCTGGACATGATCGTCCAGGGCGTTCTGGTGGGGCCGGTGTCGAAGAAGCTGGGCGACCGGATGACCATGATCTTCGGTCTATGCGGCGGCACCGTGGGCATCGCCCTGATGGGCTGGGCCCCGACGGGCGTCGCCTTCATCATCGCCATGCTGCCCAACGCCCTGTGGGGCCTGGCCATGCCGACGCTGCAATCCCTGATGACGCGGCGGGTAGGCGAGAGCGAGCAGGGCCAGTTGCAGGGCGCCAACATGAGCGTCGCCTCCATCGCGGGCGTGGCCTCGCCGCTGTTCTTCGGCTGGATCTATTCGGTGTCGGTGGGCGAGGGCTTTGGGCCGGCGACGGCATGGTTGCGGGGCGTCGGCATCGACGCGAAGCTAGCGTCGGCAGCGGTGGACGCCATTTCGACGCCGGGTCTGGCCTTCTATCTGGCCGCCGTCGTCCTGGCCCTGGCCGCCCTGATCGGCTGGATCACGGCGCGACGGGCGGAACGAGATGAGGTCACGCTCGTTTGATCGCGGCGACGCTTCGAGGCGTTCGGCGGCCTTGATCCTGTCGAAAAGCCGAGGCGGAATGGCGTGAACGCCCAAGCTTGTAGAACCGGGACGAGATGAAGACTTCCAGACTGGCCCTCGCCGCCGCCCTGATGCTGTCCGCCTGCGGCCAGCCGCAACCGTCCAAGGCCCAGGAAGGCGTCTTCGCCGAACAGCCGCGCCAAGCCCCGCGCGACGCCGGCTCGATGAAGTCCAGCTTCGCCCCCGTGGTGCGCGAGGCCGCGCCCGCCGTGGTCAACATCTCGGCTCTGAGGCGTGAGCAGGCCGATCCATTCTGGACGATGTACACAGGTCAGACAGTTCGACAGTCCGGCTCAATCGGATCGGGTGTCATTGTGAGGGCGGATGGGATCGTGGTGACCAACAACCACGTCATCCAGAACATGCAGCAGATCCGAGTCACCTTGAATGATCGGCGCGAATATCCCGCCAAGGTTTTGCTGGCTGATGAGCGCTCTGACATTGCGGTACTGCAGTTGGAGGGGGGCGAGGGCGACCTGCCGGTGATGCGGATCGACGATCAGGAAGAACAGCAGGTCGGCGACCTGGTCCTGGCCATCGGCAATCCTTTCGGCGTCGGTCAGACGGTGACCACGGGGATCGTGTCCGCCCTGAACCGCACCGAGACGGGGATCAGCGATTCCAGCTCCTTCATCCAGACCGACGCGGCCATCAACCCTGGCAACTCCGGCGGGGCGCTGGTTGACATGGACGGCGATCTAATCGGGATTAATACGGCTATTTTCTCGCGCAGCGGCTCGTCCAGCGGCGTGGGCTTTGCTGTGCCGGCGACCATGGTGAAGCGGGTGGTCGAGTCGGCTGTCGGCGGCGCCAAGGCCGTGGTGCGGCCATGGCTGGGCGTGAAAGGGGATGCTGTAAGCGCCGATATCGCCCGCAGCCTGGGCCTGTCGCGGCCGCAGGGCCTGATCATCACCGAGGTCTATCCCCAGGGGCCGGGCGCGCGCGCCGGCCTTGAGGAGGGAGATGTCGTCACCGCCATCGACGGGGCCGAGATCAACGATCAGGGCGGGCTGAACTTCCGCGTGGGGACCCGCTCGCCGAACGACACGGTGGCCGTGACCATTCTGCGCGAGGGCCGGATCCAGACGGTCAATGCGCGCGTCTCGGCCTTGCCGGGCGACGCCGATCCGGGGCAGGGGACAAGCGTGGGGCAGGGGGCGCTGGCGGGTCTGCAGGGCGTGGCGCTGAACCCGGCCTTGGCCGACCGTCTCGGCGGCGACCCCTTCACCAGCGGCGTGGTAGTGACCGGCCTGCAGCGCAACAGCATTCCGGCCCGCATCGGCCTGCGTCCCAACGACCTGATCGTTCAGGTGGACGGTCGCCCGGCGACCTCGGTCGCCGCCCTCGGCCGGGCCCAGCGCGGCTCGGAACTGACCATCGTGCGCGGCGGACGGAAGCTGACGGGGCGCCTGCCCTAGGTCGCCGGAGACGAGGCTGGGGATAGCTGCGCCGTTCGGTTTGGCGCGGCTTGCGTCGGGGCGCGGCGCGTGTGGAATGGCGGGATGATCCTGCCCTTCGCCGCCGCGCTCGCCCTGATGTCCGCAAGCGGGGGCGCCGTCCATGACGATCCCCTGACCCAGCCGATCCCCGGCAATGCCGACTGGGAGAAGCCGCAGGCGCCGCTGAAGCTGTACGGCGACACCTATTTCGTCGGCACCGGCGGCCTCAGCCTGGTGCTGATCGACACCGGCGACGGCCTGATCCTGATCGACGGCGCCCTGCCTCAGACCGTCGAGGCGACGAAGGCGAACATTCGCCATCTAGGCTTCCGGGTGGAGGATATCCGCTACATCCTGAACACCGAGGCGCACTACGACCATTCAGGCGGTCTCGCCGCCCTGGCGCGCGACAGCGGGGCGGAGGTGATCACCAGCCCCGTCGGCGCCGCCGCCCTGCGGACAGGCCAGACCGACGTCCATGATCCGCAGGCCTCCAGTGTTCCGGCGCATCCACCGGTTCTCAATGCTCGGGGGATCGGAGACGGCGAAGCCGTGCGCCTGGGGCGGACTGCCGTAACGGCCGTCTTTACCCCCGGCCACACGCCCGGCAGCGTCAGTTGGACGTGGAAATCCTGCGAAGCCGACGCCTGCGTGGACGTGGTGTTCGCGTCCAGCCTCAACGCCGTGGCCAGCGGGGACTACACCTATACGGCCCATCCCGACGTGACGGCGACGCTGCGGGCCTCCATCGCCCGCGTGGAGGCGCTGCCCTGCGACCTGCTGATCTCGGCGCATCCCGACAACTCGGGCGGCGACGTCAAGATCGCGGCCTTGCAGGCTGGCGCAACGCCCAACCCCTTCCTCGATGCCTCAGCCTGTCGGGCCTATGCGGAGCGGGCCAGGGGTAGGCTTCAGGCGCGGCTGGATCGCGAAGCCTCCTAGACGCTCTTTGCCGGGCCGCCGATGGACCAAGTGTGGCCGAAGGGGTCGCGGACCTGGCCGTAGCGGTCGCCCCAGAACTGATCCTCCAACGGCATGACGGGGATGGCGCCGGCCACCAGGGCGCGGGTCCACCATTCGTCGGGATCATCGACCTGAAGGTGCAGGGTGACGCCTTTGGGCGTGATGTCGGCCTCGCCGGTCCACTCCGGGAATTCGTCGGCCAGCATCAGACTGGCGCCGTTGATCTTGAGGTGGGCGTGCATCAGCCGTTCGCCGTCCTCGGCGGGCGCCCGCATGATCTCCTCGGCGCCGAAGGCCCGGCCATAGAATTCGATGGCCGCCTGGCCGCCCCGCGACGGAATGGTCAGATGGGGCGTGAGGCCGCCGGTCGGGCCCTGGTTCGGCTGGGATTCGGACATGGTTCCTCCGTTCGGGCCGCTGGAAGTGCGTGTATTCGCCTGAACGAACGCCTATCTAGGCTGTTCCATGACTGACCTGTTCGAAGCCTCCGGCATCCACGCCCCTGACGCGCCCTTGGCCGACCGTCTGCGTCCGCAGACGCTGGAACAGGTCGTGGGTCAGGATCATCTGCTGGGCGAGGGCGGTCCGATCCGCCGCATGATCGGGGCCGGACGTCTGGGTTCCATGATCCTGTGGGGGCCGCCTGGCACCGGCAAGACGACCATCGCCCGCCTGCTGGCCAAGGCGACGGGCTATGAATATCAATCGATTAGCGCCGTGTTTTCCGGCGTCGCTGACCTGAAGAAGGCCTTCGAGGCGGCGAGGATGCGCCGGGCCGCGGGCCAACAGACCCTGCTGTTCGTGGACGAGATCCACCGCTTCAACCGCGCCCAGCAGGACGGCTTCCTGCCCTTCGTCGAGGAGGGGGTCGTCACCCTGGTCGGGGCCACGACCGAGAACCCCAGCTTCGAGCTGAACGGCGCGCTGCTGTCGCGCAGTCAGGTCTATGTGCTGAA
This sequence comes from Brevundimonas sp. NPDC007368, assembly GCF_042869015.1. NCBI lineage: Bacteria > Pseudomonadati > Pseudomonadota > Alphaproteobacteria > Caulobacterales > Caulobacteraceae > Brevundimonas > Brevundimonas sp. NPDC007368. The sequence goes on along the minus strand of NZ_JBIAFA010000003.1, from coordinate 356,775 downwards.
GCGTCTGGACGACGCGGCGCTGGATCAGTTGCTGGATCGGGCGGCGGCCCTGATGGAGCGGTCCCTGCCGCTGACGACCGAGGCGCGTCAGGCCATGCTGGCCCTGGCCGACGGCGACGGCCGCTATCTGCTGACCATGTCCGAGGTCCTGTTCGATCTTCCCGAAGGCGAGCCCCTGGACGTTCAGGCGCTGGCCGGCGTGCTGCAGAAGCGCGCGCCCGCCTACGACAAGTCGCGCGAGGAACACTACAACCTCATCTCCGCCCTGCATAAGTCGGTGCGGGGGTCGGACCCGGACGCCGCCCTCTACTGGCTGGCGCGGATGCTGAACGGGGGCGAGGACCCGCTGTATCTGGCGCGGCGTATCGTGCGGATGGCGGTCGAGGACATTGGTCAGGCCGACCCCCTGTCCATCCTGGTCGCCAATGCGGCCAAGGACACCTACGACTTCCTGGGATCGCCCGAAGGGGAGCTGGCGTTGGCGCAGGCGGTGGTCCACCTGGCCACGGCGCCCAAGTCGGTCGGGGTCTATGAGGCCTTCAAGGCGGCCAGGAAGGCGGCGCATGAAACCGGCTCCCTGATGCCGCCCGCCCATATCCGCAACGCCTCGACCAAGCTGATGAAACAGCTCGGCTACGGCAAGGGCTACCAGTACGATCCCGACACGCCCGAGGGCTTCTCGGGCGCGAACTTCTTTCCCGACGAGATGGAACGCCGCACCTTCTACAGGCCCAAGGGCGAGGGGCATGAGGAGAAGGTCAAGGCGCGGCTGGAGCGCTGGGCGGCGCTGCGGGAACGAGCGCAAAGGGAAGGCTGAGGCGCGGGCGGCGTTGAAGCGAGGCCGTGGGATTCCTAAGTCCTGCGTCCCTCAGTTGTGAAATGCGTACCGCCATGAATCTCAATCAGGTCACAGTCGAAACGACGGACATCCCGCGCGCCAAGGCCTTTTATCAACGGCTGGGGCTGACCATGATCGTGTCCAGCGACCACTATGCTCGCTTTGTTTGCCCCGGCGACGGATCGGGGGCGCCTGCGACCTTTTCCATCCATCTGGCCGAACAGGTCACCCCCGGCGGCGTCGGCGTCTATTTCGAGTGCGCCGATCTGGACGAGCGGGTGGCGGCGCTGAAGGCGGCGGGCGTGGCCTTTGATCATGATCCCGTGGATCAGACCTGGCTGTGGCGCGAAGCCTGGCTGCGTGACCCCGACGGCAATCGCCTGTGCTTCTACCGGGCGGGCGAGAACCGGATGGACCCGCCGTGGCGTGTCGCGGGTTCCTGATCGCCGTTCATTGTTAAGCATGGCCGTTCGGGCTTAGCCTCTGGCTGATCGCAACCTGGGGAGGGAATGATGATCGATATTGCGAGGCGTCAAGCGACGCCCTGGCATCTGTGGCTTGTGGGCCTGCTGTCGCTGCTGTGGAGCGGCTATGGCGGATACGACTTCATCCAGACCACGACGCGCGGCGAAGCCTATATGCGCGAATCCGGTTTCGGCGACAACATGATCGCCTATTTCAACGCCATGCCGACTTGGATGTATGTGCCGTGGACGCTGGGCGTCTGGGGCGCGGTGATCGGGTCGCTGCTGCTGTTGTCGCGCAGCCGCTGGGCGGTGCACGCCTTCGCTCTGTCGTTGCTGGGGGCGGTGGTCAGCCTGGTCTATTCCAAGTTCATCAACCCGCCGCCGGCCCTGCCGCCCCAGTTGGCCATGATGGAGTGGATGCCCTTCGTCATCGTCGGGATCGCGGCCCTGTTGCTGTGGTACGCCTCGGCCATGGCGAAGAAGGCCGTCCTCCGCTAAAGGCTCGGCGGGTGAAAACCCGCCAGCCCGCTTCCCTGACCGAAGAAGACATCGCCGCCGTCCGTTCGTGGGTCATCCACGAGGACGCGCACATCATCGCCTTCAACAAGCCCTCGGGCCTGTCGAGCCAGGGCGGGCGCATCCAGGCCCATACCCTGGACGACCTTTTGTGGGCCTTCGCTCGCTCGAACGGCAAGCGGCCCGAACTGGTGCATCGGTTGGACCGCGACACCTCGGGCGTCATCCTGGCGGCCAAGACCAAGCCCGCTGCCGGGTTCCTGGGCAAGGCCATGCAAATGCGCCGGTTCCAGAAGACCTATCTGGCCCTGGTGTCGGCCGCTCCTGAGCCCAAGTCGGGCCGCATCACCGCCGCCCTGCGCCGCGAGGAAATCGGGCGCGAGAGCTATATGCGGGTGGTCGAGTTCGATGCCCCGGGCGCGCAGGGCGCCGTCAGCGGCTATCGCACCCTGGCCGCCAGCGAGGAGGGGGCCCTGGTCGAACTGGCGCCCGAGACGGGACGGATGCATCAGTTGCGGGTTCACATGGCCTCGATCGGCCGGCCTCTGGTCGGCGACGTGCGCTACGGCGGGGCTCTGACCTTCGCCGGTCGTGGGGCTTCGCGTCTGATGCTGCACGCCGCCAAACTGTCCTTCCCGCACCCTGAGGGCGGCGAGCGCGTGACGCTGGAGGCGCCCTTGCCCGAAGATTTCATGGCCCTGAAGGCGGCGGCGGGGCTCTAGCCGGTTCAGTCTCTGTTCAGCTTCGCGGCGGAACATCCCGGCAGGCTCGACGCTAATCGGGCAGGGAGATTTCGCATGAAACGTCTGACCTTCGGCCTGATCGCAGCCTCCGCCCTGGCGCTGAGCGCCTGCGCCAGCCTGGCCCCCTATGGCCCGCAGCAGTCTGGGCGAGGCCAGGGCTTCAGCGAGCAGCAGATTGAAACCAACCGCTTCCGTGTCACCTACAACGGCGTCGGCGCGCCCGGCCCAGTGGCGGACCGCGCCCTGTTCCGCGCGGCGCAACTGACCGTCGATCAAGGCTATGACTGGTTCGAGGTGACGCAGCGCTGGATCGACGGCCGCCCCGACAGCGCCGGCGGCGTGCGCCCTAGCGTCTCGATCGGCGCGGGCTCGGGCCGCTATGGCGGCTGGTCGACCTCGGGCGTCGGCGTGGGCCTCGGCTTTGACCTAAGCGGGCCGCAGCCGACCTCCACCACGCTGGAGATCGTCATGAGCCGGGGCGCCAAGCCGGATCGTCCCGACGCCTATGATGCGCGTCGGGTTCAGGATGCGATCAGATCAAGGCTCTAGAGCGGCTGGCTAGCTAGAGCGTACAGGGCGAACGCTCTGCCTTTACTGTTCTAGAAACGCATATTTCTTGACCGCTACTGTCTCTTGGCGCGCACCGCGGGGTAATCAGCGACCTTCAGCAGGTAGCTGCCCATGGCGGCGCGGCGGATCTTGATGGGCAGGCCGGCGCGCGCGCGGAACTGGAGCGGGGTCGTGTCGATCTGACGCCAGACCGACCCGTCCGCCAGATAGAAGGTCCATCCTTGGCCCGCCGCATGGCTGGCGCGCTCCAGCGACGTTTCGACCTCGTTCAGGGCTTCCGTTTCTCCGCCGAGAAGGCTGCTGGGGAAGGCGGGCAGGCTGAAGCCGAATACGGCGCGCCTGGCTTCTATGACGCGCTCACGCTCGACGACGACGATTTCGCCCTGGCGTTCGGCGGCGTCGAGCGATGCCGCCGCTGCGTCGTAACAGTCGACACGGGTGCTGCGATCCTCGATGCGCCTGCAGTCGAGAAGCTGCTGCATCTGTGCCGCCTTTGGGGCCGGATCTGCGTTCGCGTAACTCTGATTTGCAAAGGTGCACATCGCCGACATTGCGCACAAACTTGCAATAATTCTTCCGTGAACAGCGTTCATGTTCGGAAACTCTTTTGTCATTTCGTTAAATATGAGGCGGTGTTGCCTGGCGGCGTGCTTCGTCAAAGCGTGGCTAGTTTGCGACATATGGGACAACTTAATCTTACGGCTCAGTAATTTTGTGTCGTAAATTGGACGCCATGGCGTAATCGGTAGGGGATTGGCGGGCGAATCTAAGATTTGTCTCGCGTCAGGATGCGGGGGCGGAAGCGAGGAAAAGGTCCTCTGCTTTGTTGCCGAACGCCAGGAGAGGGTTTTAAAAATTGACCAACAAACGTGAACGGTTGCTGGCCACGACGATGATCGCGGGCATTGCGCTGGCGGGCTTTGCCGCGCCGGCCATGGCCCAGTCGCAGGCCCAGGATGAACAGGCGACCCAGGTGGGCGAGATCGTCGTCACCGGCTCGCGGATTGCCCGTCAGGACTATCAGTCGACGAGCCCGATCGTCACGGTCGACGCTCAGGACTTCCAGGCCACGGGCTCGGTGACGATCGACAGCCTGCTGAACGACATGCCGCAGTTCGTGCCGTCGGTCAGCTCGACGTCGAACAACCCGTCCAACGGCGGTCAGGCCAACCTGAACCTGCGCGGTCTCGGCACCTCGCGCACCCTGGTGCTGATGAACGGCCGTCGCGTCGTGCCGTCCAACGCCACCGGCGTGGTCGACATCAACATCCTGCCTACCGCCCTAATCAAGAACATCGAAGTCATCTCGGGCGGCGCTTCGGCCGCTTACGGCTCCGACGCTCTGGCCGGCGTGGCCAACTTCATCCTGAACGACAGCTTCGAAGGCGTTCAGATCGACGCCCAGTACGGCGAAACCGACCGTAGCGACGGCATCACGGAAAGCTACTCGCTGACCGTCGGCGGCAACTTCGCCGACGACCGCGGCAACATGGTGCTGTCGATCGGTCGCTCGACCCGCGCTCAAATCTACAACGGCGCCCGCGACTGGGCGGCCGTCTCGGGCGCTTCGGGCACCACGCCGCTGGGTTCGACGACCTTCGACTCGAACAACCTGCCGACCCAGGCCTTCATCAACACCTACTTCGGCACGCCGACCGTCTGCGCGACCTCGTCCAACCCGTCGGCGCCCTGCGTCGGCAACTCGGGCCAGTTCGGCTTCAACAACGACGGCTCGCTGTTCAGCTATGTTCTGACCCGCAACTTCAAGAGCCCGGGCGGCATCACCTATGATGGCTTCGCTCAACCGGGCGTGGGCACCTACGCCTTCAACACCGGCGCCCTGAACTCGCTGCAACTGCCGCTGGATCGCTGGAGCGCCTATGCCGGCGGTCGTTACAAGCTCAACGACGCCGCCGAAGTCTATTCGAGCCTGCTGTTCACCCAGTACACGGCGCAGCAGGAACTGGCGGCGACGCCGGCCGCCGGCAACGTCCCCAGCACCGGCTTCCGTATCCCGACGACCAACCCGTTCATCGGCGCGACGCTGCGCTCGTTCCTGAACGCGCGCCCGAACCCGAACGGCTCCTTCCTGCTGAACAAGCGCTTCACGGAAGTCGGCGGCCGCATCGGCAATGACCGCTACAACGTCTATCAGCTGACGACTGGCGTCCGTGGCGATATCCCGGACAGCGAATGGACCTATGACGTCTATGCGCAGTACGGCCGCGTGGACAACACCACCACCCAACTCGGCAACGTGTCGCGTTCGGCCGTGCAGCGTCTGCTGGACGCGCCTGACGGCGGCCGCAGCCTCTGCGAAGGCGGCTTCAACCCGTTCGGCGAGTCCAACCTGTCGGCGTCCTGCGTCAACTACATCTCGCGGGCCGGTCAGAACACGACCATCTCCGAGCAAACCGTCGTTGAAGCCTCGCTCCAAGGGCCTCTGTTCACCCTGCCGGCCGGCGAAGCGCGCGGCGCCTTCGGCGTGCAATACCGCCAGGACAACTACGCCTTCCGCCCCGACGCCTCGCTGGCCCAAACCAATACGGTCGTGCCGCGTCCCGACGGCGGTTCCAACGGCGGTTCGGAAATCGCGGGCTTCAATGCCTCGCAGGCCCTGAACGGCGACACGAACTCCAAGGAACTGTTCGCCGAAGTCCTGCTGCCTCTGCTGTCGGATCTGCCGTTCGTGCAGCAGTTCGACCTCACGCTGGGCGCTCGTTATTCGGACTACAGCTCGATCGGCGGCGTTTCGGCCTACAAGGCTGATTTCGAATGGCAGGTCATCGACGGTCTGCGCTTCCGCGGCGGCGCCAACCGCGCCGTGCGTGCGCCTTCGATCGGCGAGCTGTTCGCACCGACCAACACCAGCTTCCCGTCGATCGGCACCCCGTCGGCGACCGGTCTGTCGGGCGACCCCTGCGATATCCGCAGCAGCTACCGCAATGGTCCGAACGCGGCCAAGGTCCGGGCGCTCTGCATCGCTCAGGGCATTTCGGCTAACGCTGTCGACAGCTACCAGTTCGGCAACAACCAGGCCACGGGCATCACCGGCGGCAACGTCAACCTGCAGGAAGAAACCGCCGACACCTGGTCGGTCGGCGCCATCTATCAGTCGCGCTTCCAGCATCCGCTGCTGTCGGGCTTCTCGGCTTCGATCGACTACTACAACATCGAAATCACCGATGTGATCGGCACCGTGGGCGCCTCGGCCCAGCTGCAAGGCTGCTACAACGCCCAGGGCCAGAACCCGAACTACGATCCGACCAACAGCTACTGCCAGCTGTTCATCCGTGACTCGCTGACCGGCAACGTGACGCAGGCGCGCGAACTGAACCAGAACCTGGCTACGCTGAAGACCTCGGGCATCGACGCCCAGTTCGACTGGAACGTGCAGTTGGCTGACGCCGGTCTGCCGGATTGGGGTTCGCTGAACGCCAACGTCGTGGTCGGCTGGCTGGACACCTGGGAGCGCCAAGACACCGCCGGTGGTCCGTTCATCAACCGCACGGGCACCATCGACAGCGTCTTCGGCAACACCTTCCCCGAGTGGAAGATGCTGTCGTCGCTGAACTGGTCGATGGGTTCGTTCGGCGCGGGCGTGCGTTGGCGCCGGGTGGGTGAAATGACCCAGTTCGGCACCACGACGGTGCTGGAGCCGCTGCACTACTTCGACCTGAACGGCTCCTGGACGCTGAACGACGCCGTCGTCCTGCGTGCGGGCGTGAACAACCTGACGGACGAGGATCCCCGGACCTACGCCCCGGGCGTTCAGGCGAACACCGACCCGTCGACCTACGACGTGCTCGGCCGTCGCTACTACGTCGGTCTGACCGCGCGCTTCTAAGCCCGGCCATCACGACCAAGAGAGAGGGCGGCGGATTTCGATCCGCCGCCTTTTTCCTTTCAGGACAGCGCCTTCGCCAAAGCGGGTCGGTCGGTGTACAAGCCCGGCATGACGCAATTTCTTCTTGTCGCCGCCGGCGGCGCCCTGGGGGCTGTGGCCCGGTATGGGCTGGGCCTGACGGTCGGGCGACTGGCGCCCGGCGCGGCTTGGCCTTGGGGCACCTTCGCCGCCAACATCGTCGGCGGCCTGCTGATGGGGCTGCTGGCCGGCTGGCTGGCGCTGAAGGCGGGCGCGGGGCAGGAGAGCATCCGTCTGTTCGCCGCCGTCGGCGTGCTGGGGGGCTTCACCACCTTCTCGGCCTTTTCGCTGGAAGCGGCCTTGATGATCGAACGCCGTGAACTGGCCACGGCTTTCGTCTATGTGGCGGGTTCGGTGGTTCTTTCCATCGCCGCCCTGTTCGTCGGCCTGATGATCGCGCGCAAACTGTTTACCGGAGTGGGCGCATGAGCCGCGAAGTCCAGACCCTCTACGTCGCCGAGGACGAGCACGACATCCGCCTGGACCGTTGGTTCAAGCGCCGCTGGCCGCACCTGACCCACATCCAGGTCGAGAAGATGGCCCGCAGCGGCCAGATCCGCGTCGACGGATCGCGGGTCAAGCCGCAGGACCGCCTGACCGCCGGCGCCGCCGTGCGTGTGCCGCCTCTACCCGACGCCAATCCGCGCAAGCCCGGCGATCTGCATGAACTGAGCGAGCGCGACGTGGCCTACGCCAAGTCGCTGGTCCTCTATGAAGACGACATGGTCATCGCCCTGAACAAGCCGCACGGCCTGGCCGTGCAGGGGGGCACCAAGACCACCAAGCACGTCGACCGCCTGCTGTCGGCTTGGGGCGAGGGGATGGGCCGTCCGCGCCTGGTCCATCGCCTGGACCGCGACACCTCGGGCGTCCTGCTGCTGGGCAAGGGGCCGGAGGCGGCCAAGCGTCTGGCCGGCGCCTTCGCCCGCCGTCAGGCCAAGAAGACCTATTGGGCCATCGTCATCGGCAACCCCAAGCCCTCGGCCGGTCAGATCGACATGGCGCTGAAGAAGACCGGCATCAACGACTTCGAGATGATGCGCCCCGCCGATCCCAAGGACCCCAAGGGCGAGCCGGCCGAGACCGCCTTCGCCACCATCAGCCGCGCCGCCCACCGCGCCGCCTGGATGGCCCTGCGACCCTTCACCGGCCGGACGCACCAGCTGCGCGCACACATGGCCGCCATCGGCCACCCCATCCTGGGCGATCCCAAGTACGGCGATGAGAAGTCGCGCGAACTGTCCGGCGTGCTGAAGCTGCAGCTTCACGCCCGCCGTATCGAACTGGACCATCCGCGCGGCGGCAAGCTGATCGTCGAGGCGCCGCTCAGCCCCGAGATGAAGGCCGGCTTCGCCCACTTCGGCTTCTCCGAGGACGAAAGCGAGGTCGACCCGTTCGAAGGGGTCAAGCGCCAGCGATGAGCCACGACGGTCGTCTCAACCCGGGTCTAGCGGCCATCGACGGGCTGATAGCGGCCGGACGCCTCGACGAAGCCCTGGCGGCTTTGCAGGCGGGGCCGAACGCGACGGAGACCCGGCCGATGCAGGCCGATCTGCTCAAGCGGTTGGGACGGCTGGACGAAGCTTTGGCCCTGCGCGTCGCTCAGGTCGAGGCCAGGCCGGCCAGCAGCGTGTCGGAGCATAACCTGGCGGCGCTTCTGGGCGACATGCGCAGATATGCCGAGGCAGAGGCCGCGGTCCGTCGCGCCTTCGCAAAGGGCGGGAATGCTCCGGAGACCTGGCTGGTGATGGCCCGTGCGCTGGCCGGGCAGGAGAGGCATGACGACGCGGAACAGGCCTATCGTCAGGCGGCCGCGCGTCGACCGGCCTATGCCGAGGCCCTTCGCGAACTGGCGCAACTGATCTGGATGCGGACGGCGGACGCCGCCCTGGCTCTGAGCCCCGTTCGCGAGGAACTGGACCGGGCGCCGCGCGACAGCGGGCTTCGTCGCCTGATGGCCCTGTTGATGGAGTATATGGGCTCGACGCCGCGCGAAGTCCTGAGCGCTCTGGTCGAGGGCGGGGCGAGGGACGCCGGGATCGATCTGGCCGCGGCCAGTGCGGCCCTTTCATTCGATCTGGACCTGGCCTTGCAATACGCCGAGGCGGCCGTAGCCGGGGCGCCGGGTCACCCCGTCGTCGTGCTGAAGCTGGCCGAGATCCGCCTGGCGCGCGGAGAGCTGGATCACGTCGCGGCCTTGCTTGCGCGAACCGTCAGGGCGGCGGACGATCAGAACTGGTTGTCGCTGCAGGCCACATATGAGCGGCTGGCGGGCGTGACCGGCGGCGCACGGCTGAACGACTATGACGCCTTCGTGCAGGGCGCGATGATCGACACGCCCGAGGGCTGGAGCGACCTGACCGCCTACCTGAAGGATCTCGCGGTCGCCCTGCGTCGTCTGCATACGCTCAAGACCCATCCCGTGGGGCAGAGCCTGCGGCACGGCACCCAAACACCGGTTGATTTGCGATCCAGCGACGATCCGGCCATTCAGGCCTTCTTCGTCGCCATCGACGGCCCGATCAAAGGCTATATCGCGCGCCTCGGCGCCGGCGACGATCCTCTGCGGCGACGCAATACGGGCGCCTATCGCCTGTCGGGCTGCTGGTCGGTGCAACTGGCGCCGAACGGGTACCATGCGCCCCACGTCCACCCCGAGGGCTGGCTATCCTCGGCCTGCTATATCGACCTGCCGGCCGCCGTCGACGCGGGCGGGCGCGAGGGCTGGATCGGCTTCGGCGCGCCGCCGTTCGACTGTGCCGCGCCCACGCCGCCTGAGCATTTCGAGAAGCCGGAGCCGGGCAAGCTGGTGCTCTTTCCCTCCTACATGTGGCACGGGACCGTGCCTTTCACCGGCGAGGAGACGCGCCTGACCATCGCCTTTGACGTGGTTCCCGCATGATGCGCCCGCTCGCTGTTTTCGACATCGACGGCACCTTGGTGGACAGTCGGGCCTCGATCCATCGGGCCTCGTGCGAGGCGGCGAGGGTCCTGGGCCTGCCCGAACCCTCCTATGACCGCGTGCGCCAGATCGTCGGCCTGTCGCTGGACAAGGCGTTGCACGTGCTGGAGCCCGATCTGACGCTGGCGGAGCTGGCCGATTTCGTCGCGGCTTTTCAGGCCAGCTTCCGCGCCATGTACGACGCCGGGCACGAGGAGCCCCTCTATCCCGGCGTCATGGACACCCTGCGCCGTCTGAAGCGCGACGGCTGGCGCCTGTCGCTGGCGACGGGGCAGAACCGGCGTGGCGTGGCCCGCAACCTGGCGCGTCCGGAGTGGAGCCAACTGTTCTTGTCCAGCCATTGCGCCGCCGACGGTCCGGGCAAGCCCGATCCGGCCATGCTGTTCGCCGCCATGACCGCTTGCGGGGCCGATGCGGCCTCGACTGTCATGATCGGCGACACCAGCCACGACATCACGATGGCGCTGAACGCCGGTGTGCATCCGCTGGGCGTCGGCTGGGGTTTCCATACGCATGAGGAACAGGTCGCGGCGGGCGCGCATCACGTCGCCGTCGACTGCCCTGACCTGGAGGCGGCGCTGGATCGCTTCGCCTCTACCGCCATCGCCGCCTAGAAGACTGTCCCATGTCCCACATCCCCCCGCTTGATCCCAACGTCGCGGCCCGCAAGGGCTTTCGCGAGTCCGAGGAGCGCGTCAAACGCTTCTGGAAAGCCGTTGATGTGACCAGAGACGACGCCGGCTGGACCGTGCGTCTGGACGGGCGGACGCCCAAGACCCCGGCGGGAAACACCCTGACGCTGCCGACAGAGGCCGCCGCGCAACTGGTCGCGGACGAATGGGCGGCGCAAGGCGAGTTCGTGGAGCCGGGGACCATGCCCGCCACCCGTCTGGCTTCGACCGCCATCGACCGAGTCAGCCAGACGCGCGAGCCGGTAGCCGCCGAGATCGCCGCCTACGCCGGGTCGGACGTCATCTGCTACCTTGCCGAGCATCCGACGACCCTGATCGAGCGTCAGCAGGCCGAATGGGGGCCTTGGCGCGACTGGGCGGCGCGTGAGTTGGACGTGGTGCTGCACACCGCCGAGGGCATTGTCCACCGGCCTCAGGCCCCCGAGGCGCTGGAGCGGGTGAAGACGCTGGCGCTGGAGATGGACGACCACGCCCTGACCGGGCTGGCGACGGCGGTGCCGCTGTTCGGCTCGGCGGTGCTCGGGCTGGCGGTGCAGCGGGGGGCGCTGTCGGGCGCGGCGGCGCTGGACCTGTCGCGTCTGGACGAGGCCTTCACCGAGGAGCGCTGGGGCGTGGACGAGGAAGCCGCCGCCCGCGTCGACGCCCACCGCGCCGAGGCGACCCTGTTGCAGCGGTGGTTCGAGGCTCTGCGGTCTTAATTTTCCAATCTGGAAACTTATGACTTGCCTATCTGGAAAGTCGCCTCTATTCTTTCCGTATTGGAAAGCGAGGTTTGGTCATGTCGCAAAATCCCCAGGGTCCTCAAGACGCCCCGAATCCTCAGGACGCCTTGGCGTCGATACGGGCCGCGCGCAGCAGTATCGCGCCATCGATGGATTACCCCATTGGCTATGATCTGGCCTACGGCGCCGTATGCGGCCTTCTGGTGGCGGGGCAGGGCATGCCTCAGCCATGGTCCCTGATCGTCCTGCCCATCGCCTTGGGGGGTCTCGCCGTCATGGTGATGTGGTGGCGCAAGAAGTTCGGCTGGTGGGTCAGCGGCTACTCGCCCAAACGCGCGCGCTGGGTGGCGTTCGGACTCCTCGCTGTCTTTCTCGGACTGATCAGCCTGTCGCTTTATGGGCGCTTCGTCGGGCCCTGGTGGCTGTTCATAGTGTCCGGCGCGCTGGGCTTCATCGCCGCAATCGCGGGCAGCAGGCTTTGGATCGCCGTCTGGCGGCGGGAGTTGGCGGAGACGGGCCAATGAGCACCGCGCCGGTTTTCGACACCGTCATCCATGCGCCGGGGCGGCTTCAGATCTGCGCCCTGCTGTCGGGTGTTGATGATGCTGAGTTCGCCATGATCCGCGACCGGATCGAGGTCTCGGATTCCGTACTGTCCAAGCATTTGAAGCAGTTGGAGGAGGCGGGCTATGTCACGCTTCGCAAGGCGGCGTCCGAGGGACGTCAGCGGACATGGATCAGTCTGACGTCTGCAGGCAGAAAGGCCTTCGCCAGCCATGTGGCGGAACTGACCCGGTTGGCCGGGATCGCCCTGACCTGAATCAGTCCATCTGACCGCTGATCAGGGCGTCGCGTTCCTCGGCCGTGATCATTCGCCACTTGCCCTCGGGCAGGTTGTCCAGGCGGATCGGACCGACGCGGATGCGCAGCAGGTCAACGACCTCAAGATCCACCATCTCGCACATGCGGCGGATCTGGCGGTTGCGGCCCTCGGTCAGGGTGAAGCGCAGGCGGTTCTGCTCCATGCGCGAGACCTTGGCGTACTTCAGCACCCGCCCGTCCAGCATCAGGCCGCGGCGCAGCAGGGCCAGCTTCTTCTCGGTCACGTCGCCGGCGACGCGGACCAGGTATTCCTTGTCCAGGCTTGACTGCGGCCCGATGACCGCCTTGGCGACCACGCCGTCCGACGACAGCATAAGCAGGCCGCGCGAATCCTCGTCCAGCCGGCCGATCGGGGGCAGGGAGGCATCCTCCGCCGGGACGACGCCTTCACCGACGCGGTTGGCCTCGGTCAGCAGACGCACGGCGGGGATCTTGTCCGGTTCAGGCTGGCCCGAGACATAGCCGACCGGCTTGTGGATCAGAATGGTGACGCCCGAGGCCAGCGCAGCCTCGCCCTTGTCGCTCAGGGTCAGGGTCTGGCCCGGCTCGATCTTGCGGCCGGCGTCGGTGACGACCTCGCCGTCGATGCTGACCAGGCCCTCCGCGATCAGTCCGTCGGCCTCGCGACGAGAGCAGACGCCGCTCTGGCCCAGCCACTTGTTGATGCGGACGGGCTCGGGGCCGTCATAGGTGCGTGTGAAAGCCATGGCGTCGGTCCTCGAAGATGCCGCTCTGTAGAAGGCCGGGGCCAGGGCAGGCAAGGCGTCAGACGACGGATGTGCGGAAAGATTTCGCAGCGCTTTTCTAAATATCGCTGAGATCAAGTGGTCCCGATCTGGCATTGACGCTCAGCGCAAGGGGCCTATATGCTCAGTCACCCTTAAAAACTGATCCAGATCGCGTTCGGCCACGCCGTGACGCGGCGATTTGCGTTTTCAGTTTGTCTTCAGGGCCATTTCACCCAATCGGTTCCGAGCGGGTGATCGAATATTGAACGACAACCTTTGAAGGAGACGTCTTGTCCGCTCAACGCAACAGCTCGACCGCTTCACGCCCTCGTCAGGGATTCAACCGACCCGCCCCCGTGCGTCTGCGCGTGGGCCTGATTATGCGCAAGGGCATGGATTTCGGTCCTTTGGGCGACATGGAGACAGCGCTGCGCTTTGACGGCGTGTCCCTGGCGCCGATCTCCACCGGCGACGCCAGCCTGATCAGCGGCGGCGTGACCGTTCTGGCCACCGCCACGGCGGACGACATCACCAGCGGAAGGGTCAAGGGCGTGGTCGTGCCGGGCGGCGAGGCGGATGAAGCGGGCGTGGCTCAGGTCAAGGCGCTGCTGGGTCTGGCCAAGGCGCAGGGCCTGCCGGTGCTGGCCTTCGCCGACGGCGTGGCCCTGGCGGCTGAAGCCTTCGGCGTGGCGGCGGATGCGCCGGGCGCCGTCTTCCGGGGCGGCAAGGTCGCGCTGATCAACGAGCGCGCCGAACTGTCGGCGGTGGTCGCGACGATTTCCTGATCGCGCCTGACTAGGTTCGTCTGAACAGAAGGCTGATGTTGTTGGCGGGCATTTCCGTCCGCAGCGTCAGCGTCAGGCCATGCGATCGGGCCAGAGCGACGACCTCGTCCCGGTCACGCAGGCCCCAGGCTGGATCGCGGGCCTTCAGATTGGCGTCAAACGCCTCGTTCGACGGCGCCAGCGGGATCTCGGCCTCGTGATAGGCCCCATAGAGATACAGCAGTCCGCCGGGACGGGGCAGGGCGCGCTCCGCCAGCTTCATCAAGCCTTCGGTCGCGGCCCATGGACTGATGTGGATCATGTTGATGCACAGGACCGCGTCGAACTGACCCTCGGGCCAACTCGTTGGGTCCATGCAGTCCAGCGCCAGCGGCGTTTGCAGGTTTGGGGCCCCCGCCTGAGCGGCCCAGGCGGCGATGCTGGCGCGGGCGTCCGGGCTGGGATCGCTGGGGGTCCATTCCAGGCCTGGCAGGGCGCTGGAAAAGGTCAAGGCGTGCTGGCCGGACCCGGCGGCGATCTCGAGCACCCGTCCGGTTTTCGGCAAGTGCGCGCGCAGCAGCTTCAGGATGGGCTCGGCGTTGCGAACCGAAGCCGGCGAGGCCAGCGCGCCGTCGGGCAGGGCGGTCAGGGTGTCCATGGTTCGCATCGGTCCGTGATATCGCCGCCAGGCGTCTGTCGCGACCGGAAAACTTGCTGCGACGCAGCAAATTTATTCCGACAAGAGTGAATTGCAGCAACGGTTGACCTTACGTCGTCTCCGGTGGCATTGCGCCCTGTAACAGGGCGTGATCGGCGCCCGACTCGTCACGACGGCGTCAGATCGTCGGGCGGCACGGTTCAGGAGACCATTACTGTGACTGCAGACGTATCGATTCCCGGACTCTATCCGGCGCCCACCGCCCACAAGGGCCTGATCGCCTGGGTCGAGCAGATTGCGGCCCTGACCAAGCCGGACCGGGTGCATTGGTGCGATGGATCCGAGGCCGAAAAATCGGCCATCATCGCCGACCTGATCGGCGAGGGCACGCTGAAGGAACTGGATCAGTCCAAGCGTCCCGGCTGCTATTACGCCGCCTCGGACCCCAAGGACGTGGCCCGCGTCGAGAGCCGCACCTTCATCTGCTCGGAAGACGAGGCTGACGCCGGCCCGACCAACAACTGGGCCGATCCGATCGAGATGCGCGATCGCCTGGACGGCCTGTTCGACGGCTGCATGAAGGGCCGCACCATGTATGTGGTGCCGTTCTGCATGGGCCCGCTGGGCTCCAAGATCTCCGCACTGGGCGTCGAGATCACCGACAGCGGCTATGTCGCCGTGTCGATGGGCGTCATGACCCGCATGGGCAAGGGCGCGCTGGACATGCTGGGCGCCGACGGCGTCTTCGTCCCCGCTGTTCACACCCTGGGCGCGCCCCTGGCTGACGGCCAGGCCGACGTGCCGTGGCCCTGCAACGACGACAAGTGGATCGTCCACTTCCCCGAGACTCGCGAAATCTGGTCCTACGGCTCGGGCTACGGCGGCAACGCCCTGCTGGGCAAGAAGTGCTACGCCCTGCGCATCGCCTCGATCATGGCCCGCGACGAGGGCTGGCTGGCCGAGCACATGCTGATCCTCAAGCTGACCAGCCCCGAGGGCGTGTCCAAGTACGTGGCCGCCGCCTTCCCGAGCGCCTGCGGCAAGACCAACCTGGCCATGCTGCAGCCGGCGCTGGACGGCTGGAAGGCCGAGACGGTCGGCGACGACATCGCCTGGATGCGCTTCGGCGACGACGGCCGCCTCTATGCCGTGAACCCGGAAGCGGGCTTCTTCGGCGTGGCGCCCGGCACCAGCCGCAACACCAACCACAATGCGCTCGAGACCCTGGCGAAGAACACCATCTTCACCAACGTCGCCCTGACCGCTGACGGCGACGTCTGGTGGGAAGGCCTGACCAAGGAAGCGCCCGCGGGCCTGACCAACTGGAAGGGCCAGCCGCACGATCCGGCGTCCGGCGAGCCCGCCGCTCACCCCAACGCCCGCTTCGCCGCCCCCGCCGGCCAGTGCCCGGCCATCGCGCCCGAATGGGAAGACCCGGCGGGCGTGCCGATCGACGCCATCCTGTTCGGCGGTCGCCGCGCCTCGGCCGTGCCGCTGGTGACGGAAGCCTTTGACTGGGAGCACGGCGTCTTCATGGGCTCCACCGTGGCCTCGGAAGGCACCGCTGCCGCTGAGAACAAGGTCGGCGAGCTGCGCCGCGACCCGTTCGCCATGCTGCCCTTCTGCGGCTACAACATGGGCGACTACTTCGGCCACTGGCTGAAGATGGGCGAGAAGGCGGATGCCTCGAAGCTGCCGCGCCTCTTCTTCGTCAACTGGTTCCGCAAGAACGAAGACGGCAAGTTCGTCTGGCCGGGCTTTGGCGACAACGCCCGCGTGCTGAAGTGGATCGTCGAGCGTCTGGACGGCAAGGCCGAGGCCGTGGACACCGCAGTCGGCCGTGTGCCGACCAAGGCCGCGCTGGACCTGTCGGGCCTCAGCCTGTCGGACGCCGATCTGAAGATCCTGCTGGACGTCGACGCCGACGTCTGGACCGAGGAAGCGGCCCTGATCCCCGCCTTCTACGAGAAGTTCGGCGAGCGCCTGCCCAAGGCTCTGTGGGGCCAGCACGCAGCCCTGACCAAGCGTCTGGAAGAGGCCCGCGCCGCCAAGCTCGCGGCCGAGTAAGACAAAAGCCGGGTTGAAATCGGGGCGCGGGAGGTCGAAGGACAGCCCGTGCCCCTTTTCAATTCTCAAGACATCCTGGTGGTCGGCGCGGGCGTTCTGGGCCTGTGCGCGGTGGCGGAACTGGTCCGGCGCGGCCATGCGGTGACGGTGGTCGATCCCGGCGGGCTGAACGCCTCGGGTGTCGCGGCGGGGATGATCGCCCCGGCGATGGAAAGCGCCGTCGATGACCTGAGCCCCGAGCACGCCGCCCTGCTGCGCCGCGCCCGCGACGCCTGGCCAGATTTCGCGGCGGCGACCAGTGTTCGGCTGGACCGCGATCTGGCCGAATGGCGGGGCGGGAACGTCGAGGTGTTGGCCGGACGATTGGCGGCCTTGGGCTTTGAACACGCCTACGACCGCGTGGCCGGGCGACTGACGACAAGCGAAGACTGGAAGATCGAACCGGCTCAGGCCCTGGCGGCGCTGACGCAGGGTGTTCGGAGGCTGGAAGGCCGCGCGACGTCCTTGTCGCGGACAGACGGGCGTTGGCGCGTCGAGGCGACGGCGGGGCTGGTCGAGGCGGATCAGGTCGTGCTGGCGACCGGGGCGGGGGCGGCGCCGGACGGCCTGCCTGAAACCGTAGCGCGTCTGCTGGGCCTGATCTCGCCCATTCGGGGGCAGATCGGTCTGGTGAGCGAGCGGCTGGTCGACCACGTCGTGCGCGGTCCCGGCGCCTATGTCGCGCCTATGGGAACCGGCAGCGTCATCGGGGCGACCATGGAGGCGGGCGAGCGGTCGCTGACGCCGGATCCCGAACGCTGCGCACAGATGCTCGACGCGGCCTGGGCCGTGCTGGGCCAGACGCCGCGTCCGCTTCAGATCGAATGGCGCGCGGGCGTGCGCGGCGCGACGCCGGACGGCCTGCCGATGGCGGGTTCAGTCGAGGCCGGGCTGCATCTGGCGGTCGGGCCGCGTCGCAACGGCTGGCTGCTGGGGCCGCTGGTCGCCGGCGTGGTGGCGGACGAAGTCGAGGGCCGGTCCTCGAAAGAACCGACCCTCGCCCCCCGTCGCTTCATCTAGCTTTCGAGGGCAGTCCTATTCGGGCAGGTTGAAGCGAATGGCCATGCTGACGCGGGCGCCGTCGACAGCTTGACCGTCCACGGTGCGCGGGCTGAGGCGGAAGTAGCGGGTCAGGCCCATGGCGGCGCGTCCGAAGCCCTGATTGCCGGGCGTCTCGGATGTCACCGAACAGCCGGTCAGGCTCCCGTCGACCCTCACCAGACAGGACAGGTTGGCGACGCCGTTGACGCCCCGCGCTTCGGCCGCTGAGGGATAGGCTCGCATCATCTGTTCCGCCGTCGGTTTGCGCACCCAGTCGGGGTTGGTGATGACCGGCGGCGATCGGACCGGTTCGGCCGCAACCGCGGTTCCGGTCGATGGCTCGCTGGCGGGCGCGGTCAGGTTGATGACCGGCCCGGCGTCCAGCGAGGTGACCGGGGCGATGGGAACCACCAGAGGCGGCACTTGGGACGAGATGATGTTTTCCGCCCGATGGATCGGCGGCGTCGGCGCCGGCGGGACCTTGGGCGCGATAGTCGGCTCCGGAGGCTTCGGCATGGGCAGGATGTCGATGACGGTGGTCGGCCCGTCCTCGACCGCCGGGATCTCCGCCAACTCGAACCGTTGATTGTAGAGCCACACCCCGGCGCCGACGTGGACCAGGGCGGATGCCCCGATCGCCGCCCACATCCAGCGTGGAATCGGCTTCTTGCGTTCGGCAAAGTCTATCGGGCTCACCAGTCCGGGGCCGCCCGCGGTTCTGATCATCATGGCCTTCAACGCCTCCTGTCGCAGGCCCTCCCCAGCGCCCACGGAACAATGGTCGCGCTCGGCTTGCGGCTTTATTGCGGCGCTTGGGCGTTAGGTTTTCGTTAACCTTAGTTAGCGACCGTCAACCATATGAGCGTAGGAGCGATTCCATCATCTGGCGGGGTTGAGGCGGCCATCCGGCGTGCGTCCAGCACGACCGGCGTGGACTTCGATTTCCTGATGAAGACGGCGCGCCGCGAAAGCGCGATGAACCCGTCGGCGCGGGCTCCGACCTCCTCGGCATCGGGTCTGTTCCAGTTCATCGAGCAGACCTGGCTGGCCACGGTGAAGCAGCACGGCGCCAAGCACGGTTACGGTCAGTACGCCGACCTGATCCATCGCGGCGATGACGGGCGCTGGCGGGTGCAGGGCTCGGCCCGCAACGTGGTGCTGGACTTGCGGTTCGATCCTCAGGCCGCCTCGACCATGGCGGCGGAGCTGACGGCCTCCAACGCCGCCTATCTGCGCGGCCGCACGGGGCAGGAGCCGGGCGCGGGCGATCTTTACGCCGCCCACTTCCTCGGCCCGGCGGGCGCCGCCAAGCTGATGGAGGCCATGCAGGCGCGACCGGGCGCCAGCGCCGCGTCCTTGTTCCCCGAAGCGGCGTCGGCCAATCGTTCGATCTTCTATCGCAACGGCCGCCACGCCACGGTGGCCGAGGTTCACGCCAACCTGCAACGCACGGCGGGCGAGGGCGCTCCGGCGGCGGGCGTCGGCTCGGGTCCGAAGAACGCCGTGCCGGACCTGAGCGAAAAGGACCGCATGCTGGCCGCGCGTCTGGATCGCCTGAAGCAGGACCAGAGCCTCTTGGCCTTGCTGCTGGGACAGGACGGCCAGGGCGGCAAAAGCAGCGGCTTCGGCGGGGCTTTCGCGCCGCCCTCGGAGACGGCGGCGTAAAAGAACGTGGTTTCGCCTCATTCCTAATAAGGCGTTAACTATGTAACGCTAAGCGTGACGATTGATTCTTCGCCCGCCGCCTAGCTTACGAGCTCCCGCATGACCGCCTACCGCGCCCGACTGACGGAAAGCGATATCCGGCGCCTGATCAAATCGGATGCCGAAGACGACCGCGCCGCGGCGGCGCACAAGCTATGCCGCAGCATCGACCGGATGCAGATGGACGACGCCGATCGGGCGGCGGCTCAAAAAATTCTGGGCGTTCTGGCCAATGACGCCGCCGAACTGGTTCGTCGCGCCATGGCCGTCACGCTCAAGGCGTCGGACCTGATGCCGCGCGAGGTGGCGCGCCGCCTCGCCGCCGATGCAGACAGCGTGGCCCTGCCCATCATCGCCAGTTCGCCGGCGTTCACCGACGACGACCTGATCGAGATCATTCGCGCCGGCTCGGTCGTGCGCCAGAACGCCGTCGCCTCTCGCGGGCGCGTGCCGCGCGACGTGGCCACGGTCCTGGCGGCCGAGGGTTGCCGCTCGGCGGTGCAGATTCTGGCTTCGAATGATAACGCCGACCTTTCCGAGGCCGCCCTGGGCGTGGTCATTGACCGCTTCGGTCAGGCGTCCGAGGTCGTGTCCGCCATCGCCTACCGTCAGGTTCTGCCCCTGTCCGTGACGGAACGCCTGGTGGCCCTGGCCAGCGACGCCGTGCGCGAGCATCTGGTGACGCGCCATGCCGTGGCCCCTGAAACCGCCATCCAGTTCGCCCAGTTCACGCGCGAACGGGCGACGGTCGATCTGGTCGATCAGGCGCGGGTCAGCAACGACCTGCCGGCCTTCGTCGCCGGGCTGAACGCGCGCAAGGTTCTGAACGCCTCCCTGCTGCTGCGGGCGCTGGCTCGCGGACAGATGGCCCTGTTCGAGCACGCCCTGGCCGAGTTGGCGGGCACGCCGCATCATCGCGCCTGGCTGATGGTGCACGACGCCGGGCCGCTGGGGCTCAAGGCCATCTATGACCGGGCTGGCCTGCCGCCGCGTCTCTTCCAGGCCTTCCGCGCCGGGGTCGACACCTGGCGCGCCCTGCAGGCTGAGGGCGGCGACACCGCCAGCGACGCCTTTCGCCAGCGCATGCTGGAGCGCTTCCTGAGCCAGCGGCCCAACGCCTCGCGCGACGATCTGACCTATCTGATGGAGCGCCTGGATCGTCCGGCGGCGCCGGGCGCGGAGGCGGCGGTCAGCGCGGCCTGATCCAGGCCATCGCCCATGAAAAAAGGCGCCCCGACATCGGCGGCGCCTTTTCTTGTGGCTGTGAGCGGGCCTCAGGCCAGATGTTCGGCGACGCGGGCTTCCAGGGCTTCGGCCAGGTCGCGTCCCACCGGATGATCGTCCGTCTGGATTTCGTCGCGGACCACGGCGCGGATGGCGTCGACATGGGCGTCCAGAATGGCGACCGGCGCCTGCATCCGCTTGTCGGCGTCGTCCATCATCCGGCACAGGGAGCCGGCGATCCGGGTCACCAGCGGATACTGATAGGTGGCGCCCAGCCCCTTAAGGTCGTGGGCGCGGAAATACAGGGCCTCGGCGGTTTCCGACGTATAGCCCTTGGCGCGGATGTCGGCCTGGGCCTGATCCAGCTTGACGACCTCGTCGTTTAGCCACTGGCCGAACTGGGCCGACATGGCCTTGAGCGCGGCCTCGGCCTTGGCGATGGCGTCGGCGTCGATGCCGCCGAATCCGCCGACCTTGGCGCGCAGCGGGTGGGGCGGGCGAATGACCTGGGGAGGATTGCTCACGTGACGGCTCCTGAACTCTTGGCGGAGAGCCTAGGGGCGGAGGCTTAAAATCCCGTGACGTTTCAGCTGGCGAACTGTTCGGCCATGACGCGCTCCTCGAACGAGCGCCCGGCGTCGAACAGCATGGTCAGGCTGATGTCACGGCGCTCGCGGACCTCGACCCGTGTGACGCGGCGGACTTCGAAGTTGTCGGCGGTGGCGCTGACCGGGCGCTTGTCGGGCTCCAGCACCTCGAAGCGAACGCGGGCTGTGTGCGACAGCAGGGCGCCGCGCCAGCGCCGGGGGCGGAAGGCGCTGATCGGCGTCAGGGCCAGGCTGGGCGCGTCCAGCGGGATGATCGGACCATGTGCTGACAGGTTGTAGGCGGTCGAGCCGGCGGGCGTGGCCACCATGCAGCCGTCGCAGCTCAACTCCTCAAGCCGCACCTTGTCGTTGATGCTGACGCGCAGCTTGGCGGTCTGACGCGTCTGACGCAGCAGGGAGACCTCGTTGATGGCCAGGCCGCTGTGGACTTCACCGCTTTCGACCCAGGCGTCCATCTGCAGGGGGTGGATGACGGTCCGGTCGGCGCCGGCCAGGCGCTCCTGCAGGTCGTTCTCCTCATAGTCGTTCATCAGGAAGCCGACCGAGCCCCGGTTCATGCCGTAAACCGGCGTACGGAGCTGCAGGTTGTTGTGCAGGGTCTCCAGCATGAAGCCGTCGCCGCCCAGGGCGATGATGACGTCGGCCTCGGCCACCGGAACCGAGCCGTAGCGTTCGCTCAGCCGTTCGCGCGCCGCCTCGGCTTCGGGGCGGTCGCTGGCGACGAAGGTCAGGGCGAGGGGAGCGGTCTTGTTCACAGTGCTAGGCAAGCGGAGCAGGGGGCCCGTGTCAAACGGAAGCGCCGCCCAGTTCCGCCATCAGCAGGCGGAATTCGTAGGCGGCTTGATCCGCCGAGCGGTCCGCCAGCCGCCAGGCCGAGGCATCGGGATCACGCGGGAAGCCTCCGTTCAGCTTTCGGATTTCGGTCAGAAGCGCGGGGAAGGCGGCCCGGTCCAGTCCCACGGCGATGCAGGCCAGGAAGAGCGGGCGGGCCGTGTCGCCGGCCAGGGCCCGGCGGATCTGGGCGATCTCGAAGCGCCCCAGCACGGCCAGGCCGTGAGCAAAGACTCCCAGCTTTTCCTCACGCAGGGCCCGGATCAGATAGGCGGGGCGCAACTGACCGGCCGCGTGCAGCTTGGCCACCAGTCGGGCGTCCGTTTGGTCGGCGGATGCGGCGTCCCAGGCGACGGCCGTGTCGCGAACCGTGGCCTGGGCCGTGGTCTGGACCGCGCTCTGGAGCGCCTCGGTCAGCCGGGCGGGGTCCAGGCTGAAGCGGTCGCCGATCGCCTGACGCAGGGCGTCGCCGACCCACTGGTAAAGGCGCAGCGCCAAGTCTTCATTCAGCGATGGGTGGCGGGTCAACGGCGCGCGCAGGGCGGCCAGCTGGCGGGACCGTTCGACCAGATCGGCGAAAACGGCGGGATCGATCCGAGCGCTCCGATTGCTGGCCAGGGCGGTCATCACGGCCGGATCGGCCCCCGCGACGATGGCGCGGGCCACGGCGGCGCCGAGATCGGGGCGAAGGGCCACCTGAATCTGATGCTCGATTGAGCAATCGGCCAGCAGTTGCAACAGGTCGTCATCGAGCAACAGGGGGCTGCCTGCGATCACCGGACGGGCGATCTCGATCTCGTCGGCGGCCAGCATCCGCACCAGGGCGGCGGGCGCCCAGTCGACCTTGGCCAGCCGCTGCGCCAGAACCTGACGGATCTCGCGTTCGGCCTTTCGGGTCAGGGCGATGAAGATGTCGGCCAGGGCGTCGGGCGCGCCGCCGTGCTCGGCGGCGGATTCATAAAGGCCCGCCACCCCCATCAGCAGGCGATGCTGATCGTCGGGCGACCGAGTTTTGGCCAGATCCAGCAGCTGGCTCAGGCCCGCCAGCGGCACGGCCTGGGAGGGCTTGTCCGGGTCTAGCGGAACGACTGTGGACACTGGCGGCTCCGCGCATCGAAAAACGGCCGCCCGGGCCGCGCGGCATAGTCATCCTGACGGCGTGAAAACAGGGTTAACGAAAACCTTCCGGGGCGAACGCGGGTCGCTTGACGTCGCGCCGGAGCGGGGCGAGGTTCAACCGAACAATGATAAGGGAGGTCGTCATGGCGGACGGATCGGCGTCGTCGCTTAAGTCGCGGGTGTCGGAGGCCGAGTGGCAGGCGCGGGTGGAACTGGCCGCTCTGTATCGGCTGGTCGCTCTGCACGGGTGGGACGACATGATCTTCACCCACATCTCGGCCCGCGTGCCGGGGCCCGAACACCACTTTCTGATCAACCCCTACGGCTGGTATTTCGATGAAATTACAGCCTCTTCCCTGGTGAAGGTCGATCTGGACGGCAATATCGTCCAGGAGACGACCAGCTTCATCAATCCGGCCGGCTTCACCATTCACTCGGCGGTCCACGCTGCACGCGAGGACGCCAAGTTCGTCATCCACCTGCACACGGTGA
Organism: Brevundimonas sp. NPDC007368; assembly: GCF_042869015.1. Lineage (NCBI taxonomy): Bacteria > Pseudomonadati > Pseudomonadota > Alphaproteobacteria > Caulobacterales > Caulobacteraceae > Brevundimonas > Brevundimonas sp. NPDC007368. The sequence goes on along the minus strand of NZ_JBIAFA010000003.1, from coordinate 333,183 downwards.
ACGGCGTCGGGGTGGCGGCGCAGAAGGACGGCCTGCTGCCGATCAGCCAGAACGCCTGCCTGCTGCAGCATCAGGTGGCCTATCACGGTTACGAAGGTCTGGCGCTGAACCATGACGAGCGCGAGCGGCTGGTGGCGGATCTGGGCGACAAGCCGCTGATGCTGCTGCGCAACCACGGCACCCTGGCGGTCGGCGAGACGGCGGCCCAGGCCTGGGTGGGGATCTTCTTCCTGGAGCGGGCCTGTGCCCAGCAGGTGGCGGCCCTGTCGGGCGGACGTGAGCAGGTGCTGATCGCTCCGGACGCGGCGCAGGCCGAGACCAAAGATCAGGGTCGAGGCATCGGCTTTGTGTCTTCCCTCGCCTGGCCGGGCGCCCTGCGTCAGCTGGAACGAAAATCGCCGGGCCACGACGTGTGAAGGCGGTCGGGGGGCTGCTGATCGGGTTGGCGACGGCGGGGGCGTCGTCGTCGGCCTTGGCGGGAAGCTGGGCTCTGCCGAAGGGGCAGGGGCAGACCATCCTGAAGTACGAGGAAATGCGCGCCGATCGAGGCTTTGTCCCCGGCGGCACGGTCCGGCTGCCGGTCGAGCGCAGGGATCGTTCGGCGTCGCTGCTGGTCGAGTATGGCCTGACCGAGCGGTTGACCCTGCAGGTCAAGGGCGAATGGCAGCAGGGACAGGACGCCTTTGTCCGATATGACGGGCGTGGGCCGGTCGAGATCGGCGCGCGGTGGCAGGCCTACCGTGACGACGACAAGGTTGTGGCCGTCTATGCCGGCTATGCCCAGGGCGGGGCCGGCCGCAACGCCGGCTATGCGGCGCCGGGCGCGGGCGACAGCGACTGGGAGCTGCGAGGGCTGGTCGGGCGCTCCTGGGATTCCGACGGTCGCCGCTGGGCGCCTCGGCGCGCCTTCGCAGAGGCTCAGGTGGCGCGACGCTGGCGTCAAGGCTTGCCTGACGAGGTCCGGGTCGATCTGACGGCGGGGACGCATCTCAATGACGACTGGATGCTGATGGCGCAGGGGTTCGGCGGCGCGACCGACGGGGAGGGCGCGCGGTGGCTGTCCGTCGAGGTCTCGGCCGTTCGTCACTTCGGCGCCTGGAGCATTCAGGGCGGATGGCGACAAGCTGTCGCGGGGCGGGAAACACCCGTCGCGAGAGGTCCGATCATCAGTGTTTGGCGTCGCTTCTGACGCAATTTGCCGCGACGGAAACCAAACCCCTCCACGTTACAGATACTTTATTTGCGTAACGGCCATGACCCGCTAAGCGGGACCGCTTGTTGTCGGGGAGACTGCGTCGCGTGTTCAAACGCCATTTTTTCATCATCGCGGCGGCCTGTCTGGTGGGGCTCATGGTCCTGGCGGCGGTGCTGAAGATCACCCTCGCTGACGACAACAAGAGCGGCGCGGGCGGTCCCGGTCGCAGCGGTCCCGGCGGCGGACGCGGTCAGGCGGTGGCCGAAGCCGTCGCGACTCCGCGTGAGTTCGCCGACCAGATCCGGGTCCTGGGCGTGGCCCGCAGCAAGCGTTCGGTCAACATCACCTCCAATACGACCGAGCTGATCACGCGCGTCATGTTCACCGACGGCCAGCGGGTCGCGGCGGGCGCCCCACTGGTCGAACTGCAGGCGCGCGAGGAAGACGCCGACCTGATCCAGGCTCGGGCCCAGCTGGCCCAGGCCCAGCGCGAATACGACCGCTTCAAGATTCTGGCCGAGCGCGGCGTGGCCCCGCGCGTGACCGCCGAGCAGGCCGAAACCGCCCTGCAGAGCGCTCGCGCCGCCGTCGCGGCGTCGGAAGCCCGTCGCGGCGACCGTGTGCTGCGCGCGCCCTTCGCCGGGGTTCTGGGTTTGACGACGGTGACGCCGGGGACCCTGATCTCGCCCGGATCGGTCATCACCACCCTGGACGACACCAGCGCCATCCGCGTCGATTTCCCCCTGCCGGAACGCTATCTGGGCGTGCTTCAGGTCGGCACTCCCCTGATCGCCACGGCCGACGCCTATGCCGGCGAGAGCTTCAATGGCCGCATCGCCCTGCTGGATACGCGCGTCAATGAGCAGACCCGCGCTGTCATCGCCCGGGCCGAGTTCGCCAATCCCGGCGCCCGCATCCGTCCCGGCATGATGATGCGCGTGGCCGTGCAGCAAGGCCGCCGTCAAAGCCTCTCGGTGCCCGAAGCCGCCGTGCAGTACGAAGGCCAGGGCGCCTTCGTTTATCGCATCGCGCGCGGCGAGAAGGGCACGACCGCCCAGCGCGTCGAGGTGCAGACCGGCGCCGTCGAGGGCGGCTTTGTCGAGATCCTGTCGGGTCTGGACAACAATGACCGCGTGGTGGCTTCGGGCCTGAACCGCATCCAGCCGGGCGCGCCCGTCACGGTCGGCGGGGGCGGCGACAAGAAGGGCGGCGCGCGCGCAGCTCAGGCGGCGCGCTGATGATGCTGTCTGATGTTTCGGTCCGGCGCCCCGTCTTCGCGGCGGTGGCGGCCATCGTTCTGTGCGTCATCGGCCTGGCGGCCTTCTTCTTCCTGCCGGTGCGGGAACTGCCGGACGTCGATCCGCCGATCGTCTCTGTCAGCACCAGCTACGCGGGCGCCTCGGCCGAGGTGATCGAAAGCCGGATCACCGAGCCGATCGAGCAACAGATCGCCGGCATCCAGGGCGTCGAGCGCATCAATTCGACCAGCCGCGACGGCCGCTCGAACGTCAACATCGAGTTCTCGCTGGACCGCAACATCGACGACGCCGCCAACGACGTGCGCGACCGCGTCTCGCGCGTCCAGGGGCGTCTGCCGGATCAGGCCGACCCGCCGGAAGTGGCCAAGGCTGACTCCGACAGCCAGCCGATCATGATCATGTTCCTGCGCTCCACGACGATGAATCGTCTGGAGCTGACGGATTACGCCGACCGCTACCTGGTGGACCGCTTCGCCACCGTGCCGGGCGTGGCCCAGGTCAACATCTTCGGCGAGCAGCGCTACGCCATGCGCATCTGGCTGGACGCCGCCGCCATGGCCGCGCGCGGCCTGACCGTCGCTGACGTCGAAACCGCCCTGACCAACCAGAACGTCGAACTGCCCGCCGGTTCGCTGGAGTCGACCCAGAAGGACTACACCGTCCGCGTGGCCCGCACCTATGCGCGGCCCGCCGACTTCGCCCAGTTGCCTATCGGCACGCGCGGCTCGGCCTCGACGGCCACCGGCGCCCAGGCGTCCGGCACGCTCGGCGCGGCGTCCGCCGCCATGACCAACGGCGTGACCGGCGCCCTGCTGGGCAATGCGGCCTATGTCACGCGTCTGGGCGACATCGCCCGGATCGAGGAGGCCCCCGCCGAGGCGCGTCGCCTGTTCCGCGGCAACGGCATCGACCAGATCGGTCTGGCGGTCACCCGTCAGGCCCAGTCCAACGACCTGCAGATCTCGGACGGCGCGCGCGCCCTGATGGAGCAGATCAAGCCGACCCTGCCGCCCGGCACCACGCTGGAAGTCGGGTCCGACAACTCGGTCTTCACCTCGCACGCCATTGACGAGGTCTGGATCACCATCGGCATCTCGATGGCCCTGGTGGCCCTGGTCAACTTCATCTTCCTGGGCAGCCTGCGCGCCGCGATCATCCCGTCGGTGGTGGCGCCCATTTGCTTGCTGGCGACCTTCATCGTCCTGGCGCCCCTGGGCTTCTCGCTGAACCTGCTGACCTTGCTGGCTCTGGTGCTGGCCATCGGCCTGGTGGTGGACGACGCCATCGTCGTGGTCGAGAACATCCAGCGCCGTCTGGACCACGGGGAGCCGCCGCTGGTGGCCGCCGAGCGCGGCGCGCGTCAGGTCTTCTTCGCTGTCGTGGCGACGACCGTGGTGCTGCTGTCGGTGTTCGCGCCCCTGCTGTTCCTGCCGGGCTACGTCGGTCGTCTGTTCGTCGAACTGGCGGCGGCCATCGCCGCGGCCGTGGCCTTCTCGGCCTTCCTGGCGCTGAGCCTGTCGCCGATGCTGGCGTCCAAGATCCTGAAGCCGGCCCAGACCGGCGGCTGGCTGGCCCGTCGCGTCGACCGGGCCATGGAGGCGCTGAAGCACTCCTACGCCAACTCGCTGAACGCCCTGCTGGGCCGTCGCGCCGCCGTGGGCGGGGTCATCGGCCTGATCGTCCTGGTGGCGGCGGGTGCGGGCGGCATCTTCCTGGTCCTGCCCAACGAACTGGTGCCGAACGAGGATCGCGGCCGCGTCCAGATCCGGGTGCAGGGGCCCGAAGGCGCTGGCTTCGACTACACCCGCAAGATCATGCTGGGGCTGGAGCCGATCCTGGCCGAGTACCGCGACAGCGGCGAAGCCGCCAACTACCTGATCTCGTCGCCCGGTTTCGGCGGCGGCAGCTACAACTCTGGAAACGGGGTTCTGAACCTGGCCGACTGGTCCCAGCGTTCCCGATCGGCTGACGAGATCGCCCAGGAACTGAACGGCAAGCTGCGGGGCCAGACGGACGCCCAGGTCAACGCCTCGACCCCCGGCGCCTTCCAGCGCGGCGGCGGCAACTCCAACTCGGTCGAGATGATTGTGACGGGCGCCGAATACGGCCCGATCTACGACTGGCTGCAGCCCATCCTGGCCGCGGCGCAGGAAAACCCCGGCCTCTCGCGCCCGCGCCTGAACTATGAGCCCAACGCGCCGCGTCTGCTGGTCGACGTCGATCCGCAGAAGGCCGCCGCCCTGGGCGTCTCGTCGCAGCAGATCGGCCGCGCGCTGGAAACCATGTTCGGCTCGCGCCGCGCCACCACCTACATCAAGGGTGGTCAGGAGTACGACGTCATCCTGCAGACCGACCGCGACAACCGGCGAGGCGTGACCGATCTGGAGGCTCTTTACGTCTCCACCGGCGCGGGCCAGCTGGTGCCGCTGTCGGCGGTGGTCACCACCAAGACCTCCGGCGACACGCCCGATCGCCGACGTCTGGATCGCCAGCGCGCCATCACGCTTTCGGCCGATCTGAACCCCGGCACCACCATCGACGACGCGGTCGCCTTCCTGAACGCCGAAGTGGCCAAGCAGCCGCAGGGCGCCGTCACGATCCGGTGGGGCGGCGCGGCCCGCGATCAGCAGGAGGCGGGCAGCGCCGTGGGCTGGGCCTTCGGTCTGGCCTTGCTGCTGGTCTTCCTGGTTCTGGCGGCTCAGTTCGAGAGCTGGATCACCCCCGCGGTCATCATGCTGACCGTGCCTCTGGCGGCGGCGGGTGGTCTGTTCGGCCTGTTGATGGCGGGCTCCAGCCTGAACATCTACAGCCAGATCGGCCTGATCATCCTGATCGGGGTCGCGGCCAAGAACGGCATCCTGATCGTTGAGTTCGCCAACCAGCTGCGCGATCAGGGGCGGAGCATCCGTGAGGCCATTATCGAGTCCTCCAGCTTGCGCCTGCGCCCGATCATCATGACCTCGATCGCCACTGCCTTCGGCGCCCTGCCGCTGGTGCTTTGGCAAGGTGCGGGCGCGGGCAGCCGTCAGACCATCGGCGTGGTCATCTTCACGGGGGCGATCTTCGCCACCATCCTGACCCTGTTCGTGGTGCCGGTGATCTACGGCGTCCTGGCGCGCTTCACCAAGTCGCCGGAATACACCGCTCGCAAGATCGAGGAGTGGGAAGCCCAGGAGATCGCCGACGGCAAGACGCCGGACATGACGCCGGGCTGATCCGCCCGGCGTCCAAGGGTCATGAAGCGGGGGCCGTCGCGGCAGCGGCGGCCTTCGCCGTTTCCGGGGCATAGCCGGTCTCGACCTTCAGGAAGGCGATGACGTCGCGGCGGTCCGTGGCGTCGCGCAGGCCGGCGAAGGTCATCTTGTTGCCGGGGAGGAAGGTCCTGGGGTTCTCCAGCCAGTGATCCAGCTTGTCGGCGTCCCAGGCGAAGCCCGCCGTGCGCAGGGCGTGCGAGTAGCTGTACTTGTCCAGCGCGCCAGCCTGGCGGCCGAAGACGCCGTACAGGTTCGGCCCCGCCATGTTCGGGCCGCCCGGCGTGATGGTGTGGCAGGAGCGGCAACGGGCGAAGGCTCGACGGCCGTTCTCCAGGTCGCCGGCATTGTAGGGCGCGGGCAGGGCGGCCAGCATGGCGACCTTCTCCGCCTCGGTCGGCGCAGGCGGCGGCGGAGCCTTGGGCGTCGCATCGGCGGCGGGCGCGGCGTTGTCGCCGCAGGCGGCCAAGGCGAACGAGGCGGTCAGGGCTGCGGAAAGAAGAAGGTTGGTGCGCATGACGAACTCCATAGGCCAGTCGCTCTTGATAGCCGATGGGCGATTGGTCGCAACGGCGCCGGTTATCGTTACTGGACGCGAACGGTTCGCAGCTGATAATCACTGTCAACTTAAGTGAGCGGCGCCGGGCGCCGTCGTAATGAGCGCCATGACCGACACCATCAAACTTAGCCAGGCCCGACGCGGCGATCGCGGCGTCATCGTTCAGGTCGGCACGCATTGCCACCATCAGGACCACGAGATCGAGCTGGAGCGTCGCCTTCTGGAACTGGGCTTCGTCGAGGGGGCGCGTGTCGAGTTGCTGCACGAGGGCCTGTTCGGTCGCGATCCCATCGCCATGAAGGTGGATGACATGCGCGTGGCCTTGCGCCGGCATGAGGCGGCCAGTCTGACGATCCGTCTGGATAGAGGAAACGCCTGATGGATATGGCCGTTCGTACTGCCCGTATCGCTCTGGTCGGCAACCCCAACAGCGGCAAGACCGCCCTGTTCAACGCCCTGACCGGCTCGCATCAGAAGGTCGCCAACTACGCCGGCGTCACCGTCGAGCGGAAGGAGGGGCGCATCCACGCCGCCGACGGCCGCACGCTGTCGGTGCTGGACCTCCCAGGCACCTATTCCCTTCGCGCCCGCAGTCTGGACGAGGAGGTAACCCGCGACGCCGTGCTCGGCGCCCTGCCGGGCGAGACCCCGCCGGACGTGGTGGTCTGCGTCGCCGACGCCACCAACCTGCGTCTGGTGCTGCGTCTGGCGCTGGAGTTGAAACAGGTCGGTCGCCCGATGGTGCTGGCCCTCAACATGTTCGACATCGCCCAGCGTCAGGGCCTGCGCATTGACCTTGAGAAGCTGTCGGTCGAGATTGGCGCGCCCGTGGTCACGACGGTGGCGACGCGCAAGCGCGGCATCGCCGAACTGGTCGCCGCCGCGCAGGCTCAGGCCGATCAGGCCGTAGGCGAGACCCGCAGCGAGTGGCACGCCCCGTCCGCCGCCGAAATCCGCGACGCCCACCGCGAGGCCGAGCGCATCATGAAGGCCTGTGTCCGTCCGCCTGAGCGGCCCGACACCCTGACGGGCAAGATCGACAGCGTCCTGCTGCACCCCGTCGCCGGTCTGGCCATTCTGCTGGCCATCCTGTTCGTCATGTTCCAGGCGGTCTTCACCTGGGCCACGCCCGCGATGGACGGCATCGAGGCCTTCTTCGCCCTGGTTGGCGGATGGGTGGCTACGGTCCTGCCGGATCAGGGCGTCACCGGCCTGGTTCAGAGTCTGATCGTGGACGGTCTGATCGGCGGGGTCGGCAGCGTCCTGGTCTTCCTGCCGCAGATCCTGATCATCTTCCTGTTCATCATCGTGCTGGAAGACTTCGGCTACATGGCCCGCGCGGCCTTCCTGATGGACAAGATCATGGGCGGGGCGGGGCTGCACGGCCGCGCCTTCATCCCCCTGCTGTCCAGCTTCGCCTGCGCCATTCCCGGCATCATGGCCACGCGGGTGATCGAGGCGAAACGCGACCGCTTGACCACCATCCTGATCGCGCCGCTGATGACCTGCTCGGCGCGGATTCCCGTCTACACCCTGATCATCGCCGCCTTTATCCCCAACGAGACCGTCTGGGGCTGGGCCAGCCTGCAGGGGTTGGTGATGTTCGGCCTCTATGCGGCGGGCATCGTCAGTGCGCTTCTGGTCTCGCTGGTGATCCGCCGGGTCTTCTGGCGCGGCGCGGTCGAGCCCTTCATGATGGAGCTGCCGGCCTACAAGATCCCCGACATCAAGAGCGTCCTGTTCAATCTGTGGCTGCGCGCCAAGATCTTCATTCGCCGCGCGGGCAAGATCATCCTGCCGCTGATGGTCATCGTCTGGGCTCTGTCGACCTTCCCCTATCCGCCCGAAGGGGCGACGGGACCGGCCATCGACTATTCCTTCGCCGGCATGATCGGCAAGGCTCTAGAGCCCATCTTCGCCCCCATCGGCTTCAGCTGGCAGATGGTGGTGGCCCTGGTCCCCGGCATGGCGGCGCGCGAGGTCGCCGTGGCGGTGCTCGGCACGGTCTATTCGATCGCCGGCGCCGAAGAGAACGTCGGCGCCCTGGCCTCGGTCCTGTCGGCCGACTGGTCGTTGGCTACGGGTCTGGCCTTCCTGGCCTGGTACGTCTTCGCCCCGCAATGCCTGCCGACCCTCGGCGTGGTTCGTCGCGAGACCGGCTCGATGAAGTGGACCATGATCATGGTCGGCTATCTGTTCGGGCTGGCCTATCTGGCGGCCTTCGTCGTCTATCACGTCGCCGTGGCGCTGGGCGGGGGCTAAGGCCGCGTCGGGTCGAGAAGGCGGAGCCTTCTGACTGCGGCCAGCACGAATGTTCCGCGTCGGGTCGAGGAGGCGGAGCCTTCTGACCGCGGCCCACCACGAATGAAGCAGGGCCCCTGGGGGCGTCAGCGCCCCGTCGTCAGCTTCACGACGATATGCGCCGTCGTGTCGACAATGGCCTCGGCAGTGTCGGCGCGGCGCATCAGGGCGAAACCGGCGGCGACTGACTCGACCAGATTGGCGGTTTCGTAGGAGGTCAGGCGCGGGCTGAGGCCCTCAGGCAGGTGACCGTTGGCCTTGGCCTGGGCGATGCGGCGTTCCAGCGCCAGGTGCAGGCGGCGCATTCGCTTGATGCGGCTTTCAGCGAAGTCGGGCTCGCCCTTGTCGGCCAGCATATGCTCGACCCGCAGCACCGGCCCATGGTCGTTCCAAAGGGCTAGGACCTCCAGCACATAGGCCCGTACCGCGTCAAAGGCGCGGTCCGCGGTCCAGTCGGCGTGAATGTGCCGCGCCAGGCGTTGAAAGTCCTCGCCCGCCTCCTCGCAGAGGATCAGCAGGCCTTCCTCGACCGACTTGAAGTAGGTGTAGAAGGTCGGCGCCGAGACGCCCGCCGCCATAGCCACGTCGGCGGCTCGGATCTCGCCCAGGTGCTTGTGATTCAGCAGCTCGCGCAGGGCGTCGAGGATGGCGCGACGGGTCCGCGCGCCGCGCGTCCCGATCTTGTGGCCCAGCTTGTTGGTCGTCTCAGACATGGGGAGGAGGCGGCGGGCTACAGGTGTCGTCAATGGCAGCCTATAGCCTGCGCTGGATAAGGAAGGCCAGCGCTCTCACTCGGGCGGCTATTCGCGCGGAAGGCCGCCCAGAGGCAGTTCCTCATGGCCGATCCCGGCGGTCGCCTCTTCTATATATTGCTTCGCGGCGCTTTGCTGGTTCGCCGCCTGTTGAGCGGACACGCAGACATCTCGTCTCAGGACTGAGCCTGTGCGGGCGCGGTGCTGGCAGACCGGTCGGGCGCGGCGATTGGACCTGGCCGTTTCCGTAGGACGGGCGGCCTGCGAGGCTTGCGCGGCCGGAGACGTCTGTGCGCCAGGTTCAGCCTGCGTCGTGGGCGTCTGCAACGCCGCGAGCAAAATGAGGGTGAGGATCATCTGCCTTGCTCCCTGAGAAGAGGGCAGGTTAGGCGAACATTGGTCGTTAATGCAAGGCGATGGTGCCGGATGCAGGATTTGAACCCGCGACCTTCGGTTTACAAAACCGCTGCACTACCACTGTGCTAATCCGGCGTTGCGCGCCTTATGCTGGTGGAATCGTCAGGACGCAAGCACAGTCCGGCCATGCCGATGACGCCCTATCTCACGCCGATCCTTCTGCTGGCCCTGTCGAACGTCTTCATGACCTTCGCCTGGTACGGTCACCTGAAATTCGGGTCCAAACCGCTGTGGATCGTGGTGATCCTGAGCTGGGGCATCGCCTTCTTTGAATACTGCCTGGCCGTGCCCGCCAACCGCATCGGCCATCAGGTCTATTCGGCGGCCGAGCTGAAGACCATGCAGGAGGTGATCACCCTGCTGGTCTTCGCCGTCTTCTCGGTGGCCTATCTGGGCGAGAAGCTGACCCTGAACCATCTGGTCGGGTTCTCGCTAATCGCGGGCGGGGCCTTCTTCATATTCAGGGGGCCGCTGTAGTCAGTCCAGCTCGGCGGCGATCCGCGTGGCCAGGGCCTTGAGGTGTTCGGTGTCGGCCATCGGCGCATGACCGTGGCCCTTCATGGCGCGGTCGGCCCATCGTGGAACGATGTGGAAATGCAGATGGAAGACGGTCTGGCCTCCAGCCTCGCCGTTGAACTGCATGAGGCTGAGCCCTTCGGGCTTCAGCGCCTTTTCGACCGCGCGGGCGGTGCGCTGGACGGCGGCGGTCAGCTTGGCCAGCGCCTCGGGCTCAATCTCCAGCAGATTGCGCGCCGTTGACGTCCTGGACACCACCAGCACGTGGCCCTCGGACTGAGGGAAGACGTCCATGAAGGCCAGGACGTCATCGTCTTCCCACACCCTCACGCTGGGAATCTCGCCGCGCAGGATCTTGGCGAAGATGTTGTCGGGGTCGTAGGCGCCGTGAAGGCTCATGGGGAGGCTCCGTCAGAGGTGTCGCGCGGAGGCTAGCAGGGCAGGGCGGATTTCGCACGGGAGCGAAACGCGATCTGACGCGCTATATGGTCAAGGTTCACGGAGATTGCGTCCAATGCTGCGTTTCATCGTTCAGGCTGTCGTCACGGCTCTGGGATTGTGGCTGTCCGCCAAGGTCGTGCCGGGGGTGGATTTCACCTCGACCGGGTCGCTGGTCGCGGCGGCGGTGATCCTCGGACTGGTCAACGCCATCGTGCGGCCGATCATGGTGATCCTGACCTTGCCGCTGACCATCGTGACCTTGGGTCTGTTCCTGCTGGTGGTGAACGCGGCGATGATTGGACTGACGGCCTGGTTCCTGGGCGGTTTCTCGGTCAACGGTCTGTGGGCGGGGATCGGGGCGGCCATTGTAACAGGCGTGGTCAGCTGGATCGCGGCCTCCCTGTTCGGCGAAAGTGAGCGGGCGCGTTGAATAATCCGGGTAATATTGACGTGAATATTTTGCCCGGGTAAATCGTCGCGACCTTCAAGGAGCTGACGATGACCACAGCAACCTGCACTGCCTTCGCCGGTGATCGCCTGATCGCCTCGGGCGCGCCGGCCGAGGTCGTGGCCGCCGTCAAGGCGGCCCATGATGCGGGCGAGGCGGTTCTGGTCTTCGACGACGCCGCCGCCCGGCCGGTGGAGTTCGACTTGCGCGGCGATCTGGCGGCGGTGCTGGCGCGCCTGCCGTCCGAGCCGGTCGAGAAGCGCGGGCCGGGGCGGCCCAAGCTGGGTGTGACGGCGCGCGAGGTGACCTTGCTGCCGCGCCATTGGGACTGGCTGGCGGCTCAGCCGGGCGGAGCCTCTGTCGCGCTGCGGAAGTTGGTCGAGAGCGCCCTGCGCGAAGCCGAGGGGCCGGATCGCGTGCGTCGCAGTCGCGAGGCCGCCTATCGCTTCATGACCGCCGTGGCCGGCGATCAGCCCGGCTATGAAGAGGCGATACGGATGTTGTTCGCCGGCGATTGGGCGGCGTTTGACGCCGCCATCGAGGCCTGGCCATCAGACGTGGCCGACTACGCCCGGCGTCTGGCCGAGGGAAGCTGGCGCAACGGTCAGGGCAGGGCGGCCTAGCTGGGACGGATGACCATGCAGGTCACGCGGCGCTCACTCAGGGTTTCGCAGGCCGCCTGGGCGGCAGCTTCGGTCATGCCGGTGAAGCGCGAGCGATACCAGCCGTTGGCGTTTTGAACGTCGCGCTGGGCATCAGTGAATTGGGTGCGGAAGCGGCGGCTGACGTCATTCAGCCAGTCGCGGGCCACGGCTTCCTCGCGGAAGGCGCCGACCTGAACCGTCCAGCGGCCTGAGGGCGCGCGGGCGGCTTCGCGGGTCGAGCGGGCAGGGGCGGCCGAGGTCGAGCGACGCGTCGAGGAGCCGCCGTTCAAAGATGCTGTGAGATTTTCAGGCGTGCGGGTCTCGGCGCGCTGGACTGGAGCGGTCGCGCGCGGGGCGGCGCGGGCCGACGGCGGCGGCGTCACCTCGGTCGGCAGGGTGGCGGGCGGCGGACCGGCGACATAGGCCACGGCGGTCGAACCCACGCCTTCGCCATCCTCGTCCGAAGCCGAGGCGTATTCGACCGGCGGATTGGGATCGGCGCTGATGCCGTAGCCGCGCTGCTCGAAGAAGGTCTGGGCCACCTGGATGCGTTCGCCCTGACCGCGACGGCGCTGGACCTCGAAGCCGGTATCCATCAACTCGGCCACGTGGGCGTTGCGGCTGGCGGTCGAGCGGCCGCCCATGACGATGGTGATGATCCGCTTGCCGTCGCGCACCGAAGAGGCGGCCAGGTTGTAGCCCGAGGCGTTGGTGAAGCCGGTCTTGATGCCGTCATAGCCGCGGCCCGTGGCCAGCAGGCCGTTGGTGTTCCGGTAGTCGCGACCGTTGAAGTACCAGTCGTGCAGGCCGAGGTAGCGATAGTACTGCGGGTAGTCGCGCATCACGGCGCGGCTCAGGATCGACAGGTCGCGGGCGGTCGTCGCCTGGCGCGTGTCGGGCAGGCCGTTGGCGGTGGTGAACCGGGTATGGTCCATCCCCAGCTCCTTGGCCTTGGCCGTCATTCGGGCGGTGAACTGGGCTTCCGAACCGCCGATATGCTCGGCCAGGACCACGGCCATGTCGTTGGCGCTGCGGACCGCCGTGGCCTTCATGGCGTCGTCCAGGCTGATCGACTGGCCGGCCGCCAGGCCCAGTTTCGACGGCGGCTGCGAAGCGGCGCGCGGCGAGACGGTGAGGTTGTCGGTCAGCTTGACCTTGCCGGACTCCAGCGCCTCGAAGACCAGATACAAGGTCATGACCTTGGTGATCGAAGCCGGATAGCGCCGGGCGTCGGCGAAGCGCGAGAACAGCACCTCGCCCGAGGAGGCGTCGACCACGATCGAGGCGTAGCGCGAATTGTCAGAGGATTGGGCGACCGGCGGCGGCGCGCCGAGTGCGGGTGTCAGGACCACGCCGCCCAGAACCAGGGCGGCCAGGAAGCGGCGGCGGAATGCAGCGTTCATGGTCAATCTACTAGCCTCGTCACTGTGGCGCGAAGACGACCGTGATCACCGCGCGTTACAAAGGCTAACATCGGACTCGCGGGTTTCGAGAGGGTTAACAAGCTGTCAACGGAGTTGTGATCGCGGATGGCGCCGGCAGGTGATCGGCGATCATATGTTGCGTCGCACAATTTTCACTTGAAGTCATTTCGCACTTGCACCATATGACACGTGTCGCGATGAACCTTATTCGTCGTGAGATCCTTTATCCGCTTCGGGAGAGTCCCAATGGCTGACGCCGCCGAGACTGTTAAGAAGACCGTTGAACAGACGACCGCCAAGGCCAAGGCCCAGGCTGAATCCATCCAGGCCGCCGGCGCCAAGGCCTTCCGCGAAGGCGTGGACAAGTCCGTCGCCTCGCTGACCGAGCTGAACGCTCACGGCAAGAAGAACCTCGAAGCCGTCGTCGAGTCGGCCGCCGCCGCCCAGAAGGGCGTCGAGGCCCTGTCGCAAGAGACTCTGGCCTTCTCGAAGAAGTCTTGGGAAGACGGCGTCGCCGCCGCCCAGTCGATCAGCCAGGCGCGTTCGGTCCAGGAACTGGTCGAACTGCAGACCTCGTGGGCCAAGTCGGCCGCCGAGGCCTATCTGGCCCAGTTCGGCAAGGCGACCGAAATCTTCACCGCGTCGGTGAAGGACAGCTTCAAGCCGATCAACGAGCGCGTCACCGCGACCGTCGAGAGCTTCCAGGCCGCTCGCTAAGTCTGACTTTTTCAGTAGGCGTACAATCAGGCCCTGGCGGAAACGCCGGGGCCTTTTTGCTGGTCGAGCCATTGAGAGGCCGCCAGCAGGGCAGGGTCGAAGCCTTGTTTGGTGCTTTGCGGCGTCCGGACGACCTCGACATCGGGCGACAGGCCGCTTCCTTCGATGCGAAGTCCCGACGGGCTGAGGTAATCGGCGAAGGGGACCGTCAGTTTTCCCTCATCCGGCAGTGAGAACATATGCGACGCCAGGACGGCGCCGGCGGTTTTAGCGCCGAATAGCCGAGCACGCCGGCCATGCTGAAGCGCAACGGGGGTCACTTCGCCGCCGCTAGCCGTTCGCGGTCCGGTCAGGACAGCTAGCGGCCCTGCGAAAGTCACCGCCGAGGGCAGGGTTCTGCTCTCGCTGTTGCCCCGCCGGGTTTTGAACGTGCCGATGTCGCTTCCGACGGGCAGTAAGACTGATAGCAGCCGCACCACCTCGGTGATGAGGCCGCCCGTATTGTCTCGGAGGTCGAGGATGAGCCCGGACGGCGCCGACTGTTGGATTGCAGCGAGAGCCCAGTCGATTGATGGCGGCTCGAATTCGTTAAAGCGAAGGTAGCCCGTTCCGTCCTTAAGGGTTCGCCATTCAGTCTTTGGAGGCGGCGGCTTTGGGGTCCACCTGATCGTCATGACCCGATTGGACGGCGTCTCAATCAGTTCGATCTCTTGGCTGTGTTTGTCGAGCCGCCGCCAACCGGCCAGTCTGACGCGCTGGCCCGGGCGTAGGCCCGCATCATATGATGGTCCGGGAAAGGTGACGTCTTCGACGATGAAGGCGGGTTCGGCCCAGGTGAGCTTCGCGCCGATCCCGGCTTCATCGGTTCTGGACAGGATGAAGGATGGGCCACGTTTCTGTCGGGGCATTCTGTAGCGCCGATCGGGGGACAGCATCAGGGCGCCAGGGGGACGGATGTCGACATGAGATGTGTTGAACTGGTCGAGGATCGGAACCAGCACATCCAGATAGAGCGCGGCCTGAGTTTCGGCCTTCGCGGCTCGCGGCCGCCAATCACGACGAATAGCCGCCCAATCCAGGCCGTTCATGGCCGGGTCGAAATACCATTCGTCGATGGTTCCCCACATGGCGTCGAAAACGGCCAGATTGTCTCGTTCGGGGGCCGATAGACAACTGGCCTGCGCCAAGCTGCCTGCGGCCAGCGCCATCACGGATCGTCGCGTTTCCCACCCCATAAATCGGGGTTACGCGAGATAAGGCCGCGCCTCAAGCACCGCTCACACAAGGCGTGACTGGACGCCCCTACAAATCAGGCCATCATCACCTATCTGATCCATCAAGACTCCCCGAAGACGGACAACGAATGCCTAACAGACGGCCAGGTGAACAAGGCGGAGGCGCAGGCGCCGCCGTCGTCACCGAGACAAAGCCGAAACTTCAGCGGCCCTCGCTCTATCGGGTGCTGATCCTGAATGACGACTACACCCCGATGGAGTTCGTCATCTATGTGCTGGAACGGTTCTTCCAGAAGAGCCGGGAAGACGCGACCCGCATCATGCTGCATGTGCACCAGCATGGCGTCGGGGTTTGCGGCGTCTTCACCTACGAAGTGGCCGAAACCAAGGTCGCCCAGGTGGTCGAGACGGCGCGCCGTCACCAGCACCCTCTGCAATGCACGATGGAAAAGGACTGAGAGGAACCTCCCATGCCCTCGTTTTCGCGTCCTCTCGAAGAGACCCTGCACCGCGCGGTCCACTATGCGAACGAGCGCCGGCACGAATACGCCACGCTCGAGCACCTGCTGCTGGCCCTGATCGACGATCCCGACGCCTCGGGCGTGATGACGGCTTGCAACGTCGATCTCGGCGCGCTGAAGACCGCGCTGACCCTCTATGTCGATAATGATCTGGCCGCCCTGGCCACGGCCGACGGAGACGACGCCAAGCCCACGGCGGGCTTCCAGCGCGTGATCCAGCGCGCGGTCATCCACGTCCAGTCGTCGGGCCGCGAAGAGGTGACGGGCGCCAATGTCCTGGTCGCCATCTTCTCCGAGCGCGAAAGCCACGCCGCCTACTTCCTGCAAGAGCAGGACATGACGCGCTATGACGCGGTCAACTTCATCGCCCACGGCATCGCCAAGAAGCCGGGCGCGACCGAAACCCGTCCCGCGCGCGGCGCCAGCCCCGAGGACGCCGAGGACGCCGCCGCCGTCAAATCCGGCGGAGAGGCGCTGGAGGCCTATTGCGTCGACCTGAACGAGAAGGCCAAGAGCGGCAAGATCGACCCCCTGATCGGCCGTCAGGCCGAGGTCGAACGCTCGATCCAGATCCTGTGCCGCCGGACCAAGAACAACCCGCTGCTGGTCGGCGATCCCGGTGTCGGCAAGACCGCCATCGCCGAGGGCCTGGCCCGCAAGATCGTCAACGGCGAGGTGCCGGACGTCCTGAAGGACGCCACCATCTACTCGCTCGACATGGGGGCGCTGCTGGCCGGCACCCGCTATCGCGGCGACTTCGAGGAGCGGCTGAAACAGGTCGTCAAGGAACTGGAGACGCACGAGAACGCGGTTCTGTTCATCGACGAGATCCACACGGTGATCGGCGCCGGAGCGACGTCGGGCGGGGCGATGGACGCCTCCAACCTGCTGAAGCCGGCCCTGGCCTCGGGCAGCCTGCGCTGCATGGGCTCGACCACCTACAAGGAGTACCGCCAGCACTTCGAGAAGGACCGCGCCCTGGTGCGGCGCTTCCAGAAGATCGACGTCAACGAACCGACGGTCGAGGACACGGTGAAAATCCTCAAGGGTCTGAAGACGACCTACGAGACCCACCACAAGCTGCGCTACACCGACGCCGCCATCCGCACGGCGGTCGATCTGTCGGCGCGCTACATCACTGACCGCAAGCTGCCGGACAAGGCCATCGACGTGATCGACGAGGCGGGGGCGTCGCAGATGCTGCTGCCGGAATCCAAGCGCAAGAAGGTTATCGGCCAGAAGGAGGTCGAGGCCGTCATCGCCAAGATGGCCCGCATCCCGCCGAAGTCGGTCAGCAAGTCGGACACGGAATCCCTGCGTGAGCTGGAGACCGATCTGAAGCGCGCCGTCTTTGGTCAGGAACAGGCCATCGAGCAGGTCTCTGCGGCGATGAAGCTGGCGCGGGCAGGCCTGCGCGACCCGAACAAGCCCATCGGCGCCTTCCTGTTCAGCGGCCCGACCGGCGTCGGCAAGACCGAGGTGGCCAAGCAACTCGCCGCCACCCTGGGCATCGAGATGCAGCGCTTCGACATGTCGGAATACATGGAGCGCCATACGGTCAGCCGCCTGATCGGCGCCCCTCCGGGCTATGTCGGCCATGACCAGGGCGGCCTGCTGACCGACGCCGTCGACCAGCATCCGCACTCGGTGGTGCTGCTGGACGAGATCGAGAAGGCCCACCCCGATGTCTACAACATCCTGCTGCAGGTGATGGACAACGGGACCCTGACCGACGCGGTGGGCAAGAAGGTCGATTTCAGGAACGTCATCCTGATCATGACCACCAACGCCGGGGCCGCCGACAACGCCCGCGCCTCCATCGGCTTCGGCCGAGGCAAGGTCGAAGGCGAGGACGACAAGGCCATTCAGCGCCTGTTCGCGCCGGAGTTCCGAAACCGTCTGGACGCCATCGTGGCCTTCAAGCCGCTGGGCACGGAGACGATCCGTTCGGTGGTCGGCAAGTTCATGATGCAGTTGGACGCCCAGCTGGCGGACCGCAACATCACCATCGAGCTGACCGACGAGGCGACCGACTGGCTGGCCAAGAACGGCTTCGACGAACTGTACGGCGCGCGGCCCCTGGCCCGCGTCATTCAGGAGCACATCAAGAAGCCGCTGGCCGACGACATTCTGTTCGGCCGCCTGACCCGCGGCGGACACGTCAAGGTCGAGCTGAAGGACGGCAAGATCGCCTTCGACATCACCCCCGCCAAGGGCGCGGCGGTGAAGGAAGAGGAAGAAGAAACCGCCTGATTTCGTTCAGGTTTGTGGCTGGAGGCCCGGGCGGAAACGCCCGGGCCTTTTTCTTTGGCGCAGGCAGGGGCATGGTTCGCGCAAACGGAGGGGACGGATCATGGGTGCAGCGCTGACCGCGCGGCAGAAGAAGTGGTTCGCCACGGTCCAGGCCAATCTGGAGAAAAACACTGGCAAGCCGCTGGCCGACTGGGTCGTCATCATGAAGACCTGTCCCGAGACCGCGCCGCGCGCTCAGGCGGCCTGGCTGAAGGCCGAGCATGGCGTCGGCCAGAACCACGCGGCGCAGATCCTCGACGCCTGCAGCTCCGCCGACGGCCCCGGCTGGGACGAGCCTGAGGCGTTGCGGGCTGCGCTTTGGAAGGACCCGGCCTCACTGGCGATCCTTGAGGCGGTCGAACGCGTCGCGGACGGCGTCGAGGGCGTGATCTCGGGCCAGCGCAAGGGCTACACCTCCTTCTCGCGCAGCGTGCAGTTTGCGGCCATGCGACCGCTCAAGGGCGGTGTCGCTCTGTTGGGATTGAAGTTGGCGCCGGAGGCCTCGCCGCGCCTGTCGCCGTCGGCGCGGCGCGAAAGCTGGTCGGAGCGGCTGACGGCGACCATCGAGCTGGAGGCAGCCGATCAGGTCGACGTCGAAATCGGCCGCTTGTTCGCCGAAGCGGCGGACAACGGCTGACGTCTTACCGATAATTCACTGGTCGGAACGTCGCCAGGCGCGTGACAACAGGGGCGAACCAGGAGCCACCCATCATGCGCCTCTCGCTCTCCATCGCCGCCCTGCTGGCCGCTTGCGCCGGTCCCGTCGCCGCGTCGCCAGCGACCGACTTCCTCGCCTCCGTGCGCCAGAACATCGACGCCCGCTACTACGCCAAGCCCGGCGTGGACGTCCGGGCGATCTTCGACGCGGCCGAGGCGCGGCTGACCCAGGCCTGCGCGACGCTGCGCGACGCCTGTCCGCAGGCGCTGGGCGTGGCCGAAGCGCGCGAAGCGGTGAAGGCGCTGGGCGATGCTCATACCCGGCTGGAACAGTCCGCGCCCCCGGCGGGGCCCGCCCCTGGCGGACCCGCCGCCCAGCTGGCGCCCCTGGGGTGGATGGTCAAGAAAGAGCGGGGCGGCGAGGCCCTGTATGTCGCCTGGGTCGCGCCCGGCGGGCCGGCGGAGAAGGCCGGCGTGCGGCGACATGATGTTCTCGTGGTCCCGCCCGGCATGAGCGCGGCGGCCCTGACGGCGTCAGCCGAGGCCGGGCGCTATACGTTGTCGCGCGGGGATCAGACATTCGATGTCGCGCTGACGCCGCAGCCGGGTTCGCCCAGGCCCATGCCGCGTCTGGATCGGGTCGGGGACGTGGCGGTGCTTCATGTCCCGGCCGGGACCGGAGAAGGCGTGGCTCAAACGGCGCACGACCTGATCGCGAAGGCCAAGGCCGAGGGGGCGCGCGCCCTGGCCCTGGATCTGCGCGACAACGGCGGCGGCGGCATCCAGTGCGCCGCGGTCGCCTCGGCCTTCATCGACTATTCTGTCGTTCAGAGCGATCCGCAGGGCGGTCGTCGCGTCCTGACCGTCACGCCTGGGAGGGCGCGCGTGGTCTCGGATGGCGACGACGTCGAGGAACTGATCGTGGAGCGGCCCAGCCGCTGGGACGGGCCGATGGCCGTGCTGGTCAATGACAACACCGGCTCCTGCGCCGAGGCCGTGGCCATCCAGGCCGCGCTGGCCGGCCGCGCCCGCGTCATCGGCGAGCCCAGCGTCGGGGTCGGCAACAATGTGGTCATGGGCTTTCCGGTCAGCGAAGGCTGGCGGCTGATCATGACCATCGCCTATTCGACCACGTCGGACGGCAAGCCCTTGCCGCCCCGTCCGCCGCTGGACGTCGAGGCGGTCGATGATCCGGTCGTCATCGCCCGGACGGGCCGTGACGCTGTGCTCGAGGCGGCCGTCCATGACCTGGCGGCGGGCTGAGGCTCCCTAGCGTTTACGGCCCAGGCTGCCGAGCAGGATTGCCGCGCCGGCCAGGATGCCGGTGGTCAGCAGGGGTTTGCGGCGGGCGAAGTCCAGGCCCTTGCGCGCCGGTTCGCGCAGGTCGGCGGGGGCCTTGTCGACCATGCCGTCCAGGCCGTCGATGACGCGACCATAGGCGTCCAGCGCCTTGCCCTTGACCTCGTTCAGCTTGCCTTCGACCTGCAGCTTGCTGTCGCCGGTCAGGCGACCCAGGCCGTTCTGGGCCTTGCCCTTCAGTTCCGTCGCGACGCCTTCGATACGTTGATCGGTCATGGTGATCCCTGAAATGTGAGGAGGAGACTCACATGGGAAGCGCCTTGCCCGGTCGAGAGTTCCTGACTTTGCGTCGGTCGCGACCAAATGTCAGCCTTTGCGATAAGGCGACAGCTCAGTCGTCATCGCTTCCATCTCCGCCTCGACCGCCCGCCGCTCATTGTCGAGATAGCGGGCGACCGGATCGCGCAGGGCCGGGTCGGCGATCCAGTGGGCGGAATAGACAGGGGAGGGCAGGTAGCCGCGCGCGATCTTGTGCTCGCCCTGGGCGCCCGCCTCGACGCGCGACAGGCCGCGCGAAATCGCGAAGTCGATGGCCTGATAATAACAGAGCTCGAAATGGAGGAAGGGCACCTCCTCCAGCGCGCCCCACTGACGGCCATAGAGGGCGTCGCGGCCGATGAAGTTCAGCGCCCCGGCTATGGGCGTGTCATCCCTGAAGGCCATGACCAGGGCGATGCGGTCGGCCATGCTGGCCCCGACGCGGGCGAAGAAGTCGCGCGTCAGATAGGGGCGGCCCCATTTGCGGTCGCCGGTGTCCATGTAGAAGGCGAAGAAGGCGTCCCAGTGGGCCTCGGTGATGTCGGCGCCGGTCAGGATGCGGATGTCGAGCCCGGCTTGCGCCTCGCGTCGTTCGCGGCGGATGGTCTTCCTCCGATTGGACGACAGGGCGGCCAGGAAGTCGTCGAAGGTCTGATAGCCCTCATTGCGCCAGATGAACTGGATGTCGCGGCGCGGCAGCAGGCCCGCCTCGGTCATGGCGCGCCATTCCAGCTCGGTCGGGAAGTTGACGTGCAGTGACGAGACGCCGAGGCGCTCGACCAAGGTCAGGGCGCCTTGCAGCAGGGCTTCCCTGATGGCGTCATCCCGGCCGGAGCGAAGCGCAGAGCCGGGACCGCCATGAGCGGTGTCGTCGGCGTCTTGGGCGGCCCCGGATAGCCGCTGCGCGTCTTCCGGGGTGACAGGTTTCACCAGAAAACGCGGCCCGGTCGCGGGCGTGAAGGGCACGGCGCCCAGAAGCTTGGGATAGTAGCGGCCGCCCGCCCTCTGATAGGCGTCGGCCCAGCTGTGGTCGAAGACGTATTCGCCCTGGCTGTGGCCCTTCAGATAGAGGGGCATGACGCCGATCACGGCGCCGTCGTCGCCATGCAGGGACAGGTGGCGCGCCGCCCAGCCCTGGGACGGGACGGCGCTGCCGGACGCCTCGCAGGCGTGCAGGAAGTCGTAGGAGACGAAGGGATCGCCGGTCGGGGCCGCGCAGGCGTCCCACGCGTCCCGGCCTATGTCGGCGATCCCGTCGTTGACCTGAAGCGTGAAGCTCACTTCACCTCGATGATGGCGTCGATTTCCACGGCGAAGCCGAGCGGCAGCTTGTAGACGCCGACGGCCGAACGGGCGTGCTTGCCCGCGTCGCCGAAGACCTGGACCATCAGGTCCGAGCAGCCGTTGACGACGGCCGGGATGGCCTCGAAATCCGGGCCAGCCTGGACGAAGGCGCCCAGCTTGACGATGCGGACGACGCGATCCAGGTCGCCGTCCACGGCGGCGTTTATCTGGGCCAGCAGGTTGATGCCGCACAGGCGGGCGGCCTCAGCGGCCTGTTCCGGGGTCACGTCGACGCCGACGGTGCCCTTGATGCCGCCGTTGGCGTCGTTCGACAACTGGCCCGAGATCAGGATCTGGTTGCCCGTGCGGACGTAGGAGACGTAGCTGGCGACCGGCTTGGCGGGCTCGGGCAGGGTGATGCCGAGTTCGGCGATGCGGGCGTGGATGCTCATGTCGGAGACTCCGTTGAGGGGTTCGAGCGGGGTTTAGCGCGCCAGACGGGCGGCGTCATCCGGGCTTCTTGAGCGCCCGGCCCGCGACCACGGCGGCGGCGCCGAATTTCTCGCGCAGGGCGTCGATGGCGGTCTCGGTTTTCAGGGCGCGCGTCTCGGCGGTGGCGAACAGGCCGGTGGGGGCGGCGGCTGCCTCTGCGATCTCGGCCAGACCGATGCCGATCAGGCGATAGGGCTCACCCAATTCGGGTTTCAGCAGATCACGCCCCGCCGAAAACAGCACCCGCGCCGTCTGCACCGGCTCGGCCAGGGTGATGCGGCGGGTGACGATTTTGAAGTCGGCCTTGCGCAGTTTCAGCACCACCACGCGGCTGGCCACGCCGTCGCGTCGCGCCTTGGACGCGAGTTTCTCGCACAGGGGCCACAACTCGGCCTCCAGGTCGTCGGCGCTGGTCAGGTCGTCGTTGAAGGTGGTCTCGGCGCTCATGCCGCGTCGGTCGTGGTCTGGGCGGACGGGGCGGGCGTCGCGGGCGTGGCTGAGATCGTAGAGCCGCAGGCCCGTCTCGCCATATCGGCGGATCAGATCCTTGACATCGGCGGCGGCCAGATCGCCGACGGTGGCGAATCCGTCCGAGCGCAGGGTGCGGCCGAACACGGGGCCGACGCCGGGCAGGATGTTGACCGGGCGCGAGGCCAGCAGGTCTTTCGCCTCCGTCGCGCCGATGACGGAGAAGCCGCGCGGCTTGTCCAGCTCCGAGGCGATCTTGGCCAGGAAGCGGTTGGGGGTCAGTCCGATGGAGACGGTCAGGCCGGTCTCGTCCTCGATCCATTTCTGCAGGCGGATCAGCTGGAAGGCGGGCGGGCCGCCGTTAAGGCGCTCGGTGCCCGACAGGTCGATCCAGGCCTCGTCCAGCGACAGGGTCTGGACCAGGGGCGTCAGCTTGCCGACGGCGCCGAAAATGCGCTCGCTCTCGGCCACATACTTTTTGAAGTCCGGCTTGATGACGACCGCGTCGGGACAGGCCTTCAGCGCCTTGTACATGGGCATGGCCGAGCCGACGCCATGCAGGCGGGCCACATAGCAGGCGGTCGAGACCACGCCGCGCTTGCCGCCGCCGATGATGACCGGCATGTCGCGTAACTCAGGCCGGTCGCGCTTTTCCACTGAGGCGTAGAAGGCGTCGCAGTCCAGGTGGGCGATGGTCAACTCACCGAGTTCATCGTGGGCGATCACCCGGCGCGAGGCGCACGACGGACACCGTTCGACCTTGCGGTCGCCGGTCCACAGGCAGTCGCGGCAGACAGCCTTCAGGGGCAAATTGAACTCCGTCGGCGCTCAAGCAGTGCGAAGCACGATGGCGCAATGAGAAATGTCAGCTTCATCTCAACTTAAGACTGCGCGCGCCACAGTGCATCCGAAGAAGGCGAAAAGCCCTGCGCAGCGGCGCGAATTATTGGCGAAACAGCCGGGTGGCGGATGTCCAAGAAAGTCCTCATCGTCGAGGATAACGAGCTGAACATGAAGCTTTTTCATGATCTGCTTGATTCCCAGGGCTACGAGACCCTGCAGACCCGCGAAGGGCTGCAGGCGCTCGCCATCGCGCGCCAGCATCGCCCTGACCTGATCCTGATGGATATCCAGTTGCCGGAAATTTCAGGCCTGGAAGTGACCAAGTGGCTCAAGGACGACGAAGAGCTGAACCATATCCCCGTCATCGCCGTTACCGCCTTCGCCATGAAGGGCGATGAGGAGCGGATCAGACAGGGTGGTTGCGAGGCCTATATCTCCAAACCCATTTCGGTGGTGTCGTTCCTCGAGACGATCCGCAAACATCTGGGGTAGGGCGGCATGAGCGCGCGCATCCTGGTCGTGGACGATGTCGAGACGAATGTCCGACTGCTCGAAGCCAAGCTGACGATTGAATATTACGACGCCCTAACCTGCGGTGACGGGCTCAGCGCGATTGCTCTGGCCACGTCGGAGCAGCCCGACCTGATCCTGCTGGACGTCATGATGCCGGGCATGGACGGGTTCGAGACGTGTCGGCGCCTGAAGGACGATCCCCGGACGCGGCATATTCCGGTGGTTCTGGTGACGGCGCTGGACGGACGGCATGACCGGATTCGTGGACTTGAGGCCGGCGCCGACGACTTCCTGACCAAGCCGCTGGACGACGTTATCCTGATGGCGCGGGTCAAGAGTCTGACCCGGCTGAAGATGGTCATGGACGAACTGCGCGAGCGCGAGGAGAGCGGGCGGCGCGTCGGCGTCGACACGGCGGGCGTGGCGCGGCTCAAGGGTTCCGGCGGGCGGGTTCTGGTCGTCGATGACAATGAGCTTCAGGCCGCCAAGGTGGCGCAGGAGCTGGCGATCGAGCACAGGCCGCTGGTCGAGGCGGATCCCGTAGCGGCTCTGGAGGCGGCGCGCGGCTCGGTCGATCTGATGATCGTCAATGTGACATCCGATGGCTTCGACGGGTTGAGGCTGATCGCCCAGGCCCGTTCCAAGGAGCCGACGCGGCGGTTGCCGATCCTGGCCCTCGTCGATTCGCAGGATCGGCCGCGCCTGTTGAAGGCGCTCGAACTCGGCGCCAACGACATCCTGACCCGTCCGGTCGATCCCGAGGAACTGTCAGCGCGAGTGCGCACACAGGTGCGGCGCAAGCGCTACGGCGACTTCCTGCGCGAAAAGCTGGACCACAGCCTGGAGATGGCCGTCACCGACGCCCTGACCGGTCTGCACAATCGTCGCTACATGACGAATCAGCTTCAGCCGCTGGTGGCGCGGACCAATCGCGGCGGCGAGCCGGTGGCGGTGCTGGTGCTGGACATCGACCACTTCAAGGCGGTCAACGACGGCTTTGGCCATGACGCCGGGGACGAGGTGCTGCGCGAGTTTTCCGTGCGGCTGGCGACCAATGTCCGCGCGGTGGACCTGCCGTGCCGCTTCGGCGGCGAGGAATTCGTGGTGGTCATGCCTGGCACGACGCTGGAGGATGCGCACCGCATCGCCGAACGGATCCGGCGGGATGTCGGCGCCGCGCCGTTCCGCGTCATGGACGGAAACGCGCATCTGAACATCACCGTCTCGGTCGGTGTGGCCGCGACCATGGGAACGGAAGACACGCCGGAAGCCCTGCTGAAGCGGGCGGACGAGGGCGTCTATGAGGCCAAGGCCTCGGGCCGCAACAAGGTCGTGGCCCGCGCGGCCTGAGCCGTTCTTCCTCTTGCACGCACGACGAAAAACGCCCGGCTGAAAAGCCGGGCGTTTCGAATTCTGCAGTCAAGCGAGCCCTGGGGCTCGGGCGATTAAGCCCTTACTTGATCTTGCCTTCCTTGAACTCGACGTGCTTGCGGACGACCGGGTCGTACTTCTTGACGACCATCTTTTCGGTCATCGTACGGGCGTTCTTCTTGGTCACGTAGAAGAAGCCGGTGTCAGCGGTGGAGTTCAGGCGGATCTTGATGGAAGCCGGTTTGGCCATCGGAATTACCTTTGCGACGGCGAAAGCCGCATGAAACGAGAGGCGCGGAACATACTCAGGCGCTGACCAAAGTCAACGCCCGCGATGTCGCGTTGAGGAAAGCCTCCTAACGGTTAGGGTGATGAAATGAAAGCCCTGACCTCGATCGCCCTCGCGGCCGCCGCCCTGACCCTGTCGTCCTTGCCCGCCGCCGCCCGTGCGGACACGCCTCAGGACGCCTTCTTCAAGAATCTGAGCGCCCTGTGCGGCCAGAGATTCGAGGGCCGGGTGGTCACCACCGACGCCGCCGATTCGGATTTCGCCAGCCAGCGCCTGCTGATGCATGTGCGCGACTGCTCGGCCGAAGAGATTCGCATTCCCTTCTGGGTCGGCGCGGATCGCTCGCGCACCTGGGTGGTGACGCGCACCGCCACCGGTCTGCGTCTGAAGCACGATCACCGCCATGATGACGGCACGACCGACACGCTGCACTGGTACGGCGGCGACACGGCGGGCGCGGGCACGGCCGAGCGTCAGGAATTCCCGGTCGATCAGGAATCCATCGATCTGTTCAACGCCAACAACGCTACGGTCTCGACCACCAACACCTGGGCGATGGAGGTCCATCCGGGCCGGATGTTCGCCTATGAGCTGCGTCGTCCCAACCGCCACTTCCGCGTCGAGTTCGACCTGAAGAAGCCGGTCGCCCATTAGCAAGGCTTCTGCGGGCCGTCAGGGCCTGTGTTCGACCACATGACGGCCGCGCACCATGCGCACGAAGGGCAGGGGGCGGTCGGGGTGGGCCAGGCGCTCGGCCATCTCGCCCAGGACGAAGCGCGTGATGGCGGGCAGGTCCAGGGCGCGGGCTTCGTCCAACGGCAGCCAGGCGATCTCGTCCAGTTCGCCCGAACCCTCGATCCGGTCGGGATCGCGCAGGGCCTCGACCGGAGCCATGAAGAAGCGGGCGTCGAACCGGCGTGAGCGGCCCGGCGGCGTGATGGCGCGGGCCACGTAGGACAGGACCGATAGATCGGGCAGGGCGCCGGCCTGACGATACTCGCGCCACGGGCCTGCGACCGAGGCCGGCGCGGCGGGGCGACCCAGGATCAGGCCGGTTTCCTCGAAGGTTTCGCGCACCGCCGTCAGAGCCAGGGCTCGGGCGCGGCGGGCGGGCATTTCCGCTTCCAGCCGTCGAGCCGCGTCCGATGACAGTTCGCCGGTCGAGGCGGCGGTGAAGTCGGAGCGGTCGATGCGCCCGCCGGGAAAGACCCACTTCGAGGCCATGAAGACGTGACCGGGCGCGCGGCGACCCATAAGCACTTCCGGCCGCTTCGCGCCCCGCGTCAGGATCAATGTGGCGGCGTCCCTGGGCCGTTGCGCGCCGCCGGTGCGCGGTGCGTCGGCCAGGTCCTGAGCGGAATCGAAGGGAGCGGCGGATTTCACCGCCGCTTGCCCTTGCGCACCCCTTTCAGCCCGCCCGACGGCTTGCCGCCGTTGCGAGGTTTGGGGCCGCCCGGGCGGCCTTTTCCGCGTGTCGGCGGACGGTCGCCGCCGCGTCCGCGCACGCCGTAGCGCGGGGCCGGAGCATTGGGATCGCGCGGTTCGGGGTCGGACAGCATCTCCAGCACCAGACCGCCGGTGACCGGCGTGGCCTCGGCCAGACGCACCTCGACGCGCCGACCCAGGGTGTAGCGCTGTCCCGTGCGTTCGCCGATCAGGGCGTGGGCGCGGTCGTCGTGGGTGAAATACTCGTTGCCGAGCGAGGATACGGGGACCAGACCGTCGGCGCCCGTTTCGTCCAGGCGGATGAACAGGCCGAAGCGGGTCACGCCGGTGATCCGTCCGCTGAAGGTCGCGCCGACGTGGTCTTCCAGGAAGGCGGCGATGTAGCGGTCCATGGCGTCGCGCTCGGCGGCCATGGAACGGCGCTCGGTTTCGGTGACGTGTTCGG
Source organism: Brevundimonas sp. NPDC007368 (assembly GCF_042869015.1). Classification (NCBI taxonomy): domain Bacteria; kingdom Pseudomonadati; phylum Pseudomonadota; class Alphaproteobacteria; order Caulobacterales; family Caulobacteraceae; genus Brevundimonas; species Brevundimonas sp. NPDC007368. The sequence continues at coordinate 305,786 of NZ_JBIAFA010000003.1, read as the reverse complement.
CGATGCCGTCCAGTTCAGCGATCTCACGATCCGTCAGGCCGTCCGAGCCCAGGTTCAGGCCGCGGATCAGGCCGCGGTGGACGATCAGGTCGGAATAGCGCCGGATCGGCGACGTGAAGTGGGCGTAGCGGTCCAGGTGCAGACCGAAGTGGCCGACGTTGTCCGGCGAGTAAATGGCCTGCATCTGGGTGCGCAGGACCACCTCGTTGACCACCTCGGCGTGCGGGCCGTCGCGGGTCTCGTCCAGCAGCTTGTTGAACCGCTTGGTGTTCGGCGACTCGCCCTTGTTCCACGGCTTGCCGATGGTGTGCAGGAAGTCGGCCAGGTTGAAGATCTTCTCCTGGCTGGGCGTTTCGTGGACGCGATAGATCAGCGGCGTGCGCGTCTTCTCCAGCGTCTCGGCGGCGCAGACGTTGGCCTGGATCATCATCTCTTCGATCAGGCGGTGAGCCTCCAGCGACTTGCGCGGCTCGATGGCGGCGATGCCGCCGCCGGGGGCCATGATGACGCGGCGCTCGGGGCTTTCGATGGCCAGGGGGCTGCGGCGCTCGCGGCCCTTCAGCATGGTCGAATAGGCGTTCCACAAGGGATAGAGGATGGCGTCCATGATCGGGCCCGTCACATCATCCTGCTGACCGTCGATGGCGGCCTGGGCCTGTTCGTAGCTGAGCTTGGCCTGCGACCGCATCAGGCCGCGCATGAACTTGTGCCCGGTCTTCTTGCCGTCCTTGTCGAAGATCATGCGCACGGCCATGCAGGCGCGGTTCTCGCCCTGCTTCAGGCTGCACAGGCCGTTGGACAGGATCTCCGGCAGCATGGGCTCGACGCGGTCGGGGAAGTAGGTCGAGTTGCCCTTGTCGCGGGCCTCGCGGTCCAGCGCCGAGCCGGGACGGACATAGGCGGCGACGTCGGCGATGGCGACCCAGACGATCCAGCCGTCGGGGTTTTTCGGGTCCGTGTCGCGCTCGGCGTAGACGGCGTCGTCATGGTCGCGCGCGTCGGCCGGATCGATGGTGATGAAGGGCACCTCGCGCAGGTCCTCGCGCCCCTTGAGCGTCGGCAGGGCCTGATCCTCGGCTTCGCGCTCGACCAGTTCCGAGAAGCCGGTCGGCAGGCCGTGGGCGTGGATGGCGATGATGGAGGCGGCGCGGGGATCATCCTCGCGGCCGATGGTCTCGAGGATCTTGCCGCGCTTGGGACCGTAACGGTGGTCGCCCTTTTCGATCGACGCCAGCACCAGGTCGCCGTCGCGCAGGTCGCCCGCCACCGCCGAGGGGATCAGCAGGACGTCCTTGGAGCGCTTGTCGACCGGCTCAACGCGGGTCTCGCGCGCCGACTTGCGGATCACTCCCAGAACACGGTTGGTTCCGGCGTCCAGCCGCTTGACCAGCCGGGCCTCCCAGCCCTCGGCGCCGCGCGAAAACTTGACCAGCAGCCGGTCGCCGACGCCGGGCGCCGGGCTCTTGCCCTCGCGGTCGGGCAGCAGCAGGGCGCGCGGCGCGTCCTCGCCGCCCTTGACCAACTCGACGTACAGCTCGCCGTCCGCGTCGCGATCCACCACGTCGGCCACGCCGACCGGGGGCAGGGCGCCGGCCTCGGAAAAGCCCTTGCGGCCGCGTTTGCCCAGTGCGCCTTCGGCCTCCAGCGTTTTCAGCATCTCACGCAGCTGGCGGCGTTCCACGCCCTTCAATCCGAAGGCGCGGGCGATGTCGGCCTTCTGGGCCTCGCCGGCTTCCCGCAGGAAGGCGATCAGGGTGTCTTTGTCGGGCAGGCCCGCAGCGGGGCGTTTCGGCGTCTTGGTCATTGCGCCCTATGTAATGCGCTTCGGGCCAAATGGGTGAAAACTTGCGCGAGTTGACCATGAAGCCGACGACGCCCAGCTTCCGCATCTGAACACGCCTTCTCCGGAGCCTTCCGCATGTCCATGTCCGACGCCCCCGTCCTGTTCCGTCCTGTCGGCACGCTGCTGGACCTGATCGGCAAGACGCCCATGGTCGAGGTGACGCGGATCGACACCGGCCCCTGCCGTCTGTTCCTGAAGCTGGAGAGCCAGAATCCGGGCGGCTCCATCAAGGACCGCATCGCCCTGTCGATGATCGAGGCGGCCGAGAAGGCCGGCTGGCTGAAGCCGGGTGGAACCATCGTGGAAGCCACCGCAGGCAATACGGGTCTGGCCCTGACGCTGGTCGGCAAGCAGAAGGGCTACAAGGTCCTGCTGGTCATCCCCGACAAGATGTCGAAGGAGAAGATCCAGCACCTGCGCGCCATGGGGGCAGACGTGCGCCTGACCCGTTCGGACGTGCCGCACGGCCACCCCGAATACTACACCGACATGGCTGAGCGTCTGGCCCAGCAGATTCCGGGCGGCTACTTCGTCAACCAGTTCGCCAACGACGCCAACACCGCGGCCCACTTCAAGACGACCGGCCCCGAAATCTTTGAGCAGATGGACGGCCAGATCGACGCCTTTGTCGCCGGCATCGGCTCGGGCGGGACGATCACGGGCAATGCGCAATACTTCAAGTCGCAGGGCTCGAACGCCAAGATCATTTTGGCCGACCCGGTCGGCTCGGCCCTGGCGGGCCTGGTCAACGAGGGTGTGGCGGGGCCCGACGGCAGCTATGCCGTTGAAGGCATCGGCCAGAACTTCATGCCGGACACCGCCGATCCCGAACTGATCGACATGGCCTATTCCATCCCGGACTCCGAGGCGATCGCCACGGTGCGCGAGCTGCTGTTGAAGGAAGGCATTCTGGCGGGCTCGTCGTCGGGCACCCTGATCGCCACGGCCCTGCGCTGGTGCCGCGAGCAGACCGAGCCGAAGCGGGTCGTGACCTTCGTCTGCGACACGGGCGCCAAGTACCTGTCCAAGGTCTATAACGACGCTTGGCTGGCCGATCAGGGTCTGACCCAGCGCGAGCTGCACGGCGACCTGTCGGACCTCATCACGCGCAAATACGCCAATGGCGACGTGGTCGTGATCGGCCCCGACGACACCCTGGACACCGCCTTCAAGCGGATGAAGGGCGACGGCGTGTCGCAACTGCCGGTCATTCAGGACGGCCGCCTGGTCGGTATTCTGGACGAGAGCGACATCGTCCACATCATGAACACCGACGAGATCACCCGGAAGGAACGCTTCGCCAAGCCGGTGTCCTCGGCCATGACGCGCGATCTGGACACCCTGCAGGTCAGCGAGACGCTGGACGCCCTGATCCCGATCTTCGACCGCGACCGTGTGGCCATCGTCCTGGACGGCGAGACCTTCGTCGGCCTGATTGCCCGCACCGACCTGATTAACCACCTCAGCCTGAACCGGTAGGCCCATGTCGTGGCTAAAGAAGCTGTTCGGCGGCGTCGAAGGCGTTCAGCAGTCGCAACCTTCCACTAGCTTTATCTATGTGCGGATGCCGGGCGACGTGCAGCCTGTCGAGCGTCACTATCTTTTCGAAGACCCGATTGAGGAGCAGCTCAAGATTCGCAATCTGGGCTACGTGAGCGGCGGTGGCACAATGCAATCACCGCCGGACGAGAACGGGGTTCGGAAGATTGAGCTGACTGGCATTGATATCGAGGCAGAGAATCTGGACGCGGTTCGCGTCCTGCTCAGAGATATCTTGTCCGATCTCGGAGCGCCGATCGGCAGCCAGATCGAATTCACTATTGAGGATCGGCGGCTGCAGGACCGCCTGTCAGACAATGGTTGGGTCGAGTGCGAACCGCGAACCGACCTCCATCCCGGTTTTGACCTTTGATGAGAGAAATCCAGTGATTGACCTGAAAAACAGCCAGGGTTTCTCGACCCGCGCCATCCATGCCGGCCAGAAGCCCGACCCGACCACGGGCGCGGTGATGACGCCGATCTACGCCACCTCGACCTATGCCCAGGAAAGCCCGGGCGTGAACAAGGGCTATGAATACGCGCGCGGCAAGAACCCGACGCGCGAGGCGTTTGAAGCTTGCATCGCCGATCTGGAAGGCGGGGTTCAGGCCTTTGGCTTCGGCTCGGGCATGGCGGCGACTTCGACGGCGCTGGAGCTGCTGGACGCCGGGGCGCACGTCGTCACTGGCGACGACCTGTACGGCGGCTCGTGGCGGCTGTTCGAGCGGGTGCGCCGTCGGTCGATGGGGCTGGACTTCAGCTATATCGACCTGACCGACCTGGCGGCGGTCGAGGCGGCGATCACCGACAAGACGCGGATGCTGTGGGTCGAGACTCCCACCAACCCGTTGATGAAACTGGCCGACATCGAGGCCCTGTCGAAGATCGCCAAGGCGCACAAGCTGATCCTGGTGGTGGACAACACCTTCGCCACGCCGTGGAGCCAGCAGCCGCTGGCCTTGGGCGCCGACGTGGTCATGCACTCGGCGACCAAGTATCTGAACGGCCACTCTGACATCGTCGGCGGGGTTCTGGTGGCCAAGGACGCCGAGATGGCGGCCCAGATCAAGTTCCTGCAGAACTCCATCGGCGGCGTCATGGGGCCGTTCGACGCCTTCCTGGCCAATCGGGGGCTGAAGACCCTGGGCCTGCGCATGAAGGCGCACAACGAGAACGCCATGGCCGTGGCCCGTTGGCTGGAAGACAGGGCTGGCGTGGCCAAGGTCATCTATCCGGGCCTGGTCAGCCACCCGCAGCACGATCTGGCCGCGCGCCAGATGAACGGCCGTTTCGGCGGCATGGTCACGGTGCTGATCGACGGCGACCTGGAGCGCACCAAGCGGGTGCTGGAGCGGGTGCAGGTCTTCACCTTGGCCGAGTCCCTGGGCGGCGTGGAGAGCCTGGTCAACCACCCGGCCATCATGACCCACGCATCCGTGCCCAAGGACGTGCGCGAGGCGGGCGGAGTCACCGACAACCTGATCCGCCTGTCGGTCGGGGTCGAGGACATCGACGACCTGATCGCGGATCTGGATCAGGCGCTTTGCTGATACGAAAAAGGGGCGCTCCGGCTGACCGGAGCGCCCCTTCGATTTCTTCGTCTGGGCTAGAACCCTGACGAGGCCGAAATCAGCCTTCGGTCTTCAGTTGACCGGCCGATTCCTTGCCCGAGCGACGGTCGCGCTCGATTTCGTACGAGACCTTTTGGTTCTCGTCGAGGCCACGCAGGCCGGCTTGCTCGACGGCTGAGATGTGGACGAAGACGTCCTTGCCGCCGTCATCCGGTTGGATGAAGCCGTAGCCCTTGGTGGAGTTGAACCATTTCACAGTGCCGGTAGCCATTTTCAGGACCTCCGCTAGTCGTTGACCTCAGGGAAGAGCCCCCTTGGCCTGTCGGGTCTGAATGGATCGGCCTAGTCCTCGGTGCGCAGAGCAAAGGGGCAGCAGCGTTACGCAGAGAGATCGACATTACTAAAATGAACGGCAATCGCGTCCAAAGCAAGACCCCTGCTTTCAGGCGTCTTCTTCCTGCTCAGCGATCGCGCCGCCGATGTAGTTCTCCTGACAGCGCTTGCGCAGGGCGGCGGTGATGGTACCGCCGTACAGGCTGTCCTGAATGCGGTCATAGCCCTCGCTCTGGAGGGCCTGTTTGACGTCGCTGACCGTGCGACAGGCGCCGCTTTCAGCCAGTTGATAGGCCCGTTCAAGGGTCGTGGGGCGGAAAGTCATGGCCTTAACCTAGGGACTTTCCGCCGAATGGCCACCTTTCAGCGGTCAGGAAATCAGAACGAGAAGTTGATCCCGGCCACCAGGGCGCCCTTGTACTGCTCGCCCGGAACGTCGGCGTCGGTGTCGTGCCAGCGCAGGTCCAGCTCGACCTTGGGCGTCAGGGCGTAGGCGCCGCCGACGTTCCAGCCGGTGTAGTCGATGCTGTTGTCCTGATCGCGATGGCCGACCTCGGCCGAGACGTTCAGCTTGTCGGTGAAGTCCCAGCCGCCGCGCAGGGCGACCCAGGTCCAGGCCTTGGTCGAGCCCGTGCCGTCGGGCGAGTGCTGCAGCCGCAGGCGGGCGCTGGCCGGGCCGATCGAGCGCTTCATGTCGGCGGTGAATTCCCAGGCGTCGTTGTCATAGCCCGGGTCGGCGTCGAAGCGGTTCTTGTGGGCGACGTTCAGGTCGAAGTCGAATCCGGCGAACTCGGGGCGGACGCCCGCCACCAGCTCGGACTCCAGCCTGGAGCCGCCGCCGTCGATGGTCTCCAGACCGCCCGAACCATAGAAGAGGCCGCTGGCGCTTTCCCATCCCGCCGCGCCATAGACGAAGGGGTTGCCGTCGGACTTGGACGCCGCCTTGGAGCGGTTGTCGGTCGCGGCCCCGGCCGAGAAGGACCATTTGCCCGCATCCTGAGCACGGGCCCCGGAGGCCAGCAGGGCCAGGGGGGCGGCGGCGAGAAGGGCGGCGTTCGTCAGGGTGCGGAGCATGAGGGGCCTCGTTAAGCGACGAGGCCGCTCCTAGAGGCGCTTCTTGTCGAATTTATCACAGGCCTGTGAAAACTCGTCCGCCAACCGCGCCACAAGCTGAGCCGTAGTGGGGCTGTCGTGGATCGAACCGGAGCCTTGCCCCGCCGACCAGATGGTCTTCCACGCCTTGGCTTCCTCGTTCATGTCCAGCTTGTGCTCGGGCAGGGATTTCGGATCGATCTTGTTCTCGATCAGCGACGGGGTCAGGAAGTTGGCCGGGATGCCCGAGACGGCGGGCGTATAGGTGATGTCGGCCGAGCCGGACTGGACGATCAGGTCCTTGTAGTGGGGCTGGGCCGCGCTCTCGGCCGTGGCGATGAAGCGGGTGCCCATATAGGCGAAGTCGGCGCCCATCATCAGGGCCGCGGCCACGTCCTGACCCGTCGAGATGCAGCCCGCCAGGATGATGGTCCCATCATAGAAGCTGCGGACCTCGTTGATCAGGGCGAAGGGGTTCACCACGCCTGCGTGACCGCCCGCGCCGTTGGCGACCAGGATCAGGCCGTCGACGCCGGCCTCGGCGGCTTTGCGCGCATGGCGGACATTGGCGATGTCGTGGAAGACGACGCCGCCGTAGCCGTGGACCGCGTCCACCACGTCACGCACCGCGCCGAGCGAGGTGATGATCAGCGGCACTTTCTCTTCGACCGAGACCATCATGTCGGCCATCAGGCGCGGATTGGTCGGATGAACGATGTGGTTGACGCCAAACGCAGCGGCGTCAGGCTTCAGCCGCGACTTGATCTCTTGCACCCAGTCCCGATAGCCCTCGGTCGTGCGCTGGTTCAGCGAGGGAAAGGTGCCGATCACGCCCGCATTGCAGGCCTCGACCACCAGATCCGGGCCGGACACCAGGAACATGGGCGAGGCGATGACCGGCAGCTTCAGGCCGGACTGCAGGGAAGCGGGAATGGCCACGGGTCGTTTCCTGGGATGGTTTCTGCGGGTTGTTTTAAGGGACGCTAACCGGGTGTCGCGGGGGAAGGCAATGCACTCAGCGTCCTTCTCCCCTTGTGGGAGAAGGTGGCAGGCGGAGCCTGACGGATGAGGGGTGTGAGCGCTCCGACGAAAGGTCAGGCATTCGGTTTGGTCTATGGGTTTCGAGCCGCGCGCCGACACCCCTCATCCGAGCGCCTCCGGCGCCCACCTTCTCCCACAAGGGGAGAAGGGCAGGGTTCGGCGCGCCAAAAAACTGAGTCCAATTCGTCTGAATCGTCTGAAATCCCCCTCAAGGCCGATCCGTCCACACCCCGCATCCTACCACGGCGGGGAAGGGCGCCAGGCCGATTGTCGAAACGCCCGCGCGGCGGCAGGATTTTCTTTGGCGGGCCAAGCGCCTAAATGGCGGGCATGACGCACTATACCGACAGCCTGTCCCAGCTCGGCGCCCAGACCGCCGCCCCGACCAATCCCGAAGAGGCGGTGCTGGAACGCGTGCCCAATCCGCACGCTGACACCAACTATGTGGCGCGCTTCACCGCGCCCGAGTTCACCAGCCTGTGCCCTGTGACGGGCCAGCCCGACTTTGCCCATATCGTCATCGACTATGTGCCCGGCGACTGGCTGGTCGAAAGTAAGAGCCTGAAGCTGTACCTGACCAGCTTCCGCAACCACGGCGCCTTCCACGAGGACTGCACCGTGGCCATCGGCAAGCGCCTGGCCGATCTGCTGCAACCGAAATGGCTGCGCATCGGCGGCTACTGGTACCCGCGCGGCGGCATCCCCATCGACGTCTTCTGGCAAACCGGCGCGCCTATCGAAGGCGTCTGGCTGCCCGATCAGGGCGTGGCGACCTATCGCGGGCGGGGGTGAGGGGCGGTCTCTTCCTCCCTCCTGCCGTCATCCCCGGCCTTGTGCCGGGGATCCAGAGACTCAACGGGGAATAGGCGAAGGGCCGCGTCTTGACCTTCAGCCGTCGTGTCTATGGATTCTCGGGACAAGCCCGAGAATGACGGGTGAAATCAATGCGAAAGCTTCTGTCTGAAGAAGCGGACCACCTCACGGTTCAGGGTTTCGTGGAAGGCCGCGCGGTCGAAGCCGGGCGTGGGTTTGCAGATCATAGGGGCCGCGGCCGCCAGTTGGGGCGCGCAAGGCGGCAGGAAGTCGAAGTGGGCGGCGCCCTCGACGCGTCGGTATTCGGGCGCGACGGGCAGAGCGTCGCGGACCGGCTCGACATAGAAGGGGGCGGGCAGGATCTGGTCGGCGCCCGCCTGCCACAGCTGGACCGGCTGGGTGACCTTGCTCAGGCCCTCTTTCGTGAAGGTGAAGCCCAGGGCGGGGGCGGCGACGGCCAGGGCCTTGATGCGGGCGTCGTGGGGCAGACGCGGGGCGGCGCCGCCGTCCTTTATCGTGCCGGCGTGCTGGCCGATCAGGCGGCAGTCGTAGAAACCGGGGTTGGCGCGGCAGTGGTCGGCCAGCCGGCCGAGGTCGGGGTCGCCGCCTGCCGCCGCCAGAACCGTGAACCCTCCGGCGGAAAAGCCGAAGGCGCCGATGCGATCCGCGTCGATCCCGGCGCGGGCGCTCCAGTCCCGGGTCATGTAGTCGATCACCACCGACACCTGACGCGTGCGGCCGACGAGGTCGGTGGCGCGGCTCTGGTCGCGCCAATTGTCGCCGGTATGGGTCAGGGCGACGACGACGAAGCCGGCCTTGGCCAGGGCCATCGCTGTGTCGTGGTGGCTTCGGAAGTCGCCCCCGTTGCCGTGAGAGATGACGATCAAGGGACGCGGTTTTGCTGCTTCATCGGTCGGAACCCAGAAGCCCGCCTCGATGGCAGGCTGATCGCCGTCGGGGATGCTCAGGCGCGCGGCGATCACGCCGTCGCGGATCATGGGGTCGGCGGCTTGCGGCGGGGCGACCGGGGCTGGCGCGGCGGTCGCGGCGCAGGCGCCCAGCAGGACGGAGGCGGCGGCGATCAGGGCGGCGGTGTTCATTTCGTGTGGGCCTCATGGCGAAAGGTGATGAGGCTGTGTGAGGCGTCGGAACGCCGCTGCGCCAGCGGATATGGGCGAATGGGCGAACGGGTTCGTGGCCCGGCGAACGGCTGTCATCGGCGGCGACGCTTGCTAGTCTGAGCGAATGGATTCGTGGGGACTGAAGGACAGGCGATGGCGGGCGGCGGCCGTGGGCTTCGCCGTCTCGACCTCCGTGGGGCTGGCGCTGGGGATTATCGGGCCGTTCGGCAGCTATCTCAGTGGGACCCTGCCGGTGCGGACGGCCTATTGGGTGGTCTGTCTGTGGGCCGGGTGGCTGGCCTTCGGCGTCAGCCTGCCGCTCCTGGCGCGCTGGGCCGAGGCGCGGAGGATTTCGGCGTGGATTTGGACGCCGCCGGCGGTGGCCGTGCTGACCCTGCTGCCGGTCTTGCTAAGTCGGACCCTGGCGGTGCGGCTGTGGCCGGTGGTGGGGCAGGTCGGCTGGCTGGAATGGTACGGGCAGGGGCTGGTGATCAGCGCCCTGGCCACCGTGGGCATGATGTGGGCGACGCGGTCGCGCGAGGCGACGGCGACCAAGTCGGACGCCGAATCCGCTGATCCGCGTGACCGCCTGCCGGCCAGGCTGGGGCGGACCGTGCTGTGCCTGCAGATGGAGGATCACTATGTGCGGGTGCATACGCCGCAGGGGTCGGCCCTGGTGCTGATGTCCCTGTCGCAGGCCATGGCGGGCTTGAAGGACGTGGACGGGACGCAGACCCATCGCTCGTGGTGGGTGGCGCGCGCGGGCGTGGTGGGCGTGGTCGAGGATGGACGCAACACGCGGCTGCGTCTGACCGGAGGGCTGGAGGCGCCGGTGTCGCGCGCCCGGGTCGGCGCCCTGCGCGAGGAAGGCTGGCTGACGTGATGACCCCATCCTCCCGTCTCCCGCTCGAAGCCTGGGGCCGTCGTCTGATGACCCGCGCGGAGGCGTGGGCGGATCGGGGGCGGTGGCGGGGGTATGGCTATGAGTTCCTGTGGTTCGGGCTGAAGCAGGGGTGGGCCTGTCTGTTCGGCGGGGCCATGCTGGCGCTGCTGGTCGGGACGCATCTGCTGTGGCCGGTCATCTGGCCTGAGGGCGAGGCGCCGATGTCGCGCTACGACTTTCTGGTGATCGGGGCGCTGGCCATTCAGGGGCTGATGCTGGCCTTCAGGCTGGAGAGCTGGGAGGAGGCGCGGGTCATCTTCCTGTTCCACATCGCCGGGACGATCATGGAGCTGTTCAAGACCTATCACGGGTCGTGGATCTACCCTGAGGACTCGCTGTTGCGGATCGGGGCGGTGCCGCTGTTCTCGGGCTTCATGTATGCGGCGGTGGGCAGCTATATCGCGCGGGTGCAGCGCATCTTCCATATCCGGGTGCGGGGGTATCCGCCGCTGTGGACGACCTGGGTTCTGGCGGCGGCTGTCTATGTCAACTTCTTCGCCCATCACTGGCTGCCGGACGTGCGGATCGCGCTGTTCATAGCGACGGCTCTGCTGTTCGGGCGGGGCTGGTTTTACTTCACCGCAGACCGGCGGCGGCGGTCGATGCCGCTGCTGCTGGGCTATGGGCTGGTGGCCCTGTTCATCTGGTTCGCCGAGAACCTGGGGACGTTTGCGCGGGCCTGGGTCTATCCGGGGCAGGCGGACGGCTGGGAGATGGTCAGCCTGAACAAGCTGGGGGCGTGGTTCCTGCTGATGATCATCTCGGTGGTGCTGGTGTCGCTGGTGCACCGGCCGGAGGTGGAGGGGCGCTAGGCGCCGCTTTTGATCCCCCCCCGTGCAACGGGGGAGGGGGACCGCCGAAGGTGGTGGAGGGGGCGGATGCGCGCTCGACCTCAAGCCAGTTGGAGCGGCGCCCAAGTTGAAGCCGTGTCGCCTGATCTTGCCCCCTCCACCATGCTGCGCATGGTCCCCCTCCCCCGCGAGCAGGGGAGGATTGAAGGTTAGGGCCGCCGCTCGACCTTGTGCGCCATGTTGGGGCGGGGGCGTTCCAGGGGGGCTTCGGCGACTGTGCCCAGGTGGATGAAGCCGGCGATGGTCTCGCCGTCCCTGACGCCGAACAGGGCGACGGCGGCGGGGTCGTAGGCGTACCAGTCGGTGATCCAGCTGGCCGAATAGCCCAGGGCGTCGGCCGCGTGTTCGATGTTCATGCAGACAGCGCCGGCGGACAGTTGCTGTTCCCAGACAGGGACCTTATGGCCCTGAATAGGCGTGGAGACGACCATGATGGTCAGGGGCGGATTGGCCAGCTTGGCCAGGACGGCCAGGTCCTTGTCGACGCGGCCTTGCGTTTCGGCCAGGGCGGCGAGGGCCTCGGACAGGTCGGCGCGGCTCTGCGGGCCCAGGACGACGAAGCGCCAGGGGAAGAGCTTGCCGTGGTCGGGGGTGCGGGCGCCGAGATGCAGGATCTGCTCGATCTCGGCCTCGGACGGACCGGGGGCGCTCAGAAGCTGGGCCGAGGCCGAGCGGCGGTTGGCCAGACGGGTCAGCAGGGCGTCGGAGCGGACGGGCAGGGGCAGGGCGGCGTTCAGATCGGTCATGCCGTCTAGCTAGGATTTCATCGCGCCCGGCGCCATAGCGGAAGCATGCACGATATTCCCGTCATCAAGCCTCGCTGGGCCGAGAACCTGCCCGAGACGCCGAAATGGCAGAGCCATGGCGACAGCGTCCTGATCGACACGCCGTGGATGCGGGTGACGCGGCACCCGGCGACGGCCCCGACCGGGGCGCCGGCCGACTATGTGGTCATGCGGCCCAGGAACGTGGGGACCGGGGTCCTGCCGTTGCATGAGGACGGGACGGTGACCCTGGTAGGGCAGCACCGCTTCACCCTGATGCGCTATTCCTGGGAAATGCCGGAAGGCGGGGCGCCGATGGACGAGGACCCGTTCGACGCCGTGCGCCGCGAACTGGCCGAGGAAGCGGGGCTGGCGGCGGAACACTGGCGCGCGGCGCTGGACATGGACCTGTCCAACTCGATCACCGACGAACGGGCCATGACCTGGGTGGCCTGGGGGCTGAGCGCGGTTCCGGTGGACCCCGACCCGACCGAGGTGATCGTGTCGGTGCGGGCGCCCTTCCGCGAGCTGTTGCGCGAGATCGAGCGCGGGGCGGTGCGCGACAGCCTGACGGTGGCGACGGCTTTCAAGGCCTACCATATGGCGCGGGAAGGCGAGCTGCCCGCCGCGCTGGCGCGAGCCATGCTGGGGGCGTAGGATCGCCGCCTGAGAACGGAGGGCCGATGGCCAAGCTGGAAATCGTGCCGCAACAGCCGGACCTGTGGACGCAACTGCGCGCTGCGGCAGAGGACGCCGCGCGCGAGGAGCCGCGTCTGGCGTCGCAGCTGAATGCGGTGGTGCTGGCGCATGATGATTTCGCAGGCGCGTTGAGTTTCCAGATCGCGCGCAAGCTGGGCGACGCCGAACTGGGGGCCATGTCGCTGCGCGAGGTGGCCCTGTCGGCCTTCGCCGCCGATCCCGGCATCCTGGCGGCGGCGGAAGCCGACCTGAAGGCGGTGCAGGACCGTGACCCGGCGATCCGGTCGCTGTTGCAGCCCTTCATGTATTTCAAGGGGTTCCAGGCGCTTCAGGCCTGGCGCGTGGCGCACTGGCTGTGGGGGCAGGGGCGCGACACCCTGGCGTTTCACTTCCAGAGCCGGATTTCAGAACTGTTCCAGCTGGACATCCACCCGGCGGCGCGGATCGGCTCGGGGGTCTTCCTCGACCACGGCACTGGCATCGTCATCGGCGAGACGGCGGTGGTCGGCGACGAGGTCTCCATGCTGCACGCCGTGACCCTGGGCGGGACCGGGGCCGAGCGCGGCGACCGTCACCCCAAGATCGGACGCGGCGTCCTGCTGGGCGCGGGAGCCAAGGTGCTGGGCAATATCGTGGTTGGAGACTACGCCAAGGTGGCTTCGGGGTCGGTGGTGCTGAAGCCGGTTCCAGCGGGCTGCACGGTGGCTGGGGTGCCGGCGCGCGTGGTCAACTGCCCGACCGACGCTGCGCCCGCCCGGACCATGGACCACACCCTGGCCGACATCGCCTATGATTTCGTGATCTGATCGCGCCGCCTGTGGACGCCCGATACGCGGGCTTCCCATGAGGAGGCGGCTTCTCTAGGTTCCGCCGTCAACGACACCAACGAGGCTACCCCGTGAAAGAATCCGATCTGAAGCGCGTCGAGACGCACCTGAAGCGCACCTTCAACCACGGCGGCATCAAGGTGAAGGCCCGCAAGGTCGCCGACTCCGCCGAAGTCTATGTCGATGACGAGTTCATCGGCGTGGTGTTCGAGGACGAGGACGAGGCCGGCTCGTTCATGTTCGAGATGGCGATTCTGGCCGAAGACCTGCCGCAGGACTAAGGGCGGTTTCCAGAGGTTCTCTGGAAAGCACGCACGAAAAAGGCCGGAGGGGCGAACCCTCCGGCCTTTTGTCGTTTCAGGCGATCACCAGCCGAAGAGGCGGGCGAAGAAGCCCTTCTTCTTTTCGGGCTGAGGCGCAGCGGCGGCAGCCGGTTGCGGGGCCGAAGTCGCCGGCGTGGGGGCGGGCTTGGGCGCTTCGACCGGCTTGGGGGCCGGGGCGGGCGCGGCGGCGGCCGGAGCGGGCGTCGGAGCCGGAGCCGCGGCGACGGCGGGCTTGGGCGCCTCGACCGGCTTGGGAGCGGCGGCGGCCTTCGGCGCAGCAGCCTTGGGGGCCGCAGTCTTCTTCGGCGCGGCGGGCTTGGCGGCGGCCTTCGGAGCAGCGGGCTTCGCTGCCGCCTTGGGCGCGGCGGCCTTGGCGGCCGGAGCCTTCGTCGCCGGGGCCTTGGCGGCGGCGGGTTTCGCAGCGGCCTTCGGCGCAGCCTTGGCGGCGGCGGGCTTGGCGGCCGCCTTGGGCGCAGCGGCCTTCACGGCGGGCTTGGCGGCAGCGGCCTTGGGCGCGGCGGTTTTCGGCGCGGCCTTCGGTTTTGCAGCGGCCTTGGGCGCCGCAGCGCTCGACTTTGCCGCCGGTTTCGGCTTGGAAGCGGCAGGCGCCGCTTTCGGCGTAGAAGATTTCGACTCAGACGGTGCTTTAGCCATGGATACCCCGACCCCTAGATGGACACGGGCATTCCGTACGCCCGCACACGTTGCGATTCGTCATAATAACGGTGTTTGAGAAATGTCCGAGTCCGCAGTTCAGGTGATCGCACGCGGTGATCGCGCCCCGGCCGAAGCCGCCGCCGCCGCCATCGACGCCAACCCCCTGCTGGAAAACGCGACCTACTCGATCCTCGAAGAGGACGAGGACAAGGGCGTCTGGCGCATCGACGCCTTCCCGACCACGGATGAGGAAGCCGAGGGCATCGCCGAGATCCTGCGCGCGACGCCGGGCCTGGAGGTCATTGTCGAGAAGTTGGCCGACGCCGACTGGCTGGCCATGAGCCTGTCGGGCCTGCCGCCGGTCGAGGCGGGGCGCTTCTTCGTCTATGGCGCCCACGATCAGGGCAAGATCCCCGAGGGTCGGGTCAATCTGAAGATCGACGCGGGCGCGGCCTTCGGCACCGGCCACCACGGCACGACCGTCGGCTGCCTGGAAGCCTTCGACAACCTGCTGGCGACCGAGCGCTTCGAGAAGGTGCTGGACGTCGGCTGCGGCACGGGCGTGCTGGCCATCGCCGCAGCCAAGACGGGTTCGCCCATCGCCGTCGGCACCGATATCGACGAGCCCTCGGCCCGCATCGCCAACGAGAACGCCCAGATCAACGACGCCAAGTGCGAGTTCTATTTCGCCGACGGCCTGAGCGATGCGCGCATCGCCCAGCACGCGCCCTATGATCTGGTCTTCGCCAACATCCTGGCCGCGCCGCTGGTGTTCCTGGCGCCCGAGATCGGCCAGGCGCTGAAGTCGGGCGGGGTCGCCATCCTGTCGGGCCTGCTGCGCACGCAGGAAGAGCGGATTCTGGAAGCCTATCTGCCGCTGGGCTTCGTGGTCGAGCAGACGATCCATCATGATGCATGGACGGCGCTGCAGCTTCGCAAGAAGTAGGGATCAATTTCCTTCTCCCCTTGTGGGAGAAGGTGGCTCGCGCAGCGAGACGGATGAGGGGAGGCCGGCTTCGCGCACAGCCTTCCCGTCTTGCTCGCTGATAGAACCCCCTCATCCGAGCGCCTCCGGCGCCCACCTTCTCCCACAAGGGGAGAAGGGATAAGGAACAATATGCGCCAGACATTCGACGAAACCACCGATCCGTCCTTCGGGGCCAAGCACCTGCCCTTGCTGCGGGCCAAGATGGCCGAGCAGGGCCTCGACGGTCTGCTGGTCCCGCACGAGGACGAGCATCAGAACGAATATCTGCCCGACGCCAATGAGCGGCTGGCGTGGGTCAGCGGCTTCACCGGCTCGGCCGGAGCGGGCGTGGTGCTGATGGACAGGGCCGCGGTCTTCGTCGACGGCCGCTACACGGTCCAGGCCAAGGCCCAGACCGACCCGGCCCTGTTCGAGCGGGTCGAGCTGAACAGGCTGGCCGCCTGGCTGGAGGGCGTGAGCGCCGGTTCGGTCATCGGCTATGACCCGCGTCTGCACAGCCCGGATGCCCTGGCGACCCTGCGCGCGGCGGTCGAGAAGGCCGGGGCGACGCTGAAGGCGGTCGAGCCCAATCCCATCGACCTGGCCTGGGGCGACGCCCGCCCGGCCCAGCCGCAGGCCCCGGTGGTCCCGCACGAGGACCGCTATTCCGGCGAGAACGCCGCGCTGAAGCGCGCCCGCATCGGTCAGGCGATCGCCGCCAAGGGCGCCGACGTGGCGGTGCTGACCTCGCCGTCGTCGCTGGCCTGGCTGTTCAACATTCGCGGCGGCGACGTGATCCGCACGCCCCTGCCGCTGGGGCAGGCGGTGGTGAAGGCCGACGGCACGGCCAAGGTCTTCCTCGATCCCGCCAAGGTGACGAACGAACTGCCCGGCTGGCTGGGCGACGCCGTGACGCTGGAAGCGCCCGAGGCGCTGCCGGACGCGCTGGACGCCCTGTCGGGCTGCAAGGTGCTGATCGACCCGGCCGTGTCCTCGGCTTGGTACTTCGATCGTCTGGAAACGGCAGGCGCCGCCATCGTGCGCGGCATGGACCCCTGCGCCCTGCCGCGTGCCCAGAAGAACGCCGTCGAGATCGAGGGCAGCCGTCAGGCCCACATCCGCGACGGCGCGGCCCTGACGCGGTTCCTGCACTGGGTCGATACGGTCGCGCAGAGGGAGCTGCCGGACGAGCGGGCGGTGGTCGAGGCGCTGGAGGGCTTCCGCGAGGCGACCGGGATGCTGAAGGACCTGTCCTTCGACACCATCGCCGGGGTCGGTCCGAACGGCGCCCTGCCGCACTACAAGCCGGTCGGGGCCAAGATCCGGCCGATGGAGACGGGTTCGCTGCTGCTGGTGGACGGCGGCGGTCAGTATCTGGACGGGACCACGGACGTGACCCGCACCATGGCCATCGGCGAGGGCACGGCCGATCAGCGCCGGATGTTCACCCTGGTCCTTAAGGGCCATATCGCCATGGCGGTGATCCGCTTCCCCGCCGGGACCAGCGGGCGCCAGCTGGACGCCATCGCGCGCCAGCCGCTGTGGAACGCGGGCTTCGATTTCGACCATGGCACGGGCCACGGCGTGGGGTCGTATCTGGGCGTCCACGAGGGGCCGCAGCGCATCGCCGGATGGGGCACGGACCAGCCGCTGTTGACGGGCATGATCCTGTCGAACGAGCCGGGCTATTACCGTGAAGGCGAGTGGGGCATCCGCATCGAGACGCTTCAGGTCGTGACCGCCCCGGCCCAGGTTCCAGGCGGCGAGCGGCCCATGCACGGCTTCGAGCAACTGACCCTGGCGCCGCTGGATCGTCGTCTGATCGACGTGGAACTGCTCACGGCGGACGAGCGGGCCTATGTGGACGCCTATCACGCCGAGGTTCTGGCCAAGGTCGGGCCTCTGCTGGCCGAGGGCGTGCAGAAGGATGAGGCGGCGCTGCAATGGCTGAAGGCGCAGACGGCGCCCCTCTGATCCGATGATCGGCGCCATCGCCCTGCTGCTCGTCTGCCAACTGGCGGGCGAGGCAGTCCACCGGCTGACGGGCCTGCCTCTGCCGGGGTCGGTGATCGGCATGGTGCTGCTACTGGCCTGGCTGGCGCTGGTTCCGCGCGAGCGGCTGACGCTGACCCAGGTGACGGGCTGGCTGACGGCGCATCTGTCGATCATGTTCGTGCCCGCCGCTGTCGGCCTGATGGAGGAGGGGGCGATCCTGTCGCGCTACGGCCTCGGCATCCTTGTGGCGGTGGTGGTCTCGACCCTGCTGACGCTGGCGGTGACGGCCCTGGTGTTTCGCGCCGTTGCGGGACGACAGCCGGAGAACGAAGAGGGCGCGTCGTGAGCGATTTGATCGCGACGCCCCTGTTGTGTCTGGCGCTGACGCTGGTGGTGTTCGAGGCGGCGGACGTGCTGTCGCGGCGCAGCGGGAGGCATCCGCTGTGCCATCCGGTCTTGCTGGCGACGCCGGTGCTGATCGGCGTCCTGCTGGCGACGAAGACGCCCTATGCGACCTATGCCGGGGCGACCCAGGTTTTGGGCTTCCTGCTGGGGCCGGCGGTGGTGGGGTTGGCCGTGCCGATCTGGGCGCAGCGGGCGACGATCCGGCGGCTGGCCAAGCCGCTGACCTGCGCCCTGCTGGCGGGGGCTGTGACGGCCATTGTCAGCGCCGTGGGCATCGTCTGGCTGTTCGGCGCGCCGGCCGAGATCATGGCCTCCATCGCCCCGCGCGCCACGACGACGCCGGTCGGCATGGCGGTGGCCTCTCAGTTGGGCGGCATCCCGGCCTTGGCGGCGGTGATCGTGCTGATGTCGGGCGTGATCGGAGCGATGACGGCGACGCCGCTGCTGAATCTGTTGAAGATCACGGACTACCGGGCGCGGGGCTTCGCGGTCGGTGTGTCGGCGCACGGCTTCGGCGCGGCGCGGGCCTTTCAGGTGGATCAGACGGCGGGCGCCTTCGCCAGCCTCGGCATGGCGCTGAACGCGGTGGCGACGGCGACCATCCTGTCCATTGTGGCCGCCGTCGTCTGAGGGCCTATTGGATGCGGGTCCAGGTCTGGGTCTTGCACAGAGGGGCGACGATGCAGCCGCGCAGGCGCAGGCTGTTGTCGCCGGTCATGGTGATGGTGCCGCGATAGGTGCCGCCGTCGGCCGGATTATAGACCGAGCCGCCGCGCCATTCGGACGGGCCGCCAGTGAAGCCGCTGAGCATGGGCAGGCCGCGCAGGGTGCGATTGCGCTGGCTGGCGTCCTTGTTGTGCTCGTCGCGGGCGTTGGGTTCGCGTCGGATGTGGTCCGAGGTGACGAGCGTGCCGCACAGGGCCTGACCGCAGCGGGCGATGCGGACCTGACCGCCATTGGTCGGGGTCTGCCACAGGCCGGTCGGATCGCCCGCCAGAGCCGGAGAGGCGAGGGCTGCGGCGAAAACGGCGGCGGCCGCCAGAACGGTGAACTTCATCGGGCGTATTCCTTCAGACGGATCGTTGGGCCGATCCTTGTCGATAAAGGGTGATCCCGGTTTCGGTTCGAAACAAGGCCCGAATTTGTGAACTTCACTCAACGATTACATGACCTTAGGTCAATGTTTGGGCGTGGTGAGCGACTAAGCGGTGGATTTGGATGGCGTTTTCCTCCCCATCTCATGGGGAGGTGGGTCGGCGGCGTAGCCGACGAGACGGAGGGGCTGCTTGTTTCGGCCGCTCTAGCCCCTCCACCGCTGCGCGGTCCCCTCCCCACAGAGTGGGGAGGAAAAGTCAGCTGCGCGGACGGCGCGGGCGCGATCCGGCCGAGGAGCAGGGGCTGTAGCCGCCAGTGTGCAGCCGTCCGAGGCTGATGCCCGTCGCGCTGGCGAGGGAGGCGGCGCAGGTCGCCTGATGCGTGCGCAGCGTCTCCAGCGCCACCGAGGCGCAGGCGAAGGCGTCCTCGGCGGCGTCGTGGTGTTTGAACTGGATGCCCAGTTCGGCGCAGACGTTGTTCAGCTTGTGCGAGGCGAACTCCGGCCAGGTGATCTGCGCCAGCTTGACTGTGCAGAGGTAGTCGAACTCGGGATAGGTCAGGCCGTAGTGGTCGCAGGTCCCGCGAATGACGCTGACGTCGAAGGCGGCGTTGTGGGCCAGGACGGTGCGACCCTCGAGGCGCGGGGCGATGGCGGCCAGGACGGCGGGGAACTCTTCGGCGTCCTCGACCTGCTCCGGGCCGATGCCGTGGAAGGCGATATTGAAGCTGGCGAAGCGCATGCCGGGCGGGCGGATGTAGTGGTGCTCGACGGACTCGATGACGCCGTCGTTGATCCAGGCGAGGCCGATGGAGCAGGGGCTGGAGCGCTGCTCGTTGGCGGTTTCGAAGTCGATGGCGACGGCGTGCATCAGGCGATCATCATTCAGGCAATGAGGGCAAGCCACTCGTCCTCGGTCAGGACGGTGACGCCGTGTTTCTCGGCGTCCTTCAGCTTGGACCCGGCGCCGGGGCCGGCGACGACGTAGTCGGTCTTTTTCGACACCGACCCCGAGACCTTGGCCCCCAGGCTTTCGGCGCGGGCCTTGGCCTCGTCGCGGGTGAAGCGTTCCAGCGAGCCGGTGAAGACCACGGTCTTGCCCGCCACGGGGCTGTCGGTGGTGGGGGCGGCCACGTCCTCGACCGCATCCAGTTCGCCCAGCAGGGCGTCCATGACGGCCTGGTTGTGCGGCTCGTGGAAGAAGTGGGCCAGGGCCTCGGCGGCGACGGGGCCGACGCCGGAGACGCCCGCGATCTGGTTCAGGATCTCGGATGGGCCTTCGGTGCGGGCCACGGCGGCCCACCCGGTCAGATCGGTCCAGTTGCTGGAGATTTCTGCCAGCGAGCGGCGGGCGGGGGCGGCCATGCCGGGGAAGGCGAGGGCGATCTTCTGATCCATGGGCGCCTCGGGCCAGGGATCGTCGGCGGGCGGGTTCGCCTCGGCCATCAGGGTCAGCACGCGTGTCGAGATGGCGTGGGTGGCGGCCAGAGCTTTCCAGTCGTCGCTGGCCAGACCCTCGGCGGCGGCCATGCAGGCGTCGCGGAAGGCGGTCCAGCTGCCGAAGGCGCGCGACAGGACCAACGAGGTCTGCTCGCCGATGTCGGGCACGCCGAGGCCGAAGATCAGGCGGTCCAGGCTGATGGTGCGCCGGGCGTTGATCCCGGCGATCAGGTTGCGGACGCTGGTCTCGCCATAGCCGTCCTCGGCCCGCAGCAGGGCCAGTTTTTCCTCGTCGCGGGCGAGGCGGAAGATGTCCGCCGGCTCCTTGATCCAGCCGCGCGCGTGGAAGGCGATCAGCTGCTTTTCTCCAAGTCCTTCAATGTCGAAGGCGCGGCGACTGACAAAATGCTTTAACCGTTCGACGATCTGGGCGTCGCAGATCAGGCCGCCGGTGCAGCGGCGTTTGACCTCGTCGCCCTCGCGCACGGCCTCCGATCCGCAGACGGGGCAGACGTGGGGGAAGGCGAAGGGGACGGCGTCTGCGGGGCGCAGGTTTTCGACCACGCCGACGATCTGGGGGATGACGTCGCCGGCGCGTTGCAGGATGACGGTGTCGCCGATGCGCACGTCCTTGCGGGCGATCTCGTCTTCGTTGTGCAGGGTGGCGTTGCGGACCACGACGCCGCCGACGGTGACGGGGTGCAGGCGGGCGACGGGGGTCAGAGAGCCGGTGCGGCCGACCTGGATGTCGATGCCTTCCAGAACGGTCGTGGCCTGTTGTGCCGGGAACTTGTGGGCGATGGCCCAGCGGGGGCTTCTGGCGATGAAGCCGAGGCGCTGCTGCCAGTCCAGCCGGTCGACCTTGTAGACTACGCCGTCGATGTCGTAGCCGAGGCCGCTGCGGTCGGTTTCCAGCCCGCGATAGACGCCGATCAACCCTTCCGCGCCGATGACCTGCTGCGAACGTTGGTTGACCTGAAAGCCCCAGCTGCGGAAGGCCTCAAGCGCGCCGTGTTGCGTCTCCGCGAACGGGGCCGAGGTCTCGCCCCAGGCGTAGGCGAAGAAGGTCAGGGGGCGCTTGGCCGTGATCTTCGGGTCCTTCTGGCGCAGTGAACCGGCGGCGAAGTTGCGCGGGTTGGCGTAGGTGCGGCGGCCTTCCGCCTCGGCGGCGGCGTTGAAGGCGTCGAAGGCGTCGTTGGGGGCGTAGACCTCGCCCCGGATCTCGATGACGTCGGGCCAGCCCGAGCCGGTCAGGGTCTGGGGGATGCTCTTGAGCGTGCGCAGGTTGGCGGTCACGTCTTCGCCGGTCTTGCCGTCGCCGCGCGTGGCGCCCTGGACCAGAACGCCCTTTTCATAGCGCAAGCTGGCGGACAGGCCGTCGATCTTGGGCTCGGCGACGAAGGCGATGGGCTCGTCGCCCGGCAGTTTCAGGAAACGGGCGATGCGGGCCACGAAGTCGCGCACCTCGCCCTCGTCAAAGGCGTTGTCCAGCGACAGCATGGGCACGCCGTGTCGGACCTCGGCGAACTGCGCCGAGACGGGGGCGCCGACCCGCTGCGACGGCGAGACGGGGCTGGTCAGGGACGGGAAGGCGGCCTCGATGGCCAGGGCGCGGCGCTTCAGCTCGTCGTAGTCGGCGTCGGAAATCTCGGGCGCCGCGTCGGCGTAGTAGAGGGCGTCGTGGCGGGCCAGTTCGGCCGACAGATGCGCCAACTCCTCGCGGGCCTGGTCTTCGGTCAGGGTTTCGACGGGAGTTTCGGACATGGGAATCGCGCGGTCAGCCTTCATCAGTCGCGCTGTTTAGCACCGGCGGCGGCGGGATCGCAGCGTCCATGACAGAAACGTAATCTGACGCGACAAGCTTGGCCCGCTAGCGTCGCGCCGACTGATTTCCCGGAGCCCTCCATGCGTCCTGTTCCCGCCAGCCTGACCGCCATCGCCGCCGCCCTGACGCTGGCCGGCTGTGAGACCATGACGCCCGAGGCGGCTGCGACGGCGCCCGTCGCGGCGACCGCCGCTGACTACACTCAACTGATGGACGATCTGCGCATCCTGTCGGCGGACGACATGCAGGGCCGCGACACGGGCTCGGAAGGCGGGGCCAAGGCGCGCGAATACATCGTAGCGCGGTTGGAGGCCCTGGGCGTTCAGCCGTCGCCGATGGGGCGGCTGCAGCCGTGGGAAATGCAGGGCCGCACGCGCGAGGGCGTGAAGACCTTCAACGGGACCAATATCATCGGCGTCATTCCCGGCACGCGCGTGTCGGACAAGTACATCGTGGTGACCGCCCACTACGACCACGTCGGGGTCAACAACGGCGAGATCTACAACGGCGCCGACGACAACGCCTCGGGCGTGGCGACCATGCTGGAGCTGGCCAAGCGGCTGAAGGCCAACCCGCCGGAGCACTCCGTCCTGATCGTCGCCCTGGACGGCGAGGAGCGCAGCCTGCTGGGGGCCAAGCATTTTGTCGAGGCGCCGCCGGTGCCGCTGTCGTCGATCTCGATGAACCTGAACTTCGACATGACGGCGCGCGCCGACAGCGACGGCAAGCTGTGGGTCACGGGCACCTATCAGCATCCCTACTTCCGCCCGCTGCTGGAACGCATCGCACCGCGCGGGACCGTATCGCTCGCCTTCGGCAAGGACACCCCGGAGGACAAGGGCGCCGACAACTGGGTCGAGGCGTCCGACCACGCCGCCTTCCACCGCGCGGGTCTGCCCTTCCTCTATTTCGGCGTGAACTATCACCCCGATTATCACCGCCCGAGCGACGACTTCGAAAAGGTGGTTCCCGCCACCTTCCAGTCCTCGACCGAACTGGCGATCGAAGGCTTCCGCGCGCTGGATCAGTGGCTGGATCAGTGAAGTTTTGCGAGCGCGAAACGCTTGCAAACATAGGCCTTGAAACCGCCTTCGGAGCGGCGTTCTGTCGCACCCTCATCAGTCGAGGAAATACAGATGTCGGCGGTTCAGGGTTTTGATCTTCAACGGGTGCAGAAGCTGCGCAAGCTGGCGCTGCTGGTCGGCATCCTCGGCGTGGTGGCCCTGGCCTTCTTCACGCAGTCGATGGGCGGCGAGACGGCGCTGCATGAGGGGCTGGAGGCCTTCGGCCTGGCGCTGATCGCGGTCTGCATCGTCGGGCGAGCCTGGTGCTCGCTCTATATCGGCGGTCGCAAGAAGGCCGAGATCGTGGATCGCGGGCCCTATTCGATCAGCCGCAACCCTCTCTATGTCTTCAGCTTCATGGGCGCGTTCGGGGTGGGCGCACAGACGGGCAGCGTGACCCTGGCGACCCTGTTCCTGCTGCTGACTTTCGCCGTCTTCTACTTCACGGTGAAGCGCGAGGAGGCCTGGCTGACGGGCGCCTTTGGCCAGACCTATCTGGACTATTGCGCGCGGACGCCGCGCTTCGGCCCGGACTTTTCCAAGTGGCGCGACGCCGAGTCGCTGGACGTGCGGCCGCGCTTCTTCCTGACGACCCTGCGCGACGGTCTGGTCTTCCTGCTGGCGGCGCCGCTGTTCGAGTCGGTCGAGAAGCTGCAGAACATCGGCTGGCTGGCCGCCCTGATCCATCTGCCGTGAGCCGAGGCTTCGTGAAGAAAACGCGTTTCGCCGCTGTTGCGGCCCTGACAGGACTGCTGGCGCTGACGGCCTGCGATCGAGCGGCGCAGTCGCCGGAGGCTCCGGCGGCGTCCAAGTCGGCGGCTTTCAAGCATGACCTGCCCGAGGACGTGTCCGGCTACTATCTGCCGACCGAAGAGGTGCGGATCGACAATTGGCGGCTGCATCATGTCTTCATGGGGCAGGTCCCGGACTTCATCGCCTGGCAGGGCGGCGAGCGGCCCGCAGGCTTTGCGCCGGTGATGATCGAGTTCGAGGACATGGTCGGGCCGCCGCTGGAAAGCGGCAACCGGCGTCGGCTGCGGCTGATTCCGGCCGCCTATGACGTGACCGAGAGCCGTGTGCGGGTGCAGGCCCTGTCAGGCGGCCTGGGCGCGGTGTCGTTCGATGGAAGGCTCGACCAGGGCGCGCTGGCGACGGCGCGGCGCAATCTGGGAGATCAGGGCGTCGTCCTGACGGGGACGCTCAAGGTCGGAAACCGGACCTTCAATAACGTGTCGATGCGGTGGTGGGCGGGGGACTGATCCCCCTTGTCCTCCCCATGCAATGGGGAGGTGGCTCAGCGGCGTAGCCGATGAGACGGAGGGGCCGCTGCAAGCGTCGCAGCCCCTCCACCACTTCGTGGTCCCCCTCCCCATGAATGGGGAGGAGAATGCCTTAGGCGACGGTCGCCTTGACGATCTTGCCCGGAGCACGGGGCGGCTCGCCCTTGGGCAGGGCATCGACGTGTTCCATGCCCTCGATCACCTCGCCCCAGACGGTGTACTGCTTGTCCAGGAAGCGGGCGTCGTCGAAGCAGATGAAGAACTGCGAGTTGGCGCTGTCCGGGTTGGCGGTGCGGGCCATCGAGCAGACGCCGCGCACGTGCGGTTCAGCCGAGAACTCCTGCTTCAGGTTCGGCTTCTTGGAGCCCGAGGTGCCGGTGCCGGTCGGGTCGCCGCCCTGGGCCATGAAGCCCGGGATCACGCGGTGGAAGACCACGCCGTCGTAGAAGCCTTCCGAGGCCAGGTCGGTGATCTGCTTGACGTGGTTCGGCGCCAGGTCGGGGCGCAGCTTGATCACGACGTTGCGCTCTTCGCCGTCGCCGGTATCGAGGGTGAAGGTCAGGGTTTGGTCGGCCATGAGGCTCTCCTTGGGGTGTGCGGACTAGAATTGTGCGCGGGTCATAGCGGCTGAACGCTGTCACGGCTATGTGGGAAGCATGACTGACGACGAAAAGCCCCTCGAGAAGCCGCCGGAACGCCGCCGGATGGTGCGCCCGCCTACGGGCGGCACCGCCGCCGGGCGCGGCATGGGCCAGAAGATCAAGACCGCCGACAAGAAGACCCTCTCCAGCCAGGCCTGGATCAAGCGCCAGCTGTCGGACAAGTGGTCCGAGCGTGCGCGCGCCGAGGGCTGGCGCAGCCGTGCGGCCTTCAAGCTGATCGAGATCGACGACCGCTTCCGCCTGATCAAGAAGGGCTCGCGGGTCATCGACCTGGGCGCGGCGCCGGGCGGTTGGGTGCAGGTGGCGCTGGATCGCGGCGCGGCGGCGGTGGCGGGCGTGGACCTGCTGATGATCGAGCCGATTCCCGGCGCGACGCTGATCCAGGCCGACTTCACCCATCCCGGCGTGGACCAGCAACTGGTCGACGCCATCGGCGGACGGCCGGACCTGGTCCTGTCGGACATGGCGCACAACACCGTGGGCCACCGCCAGACGGACCACCTGAAGATCATCGCCCTGATCGAGATCGCCGCCGACTTCGCCATCCGCACGCTGAAGCCGGGCGGGAATTTCGTGTCCAAGAACTTCCAGGGCGGCGACGCCGGGGGCGTGCTGGCGCGTCTGCGCGAAGAGTTCGAGACGGTGAAGTACGTGAAGCCGGAATCGAGCCGCAAGGGCAGCGCCGAGGTCTTTCTGGTGGCGCTCAACAAGCGGTAGGCTTTGCCTTTCCGTTCCGTCGTGATCTTCTAGCCGCCGTCGCGTCGCCGCGACGGGACGGAGCCGGACATGATCGCCCATGTGATTGCCGCCGTGATCTTGACGGGCGCCGCGAACGGGCCGGCGGCTTCGGCTGTGCCTGTCGCTGATCTGCACGGGTTGAGCGTATCCGATGCGGCCAGACGGCTGGGGGCGACGCGCGATCCGGCGCCGGCCATCAGCATGACCGGACCGCATGGGCGGGTTGATGTCTATCCGGTGCAGGCATTGACGCCGATCGCGCCGCAAGGCGAGGTCTGCGACGTCCGACTGGTTCCGCCCGAACGGGCCGACGATCCTGTTCAACTCTATGGACCGAACGCCTGGGCCGGGGCCTATCCGCGCACGGCCGCCGTCTATGTGGTCGCGCGCGAGGGCCGGGTGGTCGAAGTTCTCAATCCGCCGATGCGCGCGCAGCCGCCGCGCGTCGGGGGCGAAAGCGCCGAACGTTACACCAGACGACTGATGCTGGAGGGTCGTGATCCCTGGCAGTCCGTCGCGCCCGGTCGGCTGCCGTTGTCGGACCTGGACGGCTTTCTGGAGCGGCGTCCTGATCTTGCGGCCCCCGCCGGGGCCGTGGTGAAGCGTGCCTGCCGGACAGCGCCGATCATCTTGGCGGAACCCAGGGCGGATACGACGGGTATGCTGCAAGGTCTGACCCTGCTGCCTTTCGCCTGGCGTCTGCCGGCCCTGAACGAGCAGCGACGCGAGGCTCAGGTCCGGGGTTCGGCCCTGTTCGCGCGAATGAGCTTGGGGAAGGTCGTCCCGGGCGGCGGCGCCCGGTTCGCGGCCGAGAATTCCGGCGTGCGTCGCTATGTCGATGCCGAAGACCCGACCTATGAGGTGCTGTCGATCGACATGGGGGCGGACGCCAACAACAACCTGGCGCGCATGAACGCCGCCGCCTTGGTCGGTCTGCGCGACGGGCGGGTGGTGTGGCTGGCCGACGGCGGGGCTGCCGGCGGCCTGGGCCTTCTGGCGGCGATGTGCGTGGATCGGTCGGCACGGGCAGGCGGGCATCGCCCGGGCTGCACCGATACGGGCTACCTCTATCCTTGAGCCGAGGCCGGACGCTGCGGATGATCAGGCGGTCGCCGCTTCCGCCGCCCGACGGGCCTTGTTTGCCTCGATCCGGGTCCAGATACGGTCGTGCAGGGTGAAGAAGACCGTCTGAACCAGAGGCTCGACCGTGCCGATGGCCAGGGCGATGCGCCAGTCGCGGGTCAGGGCGAAGGCGACCAGGACCGCCACGGTGAAGTGCATGACGCCATAGGTCACGGTCTTCAACGCCACCTGCTTCAGGCTGCGGGGCAGGGCGTGGCTGTGGCCGTGACAGCCGTGGTGGTTGTGGGCGCGGTTCTGCTCGTGGGCGTTCATCAACTCGAGGCGGGCGGTGACGGCCTCGGCGGTCTCCTCGAAGCCCGAGAGCACTCGGCGCTGCTCGATGCGATGCCAGACGCGGTCGTGGATCGAATAGGCCAGGGTCTGAACGATCGGTTCGGCCACCCCGACCGCCAGGGCGATGCGCCAGTCGCGGGTCAGGGCGAAGGCCACCAGAATCGCGACGATCAGGTGCATGACGCCATAGCTCGCGATCTTGAGCGCGAGACGACGGGCCGTGCTGATCAATATGCGAACCATTCGCAGAATGTGGGTCTGGACGCGCCGAAGCGCAAGGCAATTCCTCTTATCCTGTCCATAGGTCCGTCTTGGGGTTGCGGTTCCCCGGCATGGGGCGTTATACGCGGCCCGCAAAACGGAGACTCCCCCATGGAGATACGCGAAGGCCTCACCTTCGACGATGTTTTGCTCGAACCCGGCGCTTCCGAGATCATGCCAGCGATGGCGGATGTCTCGACCCAGCTGACGCGCAGCATCAAACTGAACATCCCGCTGCTGTCGTCCGCCATGGACACGGTGACCGAAAGCCGTCTGGCGATCGCCATGGCCCAGGCCGGCGGTCTGGGCGTGCTTCACCGCAATATGACCATCGAGGAGCAGGCCGAGCAGGTCCGCACCGTCAAGCGCTATGAAAGCGGCATGGTCATCAACCCGGTGACCGTCTCGCCCGACACGACCCTGGGCGAGGTTCGCCAGATCGTCGCCGCCAAGAAGATCACCGGCTTCCCGGTGGTCGATCCGGCGACAGGCAAGCTGGTCGGCATGCTGACCAACCGCGACATGCGCTTCGAAGGCGATCCGTCGATCAAGGCCTCGGCCCTGATGACCACCGGCGACCTGATCACCGTGCGCGAAGGCGCCGGTCGTGAAGAGGCGTGGAACCTGCTGCGCACCCGCAAGATCGAACGGGTCATCGTCGTCGACGAGGACTATCGCGCGGTCGGCCTGATCACCATGAAGGACATCGAGAAGGCCCAGGCCTTCCCGAACGCCGCCAAGGACGAGCAGGGTCGCCTGCTGGTCGGCGCCGCCTCGACCGTCGGCGACGCCGGTTACGAGCGCGCCATGGCCCTGGCCGAAGCCGGCGCCGACGTGGTGGTGATCGACACCGCCCACGGCCACTCGGCCTCGGTGGCCCAGGTGGTCGAGCGCATCAAACGCGAGAACAACCGCCTGCAGATCATCGCCGGCAACGTCGCCACCTATGACGCTACCCGCGCCCTGATCGACGCGGGCGCTGACGCCGTGAAGGTCGGCATCGGCCCGGGCTCGATCTGCACCACCCGCATCGTGGCGGGCGTGGGCGTGCCGCAGCTGACGGCCATCATGGATGCCGCTCGCGCCGCCAAGGGCACGGGCGCCACGGTCATCGCCGACGGCGGCATCAAGTATTCGGGCGACATGGCCAAGGCCATCGCGGCCGGCGCCAGCGTCGCCATGATGGGCTCGATGTTCGCCGGGACGGATGAATCGCCGGGCGAGGTTTTCCTGTACCAGGGCCGCAGCTACAAGTCGTATCGCGGCATGGGCTCGGTCGGCGCCATGGGCGCGGGCTCGGCGGACCGCTACTTCCAGAAGGAAGTCTCGTCCGAGAAGCTGGTGCCGGAAGGCATCGAGGGCCAGACCGCCTACAAGGGGCCGATCGCACCCGTCATCCACCAGATGGTCGGCGGTCTGCGCGCCTCCATGGGCTACGTCGGCGGCGCGACCATCAAGGACTTCCAGGAACGCGCCCGCTTCGTGCGCATCACCAATGCGGGCCTGCGCGAAAGCCATGTCCACGATGTGATGATCACGCGCGAGGCGCCGAACTATCGTCAGGGCTGATCCTGATCCGCTCCCGATCTTCGGATCGGGAGCGGTTTCGTTTTGACTGGATGCGGAGGGCTGGAACGTGACGACTGAACTGACCTATCTGGCGGCGACGCTGGTCCTGGCCCTGGTGCAGATTTTTCTGCCCGCCGGGGCGCGGACGATGGAGTTCGGCTCCAAGTGGAACGCCGGCGCTCGCGATCAGACGCCTGTTTCGCAAAACCCTGTCGTCGGTCGCCTCGAAAGAGCCCAGTCGAACCTCTATGAGACCCTGCCGCTGTTCATCGGCGCTGTCCTGATCGCCCACGTCACGGGCGCGGAGAGCGCCCTGACCCTGTGGGGCGTCGCCCTCTATTTCTGGGCGCGCGTCGCCTATGTTCCGCTTTACGCCCTTGGCGTGCCCTACATCCGGTCGCTGGTCTGGCTGGTCTCGCTCGCGGGACTGATCATGATCCTGGCGGCCCTTTTCATCTGATCCGAGACCCGATTGACCCCTGCAGCCCGCCTCGCCGCCGCCGCCTCCGTCCTCGACAGCATCGCCCACAGCCGCCAGCCGGCCGAGGTGGTGTTGAAGGCCTGGGGCGCCGCCAACCGCTATGCGGGGTCCAAGGATCGTCGCGCCATCGCCGACCGCGTTTACAAGGTCATCCGCGCCCGTGGGCGTCTGGTCTGGGCCATGGGCGGGCGTGAAGACGGTCGCGCCCTGGTCATCGGCTCGCTGTCGCTGATCGACGGCCTGCCGCTCGACGAGATCGAACTGCTGCACTCGGGCGAGGGCTTCGGCCCGCGCCCGCTGTCGAAGCAGGAGCGCGGCCGCATCACGGCCGGGCCGGGCGAATTGCCCGGCTGGGTCGCCGCCGGCCTGCCCGAGTTCGTGGTCGAGGACTTCAAGACCACCTTCGGCGACCGTTGGACCGAGGAGGCCCACGAGCTGATGGCGCCGCGCGCGCCCATCGACCTGCGCGTAAACCTGGCGAAAACCACGGTCGAAGGCGTCGAAGCGGAACTGGTCAAGGCCGGTCTGTCGCCCGAGCGCACGCCCTGGTCGGCCGCGGGCCTGCGTCTGTCGGCCGAGCCGCCGCCGAACGTTCAGGCGCTGGAGGCCTTCAAGCAGGGCCATATCGAAATTCAGGACGAAGGCAGTCAGGTCGCCTGCTGGCTGACGGGCGTCGAGCCCGGCATGACCGTCGTCGACTATTGCGCCGGCGGCGGCGGCAAGACCCTGGGTCTGGCGATGCTGGGGCAGCCGGTCGCCGCTCAGGCCGCCGTGGCCGAGGCGCCTGCCGCTCCGGTCGCCGTCTGGTCGCCGGTCGGCGGGGACGGGCAGGGGGCCGTGGTCCAGGCCAAGCCCAAGATCAAGCCGGTCGCCGAGATGGGCATCCGGCTGTTCGCCTATGACGTGGTGCAGAAGCGTCTGGACAATATTCGTCCGCGTCTGGCCCGCGCCGGCGTCGCCGCCGACCTGCGCCTGCTGGGTCAGAACGGCGGCGGGGTCGAGGATCTGGTGCGTCAGGCCGACGTGGTTCTGGTCGATGCGCCGTGCAGCGGCTCGGGCACCTGGCGTCGTCGTCCCGAGGACGCCTGGCGTTTGAAGCCGGAAGAGGTCGAGCGCCTGCACGCCCTGCAGGTCCAGATCCTGGGCCGGGCCGCCGAACTGGTGAAGCCGGGCGGGCGTCTGGTCTTCGTCACCTGCTCCATGCTGCGCGGCGAGAACGAGGCCACGGCCGACGCCTTCGAGGAGAACAATCCCGCCTTCAGCCCGGTCCCTGTGGCCGAGGCCCTGAAGGCGGCGAACCTGACCGATGCGGCGCGCGAGCGTCTGGGGCAACTGGCCGAGGGCGGTCATCGCCTGCGCCTGTCGCCCGCCTCGACCGGCACCGACGGCTTCTTCGCCGCCGTCTATGAGCGCACGGCATGAGCGACGGACGGTCGGAGGACATCTACGGCCTGACGGTCCTGCCCGTCATGGCGGCGCCGGCTGAATACGGCGCGGCCCTGCAGGCGCGGATCACGCCGCTGATGACCGGCATCGGTCCGGTCGAGGGGGCCATCGCCCTGACCGCCGCCCTGACGCGGCTGGAGGCCGAAGACGCCCTGCCGGACCTGATCGTCTCGCTGGGCTCGTGCGGATCGCGCGATCTGGAGCATGCGGCGGTCTATCAGGCCTCGTCCGTCAGCTATCGCGACATGGACGCCAGCCCTCTGGGGTTCGAGAAGGGCAGGACGCCTCTGCTCGACCTGCCCGCCGTCCTGCCTCTGTCTTGCCCCATCCCCGGCGTGCCGACCGCGACCCTGTCGACCGGCGCCAACGTCGTCTCCGGCCCCGCCTATGACGCCATCAACGCCGATATGGTGGACATGGAGACCTTCGCCCTGCTGCGCGTCGCCCAGACCTTCGGCGTGCCCCTGGTGGCGCTTCGCGGCGTCAGCGACGGCAAGAGCGAGCTGACCAAACTGGAGGACTGGACCTCCACCCTGCATCTGGTCGACGCCAACCTGGCCGAGGCCTGGGACCGTCTGGCCGAGGTGCTGACGACGCAGGGTCTGGCCGCCTTGGCCGATGTTCCCGCATCGCGACTTGATCCCGACGTCTTCACCCGTCAAGAACCCGCCCCATCAACGCCCGCTTCGGATTCTGAGCCCTCATGACCGCGCCCCACACGCATGAAGCCGTCCTGATCGTCGATTTCGGCAGTCAGGTGACCCAGTTGATCGCGCGTCGCCTGCGCGAAGCCGGCGTCTATTGCGAGATCCATCCGTTCAACAAGGCGGGCGAGGCGCTGAAGGCGGTTTCGCCCAAGGCCATCATCCTGTCGGGCGGCCCCAACTCGACGACCGACGCCGACAGCCCCAAGGCTGACCACGCCCTGTTCGAGGCCGGGGTGCCGGTGCTGGGCATCTGCTACGGCGAACAGACCATCTGCGCCGAACTGGGCGGCAAGGTCGAGAGCGGCCACCATCGCGAGTTCGGCCGTGCCGAGATCGTCATCACGCGTGAAAGCCCGCTGTTCGCCGGTATCGGCGCCGTCGATCACCGCGAGACGGTGTGGATGAGCCACGGCGACCGCGTCACCGCCATCCCCGAAGGCTTCCACGTCATCGCCACCTCGGAAGGCGCGCCTTACGCCGCCATCGCCAATGAGGAGCGCAAGATCTACGGCGTGCAGTTCCACCCTGAGGTGATGCACACCCCGCGCGGCGCCGTGATCCTGAAGAACTTCACCCACGGCATCGCCGGCCTGACCGGCGACTGGACCATGGCCGCCTATCGCGACGAGCAGATCGCCAAGATCCGCGAGCAGGTCGGCTCGGCCAAGGTGGTCTGCGGCCTGTCGGGCGGTGTCGACAGCTCCGTCGCCGCCGTCCTGATCCACGAAGCCATCGGCGATCAGCTGACCTGCGTCTTCGTGGACACCGGCCTGCTGCGCAAGGACGAGGCCAAGCAGGTCACGGAACTGTTCCGAGAGCACTATAACATCCCGCTGGTGCATGTTGATGCGTCGAAGGAATTCCTCGGCGAGCTGGCCGGGATTTCCGACCCGGAGACTAAGCGCAAGACTATCGGCCGCGTCTTCATCGAGATCTTCGACCGTGAGGCCGCCAAGATTGAAGGCGCCGAGTTCCTGGCCCAAGGCACCCTCTATCCCGACGTGATCGAGAGCGTCTCGGCCTCCGGCGGTCCCTCGGCCGTCATCAAGAGCCACCACAATGTCGGCGGCCTGCCGGACTTCATGAAGCTGAAGCTGGTCGAGCCGCTGCGCGAACTGTTCAAGGACGAGGTCCGCGCCCTGGGCCGCGAACTGGGCTTGACCGACGCCTTCGTCGGCCGCCACCCCTTCCCGGGGCCGGGCCTGGCCATCCGCATCCCCGGCGAGATCACGCCCGAAGCCGTCGCCACCCTGCAGGACGCGGACGCCATCTATCTGGAAGAAATCCGCAAGGCCGGTCTCTACGACGACATCTGGCAGGCCTTCGCCGTCCTGCTGCCGGTCAAGACGGTCGGCGTCATGGGCGACGCCCGGACCTATGAAAAGGTCCTGGCCCTGCGCGCCGTCACCTCGACCGACGGCATGACCGCCGACTTCTACCAGTTCCCCTGGGACATCCTGGGCAAGACCGCCACGCGCATCATCAACGAGGTCCGCGGTGTGAACCGCGTCGTTTACGATGTGACGTCGAAGCCACCCGGCACCATCGAGTGGGAGTGAGGGGCCACGCATACGGCTGCGGCCTCTGGCGGGGTGGTTTCGTTTATAGCAGAGGGACTTTAGTCGTCGACTTCAACGAGCGCGATCCCGCAAGTCTGCGGTAGTAGATTTAGGGACGCGTTTGGCTCTATGCGGCTCGTTATGAAGGTCAACTTCTGACCCTTGGCTGACCTTGGTAAGGTCCGCTCTCAGGAGCGATGCCAGATTGGTCCTGCTTCTATCGGACCAAAGATGGGGGCGTCGGCTAGTCATTAAAGTGGTGGCGTGCTGACTTTAAACGGACACCAAACTTCATCGTCGCTGACACGACTGATCCCTATAGCCACGCTCCGTCAGGGGGCGTCGCGTGTGATCAGTCATGAACAGGAGGTGGGGCGGACGCTGGCGGCGCAGAATCGCGTCCTGTTGGCCTATGTTCGACGACGCTCGGCAACGGCAGGGGACGCCGAGGACGTGGCGCAGGAGGCGATCATGCGCGTCCTGGCGCGGGCACGCGAGACTCTGATCACCGACCCCTTGTCCTACGCCATGCGCGCGGCGCGTAACATTCTGGTCGATCACGCCCGACGCATCGCCCACTTGCAGATCGTCGATCTTGAAGAAGCGGATCTTCCGGTCGACAGCGGCGCGACGCCGCTGGAGGCGCTGGACATGCGCGAGCGGCTGCAGTTGTGCCAGAGGGCTCTGGAGGCTATGCCGCCCCTGCGGCGCGAGGTCTTCGTGCGCCGTCGGGCCGGCGAGGAGTCCTACGAGACGATTGCGCGCGACCTGAGGCTGTCGATCGAGGCGGTGCAGAAGCATTACAGCCGCGCGGCACAGACGTTGCGCCGGACGGCGGAGGGCCGCCATGTCTAGGACATTCAAACCGAAGGACGATCGCGAGGCCGCGTTGTGGGCGGATGCGCGACGCGACAAGGCCTGGTCACCGCAGCAGCAGGCCGCCTTGGAGCAATGGCTGCAGGGTCGGCCTGATCGCGCCGACCTGCTGCGCCGACATGAAGCCTTGATCGAAGACGCCGCCGTCATCTGGGCGACGCAGCGCGCGGCAAGGGCGCGGCGGGGTCGGACCCGGCTCCGGCTGTCGCCGCAAGGGGCGTTTGCGGGCGCAGGCCTGGCGGCCGGGGTTGGGGTGATGGTGCTGATCGGCGGCGTTCTGGCGCCGCGCGGCGACCTGATCACGGGGACGCCCGGCGCGTCTCAGCCCATCGCCCTGGCGGACGGATCGGCGATCCGACTGAACGGTCAGAGCCAGGTGCGCGTGGACCTCGGCGCGCAGGAACGCCTGCTGCGCCTGAAGGGCGAGGGTTTTTTCGAAGTCGCCCCCGACGAGAGCCGACCCTTCTCGGTCGAGGTGGACGGGGTGCGCGTCACCGCTGTCGGCACCCGCTTTAATGTCGATCAACGCCAGACGCCTGACGGCAAGGCGGTCGAGGTCGTGGTTTTCGAGGGGGTCGTCAAGGTCAGGTCCGCGCGCGGCATGACGATGATGGTTCAGGCGGGCCAAAGGGCGACGGTGTCCGGCGGCGTGGTCGAGCGCACCAGCCTGATCCGGCCGGAAGCGGAAACCGACGTGCCGTCCTGGGCCAAGGGCTGGCTGGAGTTCAACGAGGCCAGCATGGCGAGCGTGGTCGAGGATCTTGAACGCGCGACGGGGGTCAAGGTCAGGCTGGTCGGCGCCCCGGTCGAACGGGCCTTGATCAGTGGACGCTTCTCGGCGGATCAGCCGGAGAACGCCCTGGCCGCCATGGTGCGGCTGCATGGTTTCAAGCTGACCCGTCAGGGTGCGGATCAATTCGAAATTTCAGAAGGTTAGGCGACCTTTAGGGCAAGTTTTCGTGACAGGTGTCAGGACGTCGTCGGCCGCCGTCTAACCCCGTAACGATCATGTTCGATCGCAGGGGATTTATCGAATGCGTATCCACAAGACCGGCCTCCTCACGGCGGCCGCAGTCGCCGTTCTGGCGTCCGTCGCCGCGCCCGCTCATGCGTGGCAGGCGAGCAGCAGCGCCGAGGCGCGCGTCGCCGTTTCCATCCCGGCCCAGGATCTGGGGCGGGCGCTGCAGACCCTGTCGCGCGACACGGGGCTGCAGATTCTCTTTGACCCGGCGCTGACGCGCGGGCGGACCTCCAACGCCGTTTCCGGCGCCATGGCGCCGCGTGAGGCCCTGCGTCGCATGATCGCCGGATCGGGCGTCGAAGCGCGCGAGGTGCGGGGGGTTCTGACCCTGGTGCGTCAGTCGGCCGAGGCCGCCGTCGCCGCGCCGGACGCCTTTGAAGTCGAGGACGTGCAGGTGGTGGGCTACGCGGCGGGCCTGCGTCGTTCGCTGGACGCCAAGCGCAAGGCAGACTTCATCTCGGACGTCATCAGCGCCGACGACATGGGCGACCTGCCGGCCAACAATGTGGCCGAGTCCCTGTCGCGCCTGCCCGGCGTCAACGCCGTGCGCAACCACACGACGGGCGAGGGTGACCGCATCACCATTCGCGGCCTGTCGACCGAACTGAACAACTACACCATGAACGGCGTTCGCATGGGCGGCGCCGGTTCGCCGGGCGACAACTTCTATCGCGGCGTGCGTCTCAGCTTTCTGCCGCCCGAAGGCATCGACTCGATCACCGTCATCAAGAGCCTGACGCCGGACCGCGACGGCGACGCCCTGGGCGGCACCATCGACATCCGCACACCGACCGCGTTTGATCATGACCCGGTCTATGGCGTCGTGTCGGCTTCAGCGGGCATGCTGGACAAGTTCGACGACGAGAAGTCGGGCGAAGTCTCCGGCTCGTTCGGACGCCAGTTCAACGACAACTGGGGCCTGTTCGTCACCGGCAGCTGGTCGCGCCGCAAGTCCCAGTTCGAGCAGAACGGCGTGGATGGCGATAACCAGCCGCCGGTCTGGTACGCCGACAGCGAGACCATGGGCTGGGACACCGATACCTTCGTCATGCGGGGCATGAACCTGGGCTTCGGCGAGACCGAGGTTGAACGTCACGGCCTGAACGCCAGCCTCGACTATCGCGGCGTTGACCACGACTTTCACCTGCGGGGCCAGTTCAACGAGTACACCAAGGACGAGTTCGGCAACCGCTTGAACTTCCGCAACGACACGAGCCGGAACTCGACCCGCCTGAGTCAGGTCGACAAGAGCATGACCGGTCTGCTGCGTCCCGACGACGCCGTGATCGGCACGGACGCCAAGCTGGGGCGAATCTACAGCTACACCACGGCCCAGATCGTGGACCGGGACAAGGACGGCCGCATCACCGACGCCGACCGTTCAACGCGTTCTTACTACACCCTGGACGGCGCTTCGGGGACCTGGGACCCGCAGGGCTTCCGTCTGCGGCGCTTCTGGGAAGGCTCGCGTGAGACCGGCACGGTGATGTCGCTGAACCTGGGCGGCGTCAGCCGCGTGGGCGACTTCACGGTCGATTACGATGTCTCCTACGCCAAGTCGGAGGACAACACCGACGACAGCTATGAGATGGAGTTCCGCAGCGACAAGTACGGCTGGCTGGGCAACAAGGGCGTCAACGTCACCAACTTCGGCGACAGCCGCTTCCCGAAATGGGTGCTGAACGACGCCGGCATGGCGGCGATCCACGACAACGGCCAGTATGACTTCAGCGGTCTGTCCGGCGAGATCGGCGGCGCGCAGGAGGAGCTGTGGCAGGGCCAGTTCAACGTCGAATGGCGTCCGGTCTCTGCCTGGCTGGAGGCCGTCAAGGCAGGCGGCAAATACTACAGCTCGAAGCGCTCGACCTATAGCGGCGAGTTCATGGACCTCGACGCCAGCGGCACCCTGGCCGACTTCTCGCGCTTCTATGGCAAGGAGGTCACCAGCCTGTTCGACGGCGAGTATTCGGGCCTCTATCGCCTGGGCACGGTCATCGACAACGACGCCATGCTGGCTGAGCTGCAGCGCGCCATGGAAGGCAAGAGCGACTTCTTCGACGGCTTCGCCACCGACCCCGGCAACGCCGAACTGAGCGGCGAGGACAGCTTCACCTTCAAGGAGGATATCTTCGCCGGCTACCTGATGGCCACGGCCCGGTTCGGCCAGGCGCAGATCCTCGGCGGCGTTCGCGTCGAGAGCACCAACAACGAGATCGACGCCTATATCCTCGACGAGGTTCAGGGCGCGCACTTCGCCACGGACAAGAGCGACTTCGTCAACGTCCTGCCGTCGATCCACCTGAACTATGACCTGGACGACCGGACCAAGGTCCGCGCCGCCGTTTGGACCAGCTTCGCCCGTCCGGACATCGCCCGCATGTCCTCGGCGCGCGAGTACGGCTACGACAGCGACCCGGACGGCGACGGCAAGGTGAACCCGAAGAGCGAATGGGTCCTGGTCGCCATCGAGCAGGGCAACCCGGACCTGAAGCCGATGAAGGCGGTCAACTACGACCTGTCGGTCGAACGCTACAACGGCGACACGGGCGCCTACTCGCTGGGGCTGTTCTACAAGGACATCGAGAACTTCCTGTATCGCTCCTCGTCGTCGAACATTCGCGACGGGACGTCGGGCGTGAACGTGGGCCCGGACGGCGTGACGGTCTCCATGCCGAACAACGGCAAGTGGGCGCGGGTTTACGGCGTCGAGATGAGCGCCCAGCAGGTCTTCCACTGGCTGCCCGGCCCGCTGTCGGCGCTCGGCGCCAGCGTGAACCTGACGCTGCAGAAGTCCGAGGCCGAGACCGGCATTTCCTGGCACCCCGAGGGTTACACCCTGCCGCTGATGGAGACGCCCGAGGCGGTCGCC
The DNA here is from genome assembly GCF_042869015.1 of Brevundimonas sp. NPDC007368. Lineage (NCBI taxonomy): Bacteria > Pseudomonadati > Pseudomonadota > Alphaproteobacteria > Caulobacterales > Caulobacteraceae > Brevundimonas > Brevundimonas sp. NPDC007368. The sequence goes on along the minus strand of NZ_JBIAFA010000003.1, from coordinate 267,695 downwards.
AACGTCCAGATCTTCTGGGCGCGCGACGGCTGGGAGGCCTATGCCGCCTACAGCTACCAGTCGGAATTCCTCGAAGGCATCCAGGACTTCGGCAACAACCCCTATGAACAGGACTACGAGTTCGTGGACCTGAACGTGCGGCGCAAGCTGTGGGATGGGGCGACGGCGTCGCTGCAGGTTCAGAACCTCTTCGACAACCACACCTACTGGTACACGGCCGGGGCCAGCACCGGCTCCAGCCGCGCCTATATCAAGAACGGGCGGTCGATCTCGGTCGGCCTGACCTACGTCTTCTGATCGGGGAGGGGAGCATGAATACGACCCACGCCCTGATGCTCGGGGCCGCGCTTGCGGCCCTGGGCGGACAAACTCTGGCCCAGACGGCGGAACGTCCGCTGCGGCCCGAACCCGCGCCGGTCCAGGCTTCGGACCGGCCCGTGGTTCCGCCGACCGAGCAGCCGGAACGGATCATCCTGAATCTGACCGCCGACCCGGCGCACGAGATGGCGGTGACCTGGCGCACGGCGCCGGGCGTCGAGGGCTTCGTCGAATACGCCGAGGCCCAGGACGGTCCGGACTTCATCCAGCAGGCGGTCCGCGTGAGCGCCGTCACCGACGACGCGACCATCGCCGTGCGCGAGGCGGCCGAGTTCCGGGCGGCCTATCATGCGACGGTGCTGAAGGGGCTGAAGCCGGAGACGGTCTACGCCTATCGCGTCGGCGACGGCGTGCGCTGGTCGGAATGGCTGCAGTTCCGCACGGCGGCGACCACGGCCAAGCCCTTCACCTTCCTCTACATGGGGGACATGCAGAACAACATCCTCAGCGAAGCCTCGCGCACCATGAGGATGGCTTTCCGCAAGGCCGGGGACGCCGCCTTCGTCATCCATGCCGGCGACCTGATCAATCGGCACGACAGCGACAACGAATGGGGCGAATGGTTCGCCGCCGGTGGCTTCCTCTACGCCCAGACGCCGCAGATGCCGACGCCGGGCAATCACGAGTACGGACGCGGCCCGGTGCTGAATCCGCAGTGGCGACGTCAGTACACCCTGCCGGAAACCGGTCCGGCGGGCGTGGAGAAGCTGAAGGAGACGGCCTGGACCGTCGACTATCAGGGCCTGCGCCTGATCTCGGTCGACGCCCCCCTGTTCCACGGCGACGAGGCCATGCGCGCCGAGATGGTGCGCTGGCTGGACGGCCTGCTGGCTAACAACCCGAACCGGTGGACCGCGCTGTTCCTGCACTTCCCCCTGTTCTCGATCGACCCGGATCGCGACAACGCCCGGGTGCGTGATGCTCTCAAGCCGCTGATCGACAAATACGGCGTCGATCTGGTGCTGCAGGCCCATGACCATGGCTATGCGCGCGGGGCCATCGGTACGGGACCCATGCTCAATGCGGGGCCGGGCCAGCCGTCGGATCACGGTTCGACCTATGTGGTCTCGGTTGCTGGCCCCAAGATGTATCCCGTCGCCGACCTGGGCTGGGCCTCGCGTTCGGCCTCGCGGACACAGACCTTCCAGACCCTGGAGGTGTCGCCCCAAGCCGTTGTCTATCGCGCCTTCACCGCGACGGGCCGCGAACTGGACGCCTTCCGTCTGACCAAGGGCGCGGACGGCGTGGCGCGGGTGGAGACCCTGGCCGTGGCGAAATAGGTGACGATCAGGACTGCGCGGCAGCGCCTGCGAGGGGAAGGCTCCAGCTTGACTGGCTCAGCTGCTCAAGACTGGGGCATCCACCGTCGCGCAACAATAGCAGAAACCGACCCATCCGATCGTTAAAAGGGCCAGGAAAGCCCGCGATAGACGGTGGTTGGCGGCGCATTTTCCAGAGGAGGTCATGTGCCTGCCTATCCGTTTGCGCGAAGCGAGCGGAAATCCAATCGAACGGTAAAGTCCCGTGTCCCCCAGGATGTGTCAGAAGGCGGACGAGGGAAGGGCGCAGCCTCCTGAAGTTGCGACAGCGCCGCCCGCTCCAACCGCTTCTCGCCGTCGCCCGAAACAACCGATGAGGCGAGGAGGCGTCCGCGCCGATCCAGCGTGAAGCGAACGACGATGCAGCCCGCGATCCCGCCCGGGTGGCGCTTGTGTTGCTCGAGCCAGGCGATCACCTGAGCCTCATAGGGATCTGCGGCCTGATCTCCCGATGCGCCCTTGAGGGGCGCGCCCGCGCCAGGGCTGGGGCTCGCCGTACTCGCTCTCACAGCTGGAGCCGTGGCAGGCGCGGCTTCCGTCGATGTCGCCGAAGACGTTGAAGCCGGTCCCATCGTCGAAGTCGCGGGCCTTGATAGGGGGAGGTTCGGAGTTGATGCCGGCCGTGAAGGCGCCTGCGTCGTCGAATGAGTGCTTTCGACGTCTTTTGGCGCCGCCGCCAGGGGCTTGGCAGATGGAGCTTCGACGGGCTTCGGGCGTGCATCCTGATGCGGGGAGGCCAGACCGGCGAAGCCCTGACCTTCGAGCGTGACATGGATGACGGGAGCGCCGCCATGAACGGCTTTCTCCGCCGTGAAAGCGGCTCCGATGCAGGCGATGATCGCAATGTGGACGGCGCATGCGAGGCCTCCCGGCAGGACGCGGCCGACAATAGGCGGGGGCGGTGACATGACCGCGGAATACACCGTCCCCCATCAACCTACAAATGAGAATCAGTTGCATTATTAGTTTGTGACCGGTAGGGCGGCCCCCGTTGTTCAGTCAGAGGGCGTTCATTCGATGCACAGGTATCTGCAGGGCGCGGCGGTCGCCGCCTTGGCCATGGCGGCTTTCCCGGCCGCCGCACAAGTTGTCGGTTCCGCAGATGGCCGGGCCCCTTCCTCAGACGCCGCCAATGCGCCCACCATCGTGCTGCAGGACCAGCGTCCGGCTTCGCGCAGCTATCATTTCGGCGAAGCGGTGGATTCCGGTTCCAGCACCTTCAGGCGGGAGGCCGTTGAGGATCAGGCGCCGGGATCCGGCGACGCCAATGAGGTGCTGAAAGCTCTTCCCACGGTGCAATTTTCATCGACCCAGGGCCGCGCATCACGTGCGGAACTGCAGGATCTGCGGCCTGAGAACATCTCGATCTCTGGCGGCTCCATCTATGAGAACCTGTTCGTGCTGGACGGGGTGGGCGTGAACTCGCGTCTGGACGTCAGCAACGATGGAGCCAGCCATTACATCGAAGGCAACGCCGCGGCATCGGCGCAGACGGTGTGGGTGGACGCCAATCTGATCGGCGAGATCGTCGTGCGGGATTCCAATGTTTCGGCCGAATACGGTCAGTTCACGGGCGGCGTCGTTGAGATGGCCACCCGCCGTCCCGGCTCTGTCTTCGGCGTGGAGACCCACTACGGGGAAACCAGCCCCTCGCTGGCCCAGTTCCGCATGTCGGACAAGGTGCGGGATGCTCTGAACGGCGTCTATCCCGACCAGCCGGACTATATGAAACGGCGCTATGGGGTCGCTGTCGATCTTCCCCTGAACGATCGCGTCAGAACCCTCTGGGCCTACACCCGCTCAGAAGCCGAGGTGACCAACTACAGGGGCGCCAACTGGGTCCAGTACGGGAACTACGGCCAGAGAAGCCTCAGCGAAACCCTGATGGTGAAGGCGGAGGCGGATCTCAAGGATGATCTGCTGCTCACCGGGCAGGTCACCTGGAGCCCTTATGAAAGCGAATTCTCGCATCCGAACGGTATCGACAACTGGGTCTTCCTCAACGGCGGCGGTCTGACCGGGCGTGTGGGACTGGAAGGACGCCGGGGCGAGGCGGAATGGACGCTGGATCTGACCCATGCCTGGTCGGACAACGACCGGGACAGCGAGCGTCCCGGCACGGTCAATGTGTCCACGACCGCAGGCATCGACTGGTGCTCGGGTACCAGCTGTTCGCTCGGCGGGCCCGGCATCCTGTGGCAAGAGCAGAACGACACCACCCTCAAGGGGCGCTGGACGCAGCCGCTGGGCGTGGGTCGCCTGCGGGCCGGCTTCGAGATCGCCAACATTTCGGCCGAAAAAGGCCAGCCCTTCAGCGCCGCCTTCCGGCACGTCAGCAGCACCGCGGCCCAGCTCCGGGTCGAGGTCGGGCTGCAGACGGTATGCCTGGATCCGGCCGAGGCGGCGGCCGGGACTTGCGTGACCGGCGCCTACGCCCTGGCGCAACGAAACGACACGACGGCCTTCGACACCCAGGTGGATCTGCAATCCTACAGCCTGTGGGGCGAGTACGACTTCGACTGGGCGGGCTTCATGGTGCGCGCCGGCCTTCGATATGACTACGAGAGCTTCCTGGAGAACCATAATTTCGCGCCGCGCCTGTCAGTCAGCCGCGACCTTCCGCTTGCAGGGATGAACCTGACAGGCGGGCTCAACCGCTACTTCGGCCGCAGCTTCCTGGGATACGCCCTGCGCGAGAACTACCCCGGAAACCGCATCTATCGCCGGACGCCGACCGTGGTGAACGGGCAGAATGTCTGGGCGAACGCGTGGACGCTGTATTCGCACAGCGAGACGGCGCGCTACTCCAGCGCCGATCTGGACACACCCTATACGGATGAGTTCACCGTGGCTCTGCGCGGGCCGATCGCCTGGATCGGCGGCGAGTATCGGATCAAGGGCATTGTGCGTGAAAGCCGTGACCAGTTCGCCAGCTCGGAATCGACCTCGGAGGTCTATGATGTCGAGACTGGCGGCACGTCGACGCGGCGCGTCTATACCGTGACCAATGACGGCGAGCGCTCCTATCGTGGTCTGTCGCTGGAGTATGTTCGGGAGTTCGGGCGGAACCACGCGCTGAGTTTCAGCACGAACTGGTCCCATACCGACGCCACCAACATCAGCTACTTCGACATCTCCGATGAGACCGAATTTGAAGGCGAGTACGTCTATTATCAGGGCGAGGTCGTGCCCAAGCTGCGCGCGCTGGCGGATAATCAGCTTCTGGATTTCGCCTCGCCGCTCATCGTCAATGGCGTCTGGTCGGCGCGCTGGCTGGACGGACGGTTGCGGACCAACGTCAATGCGCGCTGGCGCGACGGTTTCAGCCGCGTCGACGACACCCTGGTGAACATCACCGTCAACGGGGTGCGCTACGACGTCTATGACAAGGTCGAGTACAAGGCCTCGGTGGACGTCAACCTGGCGGCGACCTTCGAACTCGCCAAAACCCGCTATGGCGCTGCGGCCCTGGACCTGCGCGTCAACAACCTCTTCAACAGCGTCCTGAACCAGGAATATTCCACCGCTTCCCAGCCGTACCAGCTGGGCCGCAATCTCTGGGTCGGCCTGAAGTACCGCTATTGACCTTCTGGCGCGACATCGGCGCGCTCGCCCTGATCGTGGGCTTGCTACACGCCGGGGCCGGGGCGGCCATCTCTCTGGTGCAGTCGCCAGAGACTGCGGCGGAGCTTCGCGCGGCCTATGCGGGGCCGCCTGAATCCTGGCCCCGGCCCGTACTCCACCAAGGGGCCGTATTCACCGAGTTCGGCCCTCTGCCGCCGGTGGAGCATCCCGCCGCCAATCCGACGAATGAAGCCAAGGTCGCGCTGGGCGCGCGGCTGTTCGACGATCCCCGCCTGTCGAAGTCCGGCCAGATCGCCTGCGCTTCCTGCCATGCACGGGAGCTGGGGTTCGGCGACGCCCTGCGGACGTCCTTCGGCCACGACCGCCTCAGGGGGCGCAGGAACTCCCAACCCCTGATGGTCGCCGGCTGGATGCGTCCTCTCTTCTGGGACGGGCGCAGCCCTGATCTGGAGGCCCAGGCGCTTCATCCGCTGATCGATCCCAAGGAGATGGCGGTCGATGACCTGGAGGCGGTAGTGACGAAGGTCTCCGCTGACGGGACCTATGTTGCGGCCTTTGAGGCGGCGTTTGGCGATCGGGTTATCGACCTGGAGCGCATCGCCATGGCCCTGGCGGCCTTCCAGCGCAGCCTGAGTCCGCCGCGAGGGCGCTTCGAGCGATTTGTGAAGGGCGACGCGCGGGCGCTCAACGACGAACAACTGCGCGGCCTGCATCTGTTCCGCACCAAGGCCGGATGCGCCAACTGCCACAACGGCCCTCTGCTGACCGACGGCCGCTTTCATAACCTCGGACTGCACTTCTATGGGCGGGAGCTGCAGGACCTCGGGCGCTACGAGGTGACCCGCGCGCCGGAGGATGTCGGTCGTTTCCGCACGCCGAGCCTGCGGGGCGTTAGCCGCACGGCGCCCTATATGCACAACGGGATCATGCCGCGACTGGACGGCGTAGTGACCTTCTACAACGCTGGCGCGGCCCGTCCTCGGCCCCGGCCGGATCAGACGGACGATCCTCTTTTCCCCGTCACTGACCCTCTGCTTCGTCCGCTCGAGCTGACCCGCGAGGAGAGGGCCGCTTTGACGGCGTTCCTCGAGACGCTTTGAAGGTCTGGGCGGCGTCATGCTGGGCGAAGGAGGAGGGGCGCTTCCTCGACTGGCGGCGCGGGCTCGGCTGTTTCTACAGCCAGGCGTGGAAGACGGCGCTTCTCTGACTTACGCCGACGTACGCCAGTCTAGAGCATCAGGCTGGGCTCAACCTATTCCTCGTCAGAGGGAGCGGCACAGTCTTTTTCGTGGGGCGCAAACCTGGACTGTGAGGAAAAGATTTGCAAATCGCTCGCAATTGCAGCTAAGCGCGGGGCCTTCCTCAGGAGCCTCCCTATGCCCTTCGCCTCGCCCGCCCTGTCGCTGCGCCGATCGTCCGGCCTTGTCGCCGTCTCGGCCCTGCTGGCGGGAACCGCCTTCGCTTCGACCGCCGCCGCTCAGACCACGCGGCATGAGCCGGAGGTCAGCACGGTGGCGGAGGTGGTGGTGACGGCGGCGCGCACGGTCTTGCCGGCCAGCGCCCTGCCGATGACGGTGGACGTCATCGATCGCAAGGCTCTGTCGGAACAGGTGGCCATCAGCGGCTCGGTGATCGACGCGGTTGCGACCCTGTCGCCGTCCTTTTCGCCGACGCGGCAGAAGCTGACCGGCTCGGGCGAGAGCCTGCGTGGGCGCTCGCCGCTGTTCGCCATCAACGGCATCCCGCAGTCGACGCCGATCCGGGACGGCTCGCGCGACGGCTATACGATCGACCCCTTCTTCGTGGACCGGGTCGAGCTGATCTACGGCTCCAATGCCCTGCAGGGGATCGGGGCCACCGGCGGCGTCGTCAATCAGGTGACGGTGGGCGCGCCGACCCAGGATGGGCTGACGGGACGGATGCTGGCCCAGCTATCCAGCTCGGGCGGACCGGAGGGCGACGGGATCGGGGCCAAGCTGGGCGGTCTGGCGGCCTATCGCCAGGGCGACTTCGACGGGGTCTTCGGCGTGGCCTATGACCAGCGCGGAGCCTTCTATGACGCCAACGGCCGCCGCGTCGGCGTCGATAACACCCAGGGCGAGGTGCAGGATTCCAAGGCCCTGTCCTTCTTCGGCCGCTTCGGCTGGGATCTGACGGACACGGTGCGCCTGGACCTGCTGGCCAACCGGTTCGAGCTGAAGGGCGACGGCGACTATGTCCGTGTCCCTGGCGATCGCAACATCGGCCGTCCGGCCAGCAGCGAGCGTGGCCAGATCGAGGGCGAGCCCGCCGGCAACCGGGTCGAGACCGTCTCGGCCTCTCTGACCGACAGCGATCTGTGGGGCGGCGACTTCAGCGCCCAGGTCTTCTTCAACCGCACGCGCGACACCTTCGGCGGCGACCGTTCCGCCACCATGCAGGACGCCAGCATCGCGCCGATCGGCACCCTGTTCGACCAGTCGTCGAACCGTTCGCGCAAGCTGGGCGCGCGCGCCAGCTATGAGCGGGCCGTGCCGGGTGTGCCGGGCCTGACCGCGACCCTGGGTCTGGATACCCTGAAGGATCGCACCGAACAGCTTCTGATCGCCACCAACCGCGCCTGGGTGCCGCCGACCGAGTTCCAGAGTGTCGCGCCTTTCGTTCAGGCCAACATGCGTCTGTTCGGCGGCAAGGTGCGCCTGGCCGGGGGCGTGCGTCAGGAAAACGTCGAGCTGTCGGTCAATGACTTCACCACCCTGGCCTCCTATGGCTCGCGCCGGGTGACGGGCGGCACGCCCAAGTTCGAGGCCACCCTGGTCAACGGCGGCGTGGTCTATGAGCCCATGGACGGGGTGCGCGCCTACGCCAGCTACGCCGAGGGCTACACGGTGCCAGACGTCGGCCGCATCCTGCGCTCGATCAACGTGGACGGGGTCAAGGTCGACAGCTTCCTCGACATCAGTCCGGTGGTTTCCGACAATCAGGAGATCGGCCTGGAGGTGAAGCGCGGGCCGTTCGAAGCGGGCGCGACCTATTTCTGGTCCTCCTCGGACCTGGGCCAATTCCTGGTTCGCAACCCGGACGGCGTCTATGACGTCCAGCGTCAGGCGGTCGAGATCGAGGGGCTGGAGCTGAACCTGCGCGCCCGTACGCCGATCGAGGGGCTGACGGTCTCGACCGGCTATGCGCGTCTGCGCGGCCAGACCGACACCAATGACGACGGGCGTGTGGACCAGGATCTGGACGGGGCCAATATCTCGCCGGACCGGATCAACGCCGCAGCCGTCTACGCCAACGGCCCGCTGTCGGCGCGTCTGCAGGTCCAGGCCTATCTGGCGCGGGACTTCGAAGGCGGCGATGCGCGCAACAATTTCGAAGGCTACACCGTGGCCGACGCCTATCTGCGCTATGACTTCGCCTTCGGCGGGGTGTCGCTGGCGGTGCAGAACCTCTTCAACGAGGACTATGTGACCTATAGCTCCGACACCAGCAATCCGACCGACAACCTGCGCTATTTCGCCGGCCGGGGCCGTTCCTTCACCCTCGGGTGGGACCGTCGCTTCTGATGCGTCTGGTTCGACTGGCGCATCGCTGGACCGGGGGGCTGCTCGGCCTGCTGCTGTTCGTCCTGGGGCTGACCGGAACCCTTCTGGTGTTCAAGGACGACTGGCTGCGCGCCGTCGTGCCTCACGCGACCGAGACGCGCGTGGCGGACCCGCAACTGATAGGGGCGGCGCTGGATCGGGCCTTTTCAGCGTCGGATCGACCGCGTTCGGTCATCCTGGCCGACGACCGGCTGGGCGTTCATCGCCTGAACTATGAAGACAAGACGCGCGGGGCCTATGCGACCCAGACAGGGCAGGTGGTGGCGCGCTGGGACAGCCTGTGGGCGCGGCCCGAGCTGTGGCTGTTCGACCTTCACCACTATCTGCTGATCGGCGATGTGGGAAAGACCATCGCCGGGATCGCCGGTCTGGCGGGGCTGGGCTTTGTCATCACCGGGGTGATCCTGTGGTGGCCGACGCGGCGAACCTTTGTCTTCGCCGTCCTGCCCAGGACCTGGAAGCGGGCGGGGATCGTCAAGCATCACCGTGACATGGGCGTCTGGGCCGCGCCGGTGTTGGCGGTGGTCCTGACGACCGGGGCCATCCTGGCCCTGCCGCTTTACGAAGGTCTGGCCATGGCCCTGTCGCCGGGCAAGGACCTGAAGGCGATCATGGCCGCGCCGAAGCATGAGGGCGGGGCTCTGTCGTCCGATCTGGACTGGCTGGCCATGATGACGGCGGCGCAAGGCCGCTTCCCGGACGCCGAGCCGCGCATCCTGTCCCTGCCGACCAAGCCGGGCGGTCTGATCAGCCTGCGGCTGCGGCGGACCGCGGAATGGCTGCCCAATGGCCGCACCCAGGTCTGGTTCGACCCCGCCGACGGCCGCATCGTCGGCACGCGTGACGCCCTGACACTGCCGCTGGGGCTGCGGGTGGCCAACGCCCAGTATCCGATCCATGCGGCCAAGGTCGGGGGGCTGGCCTACCGCCTGGTCGTCGCCGCCTCGGGCGTGGCCCTGACCCTGCTGGGCTCGCTCGCGGTTTTCACTTTCTGGGGCAATCCCAGCGGCTTGCCGAAACGGCGGCGGCGTAAACCTGCGACCTGAGCGGGCTCGTTTGCCGTTTGCGCGACGCGAACTAACGTCCGCAACGGGTCGATTCCGGTCCTGGGCCTTCGCGCTGAAAGCGGACGTTCAAATAAGTGCGAAACCGACACCGCACGCGGCAGTCAGCACAACGACAATCCACGGCGGGCACTTCCACGCCGTGAGCAGGACGAAACCAACGAGCGCCACGGCAAAGTCGGCGGGACTCAGAAGCGCGCCTGTCGCCACAGGACTATAAAGCGCCGCCGCCAAAATGCCGACGACCGCCGCGTTCGCGCCGCGCATCGCCGCCTGTGCCAGTGGGCGCGCACGCACAAGGTCCCAGAACGGCAGGACGCCTGTCACCAGAAGAAGGCCCGGCGCAAAGATCGCGACCAGACAGATCGCGGCGCCGGCTATTCCGTTGGGTGAAGGCTCCATGGCGGCCCCAAGAAAGGCGGCGAACGTGAACAGCGGGCCCGGAACGGCCTGCGCCGCGCCGTAGCCGGCTAGAAATTCGCTGGGACCTATCCAGCCTGGCCGCACCACGCCTTCTTCGAGCAGGGGCAGGACGACATGGCCACCGCCAAATACGAGCGCGCCGACCCGATAGAAGGTGTCGAACAACGCCATGCCATGCGCCCCGGTCGCCATGTCGGCGAGCGGCAACCCTCCCAGAAGCGCGAAGAACGACGCCAGAGCGATAAGGCCTACACGCCGCGAAATCGGGAAGGCCAAATGGCCTGAGGGAGAAACACTCGTCACCCGGCAAAAGCCGATTCCCGCCAAGCCGCCGATCAGAATCGCCGAGATCTGGCCTACCGCGCCGCCCCAAAAGACGACAATCAGAATGGCCATGAGCGCGATGGCCGCCCTCTGCTTGTCTGGCGTGAGGGAGCGCGCCATCCCCCATACCGCCTGGGCCACAACCGCCACTGCGACCAGTTTCAGTCCATGAACCAAGCCCGCTCCGACCCGCCCCTCAAAGTAGGAGGCGCCGATGGCGAACAATACCAAAAGCACGGCTGACGGTAGCGTAAAGGCGCACCACGCAGCCAGCCCGCCCAACGGTCCGGCTCGCAGCAAACCCAGCGCAAATCCGACCTGACTCGAAGCCGGCCCTGGCAAAAACTGACACATGGCGACAAGGTCGGCATACCCGGTTTCGTCGATCCACTTGCGTCGTTCGACCAACTCATTTCGGAAGTATCCGAGATGCGCCACAGGCCCCCCGAATGACGTCAAGCCAAGCTTGAGAAACGCGCGGAAGACCTCGCCGGGTGAGCCCGCTATCGGCACCGAAGGCTCCCTGTTCGTCATGTTTGGCCCTTTATCGAACTCTCGGCCAATCGCCAGCGCAACTACGGATAGATGCATGCTCATATCGCTTGATGATGAAAATGTCCGCTACGGGCCGATGACGCGCGTTTCTTGACGGGTTGGCGCTTTAGGTCGCTATCAGCCGCTTCACGGTTCTGGCCAGGCTCCAGCGGTGAACTTCGCTGGGGCCGTCATAGATGCGGAAGGCGCGGACTTCACGGAAGATCTGCTCGACTACCGTGTCGCCCGAGACGCCCGTGCCGCCCATGATCTGGACGCAGCGGTCGGCGACGCCGAACAGGGCCTCGGACACCGCGACCTTGGTCATGGAGCTTTCGGTCGTGCCGAGCGCGCCGGTGTCGAGGACGCCCGCGCACCAGTCGATCATCAACTCGGCCTGTTTCAGCGCGATCAGGTTGTCGGCCAGCATGAAGCCGACGCCCTCGTGGTCGATCAGCGGCTTGCCGAAGGCGTGGCGTTTGACGGCGTAGGCGGCGGCGATCTCCTGCGCGCGGCGGCAGGCGCCAAGCCAGCGCATGCAGTGGCTGAGGCGGGCCGGGCTGAGGCGGACCTGGGCGTATTTGAAGCCCTGATGCGCGGCGCCGAGGATCTGGTCGCCGGGCACGCGCAGGTCTTTGAGGGCGATGATCGAATGGCCGCCAGGCATGGAGGAATCGATCGTCTCCATCACCCGCTCGACCCGCACGGCTGGGTCGGGCAGGTCGACCAGGAACATGGTGGCGGCGACCTTGCCGTCGCCCGAGTCCGTGCGGGCCATGACGATGCCGACCGAGGCGCCGACCGCGCCGGTGATGAAGGCCTTGCGGCCGTTGATGCGCCAGCCGTCGCCGTCCGGCACGGCGGTGGTCTGGGCATGGGCGGAGGCGGCCGTGCCGCGCGCGATGCGCCCCTTGATGCCGTGGAAGATGGCCGCCAGCCGGAACATGTTGAACGCCATGTAAAAGCGCAGTGCCTTCCTGGGGCAACGCCGGACGTCACCATGCTGGGCGCGGCCCAGGAGGCCTGGCTGAGGGATGGTCTGCGCAGCGGGGCGGGCTGGAACCTGATCGCCCAGCAGGTCTTCGTCATGCCGGTGCGCCGCAGGATGCCTGGCGGCGAGGTGAAGATCGGAGCGGGCGATGCCTGGGGCGGCTATCCCGAAGCGCGAGCCCTCGGGGAATGACGTACGGATCTCAAGGTCCTGGACCGCATCCAGCGTCCGGGCGGGGCGCTGAGCAAGCTCGCTACCTTCACCGTGGAGTGGCGTGATCCAAATGACCGCTCCTGGCGCGTAGGGGCCTTTCGCGTTGCAAATGGAACTGACAGGGTGAAGTTGACTCGTCGTGGCCGCCCGTTGACGTTCGGCGAGGAGAGGTTTCATCTCGAGTTGAGATGACTCCTTGGAGACTGATCATGGACGAGCGGGAGCGTAGGGATCACGGCAGTCTGATCCGGCAGGCGCTGGACGAAGGGGCGGGTGCGCGTTCGGCCCTGGCAGCTTCGTGGCGGCGGTCTATGTCGCTCTATGGTCTGGACCCTGTCGAGCATGGCCGGGTCGAGACCGTCACCGAGCAGCAGTTGCATGAGGCGCGGCAGGCGATGGAGCCGTTGACGCGTGCGGCCGAGGGGGTGCTGGACCGGCTGTTTCTGGCCGTCGGCGGGGTGGGGTGCTGCGTCCTGTTGACCAACGCCGAGGGCGTGCCGGTCGAACGGCGCGGGGCGGTCGCAGACGACGAGACCTTCCACCGCTGGGGGCTGTGGCCCGGCGCCGTCTGGTCCGAGGCGGTCGAGGGGACCAACGGCATCGGCACGGCCCTGGCAGAGCACCGGGCCGTGACCATCCACCGCGAACAGCATTTCCACGCCCGCAACACTGGCCTGAGCTGCATCACCCATCCGATCCACGACCACATGGGGCGGCTGGCCGGGGCGCTGGACGTCTCGTCGTGCCGCGCTGACGCGACCGAGGCCATCCTGGGGCTGATCTCGGCGGCCGTTTCGGACGCGGCTCGCGCCATTGAGGCCCAGACCTTCCGTCAGGCCTTCGCCGATGCACGCATTGTGCTGGCGGGCGGGGCCAGCGAGCGCAATGCGGCGGCTCTGCTGGCTGTCGACCGCGACGACCTGGTCATCGGCGCCACGCGGGCGGCGCGTCTGTCCTTGTCCATCACCGACGAGCGGATCGCGGCCCAACTTCCCGCCTCGGACCTGCTGACGCCGGGCGGGGTCGAGACGGATCTGCTGGAGGCCGAGCGGGGCGCCGTGCGCCGCGCCCTGGCCCGCACCGGGGGCAATGTCTCGGCGGCGGCGCGGGCGCTGGGCGTCAGTCGCGCCACCCTGCATCGCAAGCTGCATCGTCTGGGCCTGATCGACCTGCACTGACCTGTCGCAATCCTGCGACAGGTTTGCGGCGCACCATTGCGCCGCCGTCTGGCGCTGCGCCTCCTGCCGACCAAACTGGTCTCAAACGACGCCGGACAATCGGCGCCCGAGGAAGCCAGCAGGAGGCCTTTCGTGACCAAACCCGAATTCATCCGCGCCGTGACGCCCAAGTATAAGGCGCGCTACGACAACTTCATCGGCGGCCAGTGGGTGGCCCCCGTCAATGGTCGCTATTTCGAGAACACCTCCCCGGTGAACGGCCGCGTCCTGTGCGAGGTGGCTCGCTCGGACGCGGCCGACGTCGAGCTGGCGCTGGACGCCGCTCACGCCGCCAAGGACGCCTGGGGCAAGACCAGCGTCGCCCAGCGCGCCCTGATCCTGAACCGCATCGCCGACCGGATGGAGCAGAACCTCCAGGTCATCGCCGAGGCGGAAACCTGGGACAACGGCAAGCCGGTGCGCGAGACCCTCGCGGCTGACATCCCGCTGGCCATCGACCACTTCCGCTATTTCGCCGGCTGCATCCGTGCGCAGGAAGGCGGCATTTCCGAGCTGGACCACGACACGGTCGCCTATCACTTCCATGAACCGCTGGGCGTGGTCGGCCAGATCATTCCGTGGAACTTCCCCATCCTGATGGCGGCGTGGAAGATCGCCCCGGCCCTGGCTGCGGGCAACTGCATCGTGCTGAAGCCAGCCGAGCAGACCCCGGCCTCCATCCTGCTGCTGACCGAGCTGATCCAGGACATCCTGCCGCCGGGCGTGCTCAACATCGTCTCGGGCACCGGCGTCGAGGTCGGCGAGCCCCTGGCCACAAACCCGCGTATCGCCAAGATCGCCTTCACCGGCTCGACCGCCGTCGGTCAGAAGATCATGGAATACGCCACCCGGAACATCATCCCGGTGACGCTGGAGCTGGGCGGCAAGTCGCCGAACATCTTCTTCAAGGACGTGATGGACGCGGACGACGCCTTCCTCGACAAGGCGCTGGAAGGTTTCGCCATGTTCGCGCTCAATCAGGGCGAGGTCTGCACCTGTCCCAGCCGCGCCCTGATCCACGAAGACATCTACGAGGCCTTCATCGAGAAGGCGATCGCCCGCGTCGAGGCGATCAAGCAGGGCGACCCGCTGGATCCGACCACCCAGGTCGGCGCTCAGGCCTCGGACCAGCAGTTGAAGAAGATCCTGTCCTATCTGCAGATCGGCAAGGACGAGGGCGCTGAGGTTCTGACCGGCGGCGATCAGGCGGTGCTGAAGGACGATCTGGCCGGCGGCTATTACGTCAAGCCGACGGTGTTCAAGGGCACCAACGACATGCGCGTCTTCCAGGAAGAGATCTTCGGCCCCGTTCTGGCCGTGACCACCTTCAAGACCTTGGAGGAAGCCATCGCCATCGCCAATGACACCGAATACGGCCTGGGCGCCGGGGTGTGGTCGCGCGACATGAACACGGCTTACCGCGCGGGTCGGGCCATCCAGGCCGGCCGCGTCTGGACCAACTGCTACCACCAGTATCCGGCCCACGCGGCCTTTGGCGGCTACAAGAAGTCGGGCATCGGGCGTGAGAACCATCGCATGATGCTGGACCACTATCAGCAGACCAAGAACCTGTTGGTCAGCTACAGCCCCGACAAGCTGGGCTTCTTCTGATCCATTTGAGGGCGCGGGCGTTAAGCCCGCGCCCTTCGTTTTTGACCAGACCGGCGAGGAGACGTGACCATGGCTGCAACCATGAAGGCCGCCGTCGTGCGTGAGTTCGGCAAGCCGCTGGTGATCGAGGACGCGCCGATCCCGACGCCCGGCCCCGGTATGATCCAGGTGAAGATCGAGGCCACTGGCGTCTGCCACACCGACCTGCACGCGGCCGAGGGCGACTGGCCGGTCAAGCCGAACCCGCCCTTCATTCCGGGGCACGAAGGCGTCGGCTACGTCTCGGGCGTCGGCGCCGGGGTCAAGCACGTCAAGGAAGGCGACCGCGTCGGCGTGCCCTGGCTCTACACCGCCTGCGGCCATTGCCGGCACTGCCTCGGCGGCTGGGAGACCCTGTGCCACGAGCAGCAGAACACCGGCTATTCGGTCAACGGCAGCTTTGCGGAATATGTCGTCGCCGACCCGAACTTCGTCGGCCATCTGCCTGACAATATCGGCTTCGAGGCGATCGCGCCGATCCTGTGCGCGGGGGTGACGGTCTATAAGGGTCTGAAGGTCACGGACACCAAGCCCGGCGACTGGATGGTGATCTCGGGCGTCGGGGGGCTGGGCCATCTGGCGGTGCAGTACGCCAAGGCCATGGGACTGAATGTGGCGGCGGTCGATGTCGACGACGCCAAGCTGGACCTGGCCCGGCGGCTGGGCGCGACGGTGACGGTCAACGCCAGAACTTCCAGCGACCCCGCGGCCGACATCAAGCGCCAGACCGACGGGGGCGCCCAGGGCGTGCTGGTCACGGCAGTGTCGCCCAGGGCGTTCGAGCAAGCGCTGGGCATGACGGCGCGCGGGGCGACGGTGGCCCTGAACGGCCTGCCGCCCGGCGATTTTCCGTTGTCGATTTTCGACATGGTGCTCAACGGGACGACAGTGCGCGGCTCTATCGTCGGCACGCGGCTGGACCTTCAGGAAGCGCTGGACTTTGCCGCCGACGGCAAGGTGAAGTCGATCAATACGGTCGAGCCGCTGGACAACATCAACGATATCTTCGCCCGGATGCACAGAGGGCAGATCGAGGGGCGAGTGGTCATGTCGCTCGGTTGACAGGGTATTGGCGCGTTTTGAGAGGGATCGTGTGGTCTGCTCGCGGCGCTAAGCAGACCTGATCGCGATGGCGGACAGGTCGTTGGCGGCATCGATCGGCACGCCTGACGCCTTCCGTTCGGAATAGCGGTCCGCCAACTGGCCGGCATGGGCGCGGGTCAGGACGGTGAAGCGGACCAGTTCCTCCATCACGTCGACGATGCGGTCGTAGTAGCTGGACGGCTTCATGCGGCCGTTTTCGTCGAATTCCATGAAGGCCTTGGCGACGCTGGACTGGTTGGGGATGGTGATCATCCGCATCCAGCGGCCCAGCAGGCGCAGGGTGTTGACGGCGTTGAAACTCTGCGAGCCGCCGGACACCTGCATGACCGCCAGTGTGCGGCCCTGGGTCGGGCGCATGCCGCCCATGTTGAGCCGCAGGTGATCGATCTGAAGCTTCATGATCCCCGAAATCTGGCCGTGGCGTTCCGGGCTGCTCCAGACCATGCCCTCCGACCACAGGGCGTGCTGGCGCAGCTCGTGGACGGCGGGGTGATCGTCGTAATCGACCTGATCGGTCAGCGGCAGGTCCGACGGATCGAAGATGCGGATCTCGCAGCCCATGAAGCGCAGAAGGCGCGCGGCTTCCTCGACGCACAGGCGGGAAAATGACCGATCCCGCAGCGAGCCGTAGAGCAGCAGGATGCGCGGCGGATGGTCGTTCGGACCGAGACCCAGCGCGGGCTGGCTGGACAGGTAGGCCGGGTCGAGCGCGGGCAGGTGGTCGGGATCGGGCAGGTCGCGAAGGCGGGTCATTGGATACGCAGATCCTTGAACATGAAGGTCGCCGAGGCCGGGCACAGGCGGCTGAACTGCCGGGAGGCGGCTATGGCGGGCGGGGCGGCTGACCGAAGGGCGACCGAGTAGCCGCGCCGCTGGAAGAAGGCGGCGGCCGAGGTCGTGAGCAGGTAGAGGCCGGACGTTTTCCGATCGGCCGCCTCAGTTTCCAGCCAGGACAGGATCGCTGAGCCGTGGCCTCCGCCGCGACGGCTGTCGACGACGACTATGGAACGGATCAGGACGTCGGGGCCGACCAGTTCTAGCCCGCCGTAGCCGACCAGCCCCTCGCCATTCTCAAAGCGGAAGAAGCGCCGGCCGGGTTCGTGGAGATCATCCGTCGGCAGCCCGGCGGCCTCCAGCGCGGCGATGAGGTCGGGAGTGGGCTCGGGCAACTCCACGGCGCTGAAGGCCATCAGCAGACATCCTTCTTCGGCGCGGTTGCGGGGAAGTAGCGGCGGCCCAGCCACAGGGCGACCGAGACCAGCAGGATCAGCACCGGCACCTCGACCAGCGGGCCGATGACCGCCGCGAAGGCGACCGGCGAGGCCAGACCGAAAGCCGCGATGGCGACGGCGATCGCCAGTTCGAAGTTGTTGGAGGCGGCGGTGAAGGCCAGGGCCGTGGTGCGCGGATAGTCCGCCTCGATCAACCGCCCCATCAGGAAGCTGACCACGAACATGACGAAGAAGTAGATCGTCAGCGGAATGGCGATGCGCAGGGCGTCCAGCGGCAGGGCGACCACTTCGGCGCCCTTGAGGCTGAACATGGCGACGATGGTGAAGAGAAGGGCGATCAGGGTGATCGGCGCGATGCGTGGCAGGAAGCGCGTCTCGTACCAGTCATTTCCCTTCCTCGCGACCAGCGCCCGCCGGGTCAGGAAACCGCCGAGGAAGGGCAGGCCCAGATAGACCAGGACGGCGCCGGCGATGGTCCAGACGCTGACGTCCACCACGCTGCTCTCCAGCCCGAACAGGGGCGGCAGCACGGTCAGGAACAGCCAGGCGTAGAGGCTGAAGAAGGCGATCTGGAAGATCGAGTTGAAGGCGACCAGGCCCGCCACATACTGGTTGTCGCCGCGCGCCAACTGGTTCCAGACCAGCACCATGGCGATGCAGCGGGCCAGGCCGATCAGGATGACGCCGGTCATGTATTCCGGCTGGTTGCGCAGAAAGATCACCGCCAGGGCGAACATCAGCACCGGCCCCAGCACCCAGTTTTGGAACAGGGACAGGGCAAGCACGCGCTTGTCGGCGAAAACGCGCGGCAGTTCCTCGTATTTCACCCGCGCCAGCGGCGGATACATCATCAGAATCAGGCCGATCGCGATGGGGATGTTGGTCGTCCCGACCGAGAGGCCGTCGATCCAGCCGGGAAGCCCGGGCACAAGCGTGCCCAGCAGCACGCCCAGCGCCATTGCCGCGAAAACCCACAGCGTCAGCCAGCGATCGAGGAAGGATAGGCGGCGCTGCGGCTGCTTAGCAATCACGGCGTCGACCATCAGCGGACCCTCCGACCCTCGGCGTCGATGACGACTTCGCCGTCCTCCTTGGCGAAGGGCGCGAGCCCTTCCGGCGGCAAGAGGTCGAGAACCGCCTCGGACGGTCGGCACAGCTTCACTCCTAGCGGCGACACGACGATCGGGCGGTTCAGCAGGATCGGATGGGCCTCGATGGCGTCCAGAAGCTGGTTATCCGTCAGGGCGGGATCGCCGAGGCCCAGTTCGGCGAAGGGCGTGCCCTTCTCGCGCAAAAGGCTGCGCAGCGGAACGCCCATGCGCCTGACCAGCCCCGTGATCATGGCGCGGCTGGGCGGCGTCTTCAGATACTCGATGACGTGGGGCTCGATCCCGGCGTGACGGATCAGGGCGAGGGCGTTGCGCGACGTTCCGCAGGCGGGGTTGTGATAGATGACGACGTCCATGAGGTCCTCAGGCGCGGCAGGGCGCGAGTTCGGCCAGCAGGGGCTCGCACAGTTCGGCGCGGCCCTGGCAGCAGTCCTTCAGCAGGAACAGGACTAACGCCTGAAGGCGATCCAGGTCAGCCCGGTAGATGATCGACCGGCCGCGGCGCTCGGAACTGATCAGACCGGCGCGGGACAGAACCCCGAGGTGGGCCGACATGGTGTTGGCAGGCACGGCGAGCGCGTCCGCGATCTCGCCGGCGGGCAGGCCAGCGGGTTCATGCCGGACCAGGAGGCGGAAGGTCTCCAGCCGCGTGGGCTGGGCCAGGGCGGCGAGGGCGAGAATGGCGGGTTCTGATTCCATAATTCCAAGATGATGGAATTAATGGCATTGTCAATCAAGCTGGTGACGGTAAGACCGAGGCGTTCAGAAGCGAGATAGACGCGTGCTGATCCACGCACGCGATGGCTCCCGGAGAAGCGGCTTGCTGAGAGGCATCGCTCAGGCGAGGCTTATCATTCTGATTTCAGATGCTTGCGAGAGTTTTGGCGCCGTCCAGTGGAAATGGTCCACTGACGGCCATGGGAAATTGAAGAGACCCTCCGAAGGTGTTCGGAGGGTCTTTCTCTCAGGGCGTCGTCACTGTGGCGATCAGTAGGCGTAGGTCAGGTCCACGCCCCACATGCGGGGTTCGGTCAGACCCACGAACGGCGTGCCCAGGGTGGTGGCGGTGATGTTGTTGACCCCTGTCACATACTGATTGTCGAACAGGTTGTTGACGTAGACGCCGAGCTGATAGCGCGCGTTCGCGGTCCGCCAGTAGAGGCGCGCATCCGTGCGGTTCTGAGCCTCGGACGGGTCGAACCAGGGGGTCTTCAGGCACGAGCCCTGGCCCGTCGAGGTGGTGTTGCAGCGACCCTCGCCGCGATAGGCATGGACGACCTGCATGTCGAGCGAGCCCGCGCCGCCCAGGTCGTGACGATAGGAGACGCCCGCCGAGGCCGACCAAAGAGGCTCGCCCGTAGGCTGTCCGGCCAGATCCCCGGCGTCAGTGATTTTCCGGTTGTAGGTGGCGTCGATGTACTGGGCGTTGGCGAACAGGTTCAGGCCCTCGATGGGCTGCACGTCCAGTTGCATGTCGAGGCCCCAGGCCGTGTCGTCGCTGGTCTCGACGAGATACTGCGGCACGCTGGAGCCCGCCGGCACGACCAGGCGGATCGATTGCTTGCCGTCATAGTCGTACTGGAAGGCCGAGATGTTGAGGCGGGCGTTGGCGCCGAGGTCGCTCTTCAGGCCGATCTCGAAGTTCTGGACGTCCTCGTTGTCGAAGCGCGAGGCGACCTCGACGCTGTTGAAGCCGCCGGCCTTGTAGCCCTTGGCGTAGGAGAAGAAGACCATCGCGCTGTCGGTCAGGTGATAGTCGGCGACGAAGCGTGGGCTCAGATCCTCCCACGAATCCGACAGCTTGCAGGTCACGCCTTCCTGAACCGTGACGCCGTTGTCGCAAGGCACGCCGGCCAGGGCGGACAGGTCGAAAACGTAGTCGGAATAGAGGTAGCCGAGCGCTGGCCCCATGTTGTCGCTCAGCACGAAGTTGACCATCGGATCGTTGAGGACGGCGTCCAGTTCGGGCGCGATGCGCCGACCGTTCAGCCACTGGAAGGTCTTCTTGTCGCGCGTATAGCGCAGGCCGAACGTCAGGTTCAGGCGATCGGAGGCGGCCCAGATGACGTCGGCGAAGACGGCGGTCGCGTCGAAGTCGCCCTCGTTGATCATGTCCTCCTGCCAGCTGTGACCCAGGGTGCTGGCCGGAATGCCGGCCATGCCCAGGATCATGTCGGCCAGCGTGAACAGCGGCATGCCCGCCGCATTGGTCAGGATCATGTTGATGGTGTCGGTGGTGGCGAAGGTGTCGCTGCGCTGCTTGGCGTTTTCGGAATAGTAGCTGGCGCCGGCGATCCAGTTGAAGGTGCCGGTTTCGCCGGCGAGGCGGAATTCCTGATACCAGGACCGGTTCTTTTCCCGGTTGTTGGTGTCGAAGTAGAGGTCTGGCCGGTTGGTGCCGTCCTCGTCCTCGCGGTTCTCGGTCTTGAACTGCCGGACCGAGGTCAGGGAGGTGAAGTCGATGTCGCCGAAGGCGTGGGTGATGGTCAGCACGCCCTCGTCGAGACGGCGCGTCTCGTGATTGTCGATGACGTCGTTGAAGACGCGCTTCTCGAGCGGATTGGTGTAGTCGGCGGGATCGGGCGGGAAGGCGGGCAGGCCCGGCGCCGCCGGGATGGGCGCGACGCCGATGGCCGGGCGGGCGTCCTGGTCGATCTCGTCATGGCTCCAGCTCAGGATGGCCTGGGTCCGGGGCGTGACGTCCCAGCGCAGGGCCGCGCGGGCCGCCCAGTTGTCTTCGCGGTCATAGTCCTCTCCGGTGGCGCTATCGATCAGCCAGCCGTCCCGTTGGTTCACCAGGGCGTTGACCCGTAAGGCCATGGCGTCGTTGATCGGCAGGTTGATCAGGCCTTCGAGGCGGCGCTTGTCGTATTCGCCGAGGCGGACGCCCAGCCGGGCCTCGAGCTCGTCGCTGGGCTTGTTGGTGGTGATGGAGACAGCGCCTGCGGCGCTGTTGCGGCCGAACAGGGTGCCCTGCGGCCCCTTCAGCACCTCAACCCGCGCCACGTCGCTGAAGGCCAGCAGGGCCGCGCCCGAGCGGGCGGCATAGACGCCGTCGACATAGACGCCGACCGCCGGGTCGGTGCCGACGCCGAAGTCCGAGGTCGCGACGCCGCGAATGCTGTAGCGCGCCTGGGTCGGGCTGGTGTTCGAGACCGACAGGCCGGGCACGAAGACGGCCATGTCGCCGATGTCGTCCGCCGCCAGGGCCTCCAGCGCTTCGGCGGTGACCACGTTCACCGTGATCGGCACTTCTTGCAGGCTTTGTTCGCGGCGTTGCGCGGTGACAATGACGTCGTCCAGCGACGTCGCGTCCTGCGGCGCTGCCTCCTGCGCCCAGGTCAGCCCCGGCGCGGTCAGCGCGGCCAACGCCACGCCGACGGCCAGCGTCGCCTTGCGGCGGAATTCCATCTTGGTCATAGCGGCCCTCCCAAACCCCCGGTCCCTAAACTTCACGAAACAGAATATTATTCCGTTTGACAAGGGGGAGAGCGCCTGGACGGCTTACAGGGACGTTCAGTCGTGTTAGACGGCCTGAGGATTGGGGCGGAGAGGATGACGTCAGTGGGCCCGCGCGCGCTGCAAGAAATGACCACACCGGCCAGTTCGCTGGGACGGCGCACGGCGCCGATGCAGAAGCGTGCGCGCGACCGGATCGACAGCGTGCTGGCGGCGACCGAGCGTCTTCTGGCCACGACCTCCGTCGACACGATCACCACCAGCAGCATTGCGGCCGAAGCCAATGTGCCGGTCAGCTCGATCTACCGCTATTTCCCGAACGTCTTCGCCATCTACAAGGAGCTGTTCGAGACCCTGGTGGCGCAGCTTCACACTCGCATCGCCGAGATTCTCGAGAACCCGCAGTACACCACGTGGCGCGAGCGCCATCTGGCGGTGATGCTGGCCTTGCGCAAGACGCTGAACGAGGATCCAGCCTATCGGCCGCTGTTCCACCTGATGCTGACGACGCGCGAGCTGCGGATCGTCAAGGAACACGCCAATGCGCAGATCGCGGCCTATCTGGCGGCGCGCTGGGAGCGGGGGCTCGACGGCTTCCACGGCGGCGCGCCTCTGGCGGTCGCCCGCATGGCCACCGAAATCTTCACCTCGTTCGAGACCCTGACCAGCGGTGAAGCCCAATCGGAATGGACCGACCGTCTGTTCGCCGAGGCCACGGTGGCCCTGGAGCGGTATCTCTCGGCCTATCTGGAAGACTAGGTCCGGTTGGCTTCGCGACCTCAGGTCATGCGTCGCAGCAGCGCCAGCCTGGCCTTGGTGAAGGGCGGATAGCGGACGCTGGCGTCCAGGGCGAAGCTGCGCTTCAGCACGGCGCGGCGGTGGCTGAAGGTCTCGAAACTGAACCGTCCGTGATAGGCGCCCATGCCGCTTGCCCCGACGCCGCCGAAGGGCAGGTTGGGGTTGGCCATGAAGACCACCGCGTCATTGATCGTCGCCGAGCCTGATCGCGTCGAGGCGATGATCCGGTCGGCGGTCGCCTTGTTCCTGGTGAAGGCGTAGAGCGCCAGGGCCGGCGAACGGGCGTTGATGGCCGCCAGCGGCGCATCCAGCGTCTCGTAGGGCAGGACCGGCAGGATGGGACCGAAGATCTCCTCGGCCAGCACCGGGGCATCGGGCGAGACCTCGGTCAGGATCGTGGGCGCGACATAGCAGGCATCGACATCGGCCACGCCGCCCGTGACCGCACGACCGTCGGCCAGCAGGGCCTGCAGGCGCGCGGCGTGGCGCGGGTTGACGATGCGTCCGTAGTCCGGGCTCGATTTGGGGTCGGGGCCGAACATGGTCGTCACCGCCTGCCTCAGCTCGTCCAGCAGCCGGGCCTCGACCGAGGCGGCGACATAGACGTGATCCGGCGCCACGCAGATCTGACCGGCGTTGAGGAAGCGGCCCCAGACGATGCGCCGGGCCGCCACCGCCAGATCGGCTGTCTCGTCGACGATGCAGGGGTTCTGGCCGCCCAGTTCGAGCACGACCGGCGTCAGATGCTTGGCCGCGGCCGCCATCACGAACCGGCCCACCCGTTCCCCGCCGGTGTAGAAGATCAGGTCGAACTTCTGGGCCAGCAGGGCGGTCGAGACGTCCGCATCGCCCTCGACCACGGCGAAGGCGCGCGGGTCCAGGTAGCGCTCCACCAGCCGGTTCAGCAGGGCCGATGACCGGGCAGCCATTTCCGAGGGCTTGATGACGGCGCAGTTGCCCGCCGCGATCGCCCCGACCAGCGGCCCCAGAACCAGCTGGAAGGGATAGTTCCACGCTCCGATGATCAGGGTCACGCCGTATGGCGCGGCCTCGATGACACTCTTTCCGGGCTGGATCGCGAGCGGCGTCGCGACGCGTTGAGGGCGGCTCCAGCGGCCGATGTGCTTGCGCGCGTGCGTCGCTTCCTTGCGGACGAAATCGATCTCGGCCGTGCAGGCCTCGCCGAAAGGCTTGCCCAGGTCGGCCGCCAGGGCCTCGGCGATCCCGGTCTCGTTCTCGAGCATCATCCGTTCGAGCGCAGCGAGCTGGCTCCGGCGCCAGGCCAGATCGCGCGTCAGGCCGCTTTCGAAGCCGGCGCGAAGGGTCTGAACGACCGAGGCGACCTCGGGAGCGGGGGCAGGGGGCCGCAGGGGCTCTACCGACATGATCCCTCCATTGAATCGATCCAGAAGCGGACGAGGGCCACACCCTCGGCATGGGCGGTCGAGCGGCCGATCTCGGGCATCATCACGGCGGGATTCGTCGAGGCCATGCGATAGGGAATGATCGACGCCCTGGCGTCGCCCGGCACGATGTCGAAGCGAAGATTGCCGGTGCCGGGACCGGCCGCGACCGGCAGCTTGCACGTGCCGGAGGCCCTCGACAGCGGTGTGGCGGCGTTCAGATACAGGCCTGAGGTGTCGGCGGGCCCTTCGGGGTTGTGGCAATGGCCGCAGTTGACGTCGAGATAGGCCCGCGCCCGCGCCTCGAGCGATGCGCTGGCGTCCGTCCACGACACATCCTTCGGGGCGTCTTTCGGATCGGCGAGGCCGCGCAGGTAACCCGTCTTGGTCAGGCGGGTCAGCTGGTTCTCGGTTCCATCCGCATAGGCGAAGTCGCGATTGAGCAGCCGGGGCTTGGGGCCGATGGGCTGGATGACGCGCGTGGCCACATTGGTCGCGTGGCAGGCCGAGCACTGGGTCACGTTCGGCACGATGTAGGAGAAGGTCTGGTCCGTGCCGTCCTCGCGCGCCAGCTTCAGCGGGACCACCGCGCCGACCCGGTGCAGGACCGCCTCGGTCTGGGCCTCGTTCCAAAGATAGGTGAGGGCGGCCCAGCCTTCCGGCCGATGGATCAGCAGCCGGGTCTCGACCATGCGGACCTGCTTCAGGTTCAGCCCTTCGCCGTCGTGGATGAGGGCCTGGTCGGCCTGCTGCAGCACTCGGCCGCCGCGTCCGGTCTGATAAAAGAAGGTCTTGGTGATGACCGTCCCGACAGGGAAGGACAGTTCGTCGTCGCCCGGCTTGTAGTCCGCCGCGGCGCCGGGGGGCATCCAGATGGTCCGCAGCTTCTGCGCATAGTCGGTGAACAGCGGCGTCGTGACGTCATAGGGGGTGACGCGCTGGCCCAGGACCAGGGCGTCGTCGGCAACCTGAACCATGCCCCAGTCCCGCAGGGACCTGGGGTTCTCGGTGGCGAAATAGGTCGGATCGACCAAGGCCTGTTGGGGCTGGGCCCTGGTGCAGGCCGCCGTCCCGGCGACGAGGGCCAGGCAAAGGACAAGCAGATTGAACCGGGTCATGGCGCCGCGTCAGGCTCCCGGCAGGACGACGGGCGACAGACGCGGCAGGGTGCATTTGTGCGCCGTCATGTCGGTGTTCGGGTTGGCGTACTTGTTCGGGCCGTCCACGTTCAGAACCCCCGCCTCGCCGTTGTCGATGCAGATGCGCAGCGGGGCGGGCATCTGGCCGTTCACCAGACGCTTGGGATTGACGTAGCCGTCCCAGACGATGTCGGGGAAGCGGCCCGTCGGCCCGAACTTGGCCACGCGCAAGGCCTGCAGATCCATGCCGTCGGGCGAGTTGCCGCCGCCGCTGAAACGGTTGTCCTTGATCAGGATGGCCTCGGGGTAGGGGTCGAAGTCGCCGCTCATGGCGCTGTCGGAATAGCCGGCGGAAAACAGGCTGGAGATGATGATGTTGGCGGTCTTGTTGTCGGCGATGTCGTTGTCGAAGATCTCGACCTGATCATTGGAGTTGACGATCACGCCCGTGCCTGCCGGAACGCTGGCGACCGGGGTGCCGGCGTGGCCGAAGTTGCGCGTATTGTTGGCGACCGAGCGGTTCTTGTAGACGCGCGTCCGGTATCCCGCCTGCTGCAGCTGCGGCATGTTGAAGACCAGAATGCCGCCGGTGTTGTTAGTGGCAAGGTTTTCATAGACGTCGGCGTCGATGCAGTTCTCGATCTCGATCCCCGCAACGTTGAACTCCGCCCGGTTGCGGCGAACCACGACGTTCTTCGACTGGCCGACATAGATGCCGGCGTCGGACGCGCCGATCGCCACGCTGTCCTCGATCAGGACGTTGCGCGTCTGCACCGGATAGATGCCGTAGGCGCCGTTCTCGGTCTTGGGCCCTTGCGTCCATTCCGTGCGGATCCGGCGCACGACGATGTTCTCGCCCTCGTTGATCTTCAGGGCGTCGCCCTTGGTGTCTTCAAGCGCCAGGTCCTCGATGGTGAAGTTGCTGGCCGTGACCAGCAGGCCCTGCGCCCCGGCGGCCTGATTGCGGAAGTTCAGGATGGTCTTGTCCATGCCCTGACCACGAATGGTCACGCCGTCGACGGCCAGGCTCAGGCTGGTGTCGATGGTGAAGACGCCCGCCGGGATTTCGATGACCGTGCCGGGCTTGGCGTCGATCAGCTTCTCCATCAGCTCGTTCTGGTAGGTGGTGTTCGCCTTGGAAAGGTCCGTGCCCTTCTCGGCGGGCTTGGCTCCGCAGGCCCCCAACACCAGCATCAATGCGACCGGCAGCCATGTGCGCGCCATCATGAGTTCCCCTCCAGAACGCTCGTGAGTGTTTCCCCATCAAGAGGTTTTCATAACGGCGTCATTCTCGCAAGACGAAAACGAAACTGTTTCCGTTTTGGCGGTGGTTGCGCGTCCAAGGCGGCTAGGCGCGCTGCAGGTCCAGCTTCATGCCGGCCACGATCAGGCAGGCGTTGTCCGCGATCGACGCGATCCGCTGGTTCAGTCGGCCGGCCTCGTCGCGGAAGCGGCGTCCAAGGGCGTTGTCGGGGACCAGGGACCAGCCGACCTCATTGCTGACCACCCAGACGGCGGCGGGGCAGGATGAAAGCGCCAGGGCCAGATCGTCGATGGCGGCGGCGACGTCGCGGTCGGCCAGCATCTGATTGCTGAGCCACAGCGTCAGGCAGTCGACCACGACCACGTCCTCGGCCGACAGGTCGCGCAGCGCCTCAGCCAGTTCGAGGGGCGCTTCGAGAGTGCGCCAGTCGTCGCCGCGATCGGTCCGATGCCGGTCGATTCGATCGCGCATCTCTTCGTCGAAGGCCTCGGCGGTGGCGATCATCAGGGGAGGGCGGCCGGTTCCGGCCTCCGCCTGTTCAGCCTGTCTCTGGGCATAGGCGCTCTTGCCCGAACGGGCGCCGCCGAGAACCAGGGTGATGGCCATGCTTGTCTCTCCGGTTGACCTCAGGGGCGCGCGGTCCTACTGCCACGGTCGCGTCAGGTTCCCCGAAAGGGGATTGAAAGGGAACGGAGTGTGAAACTCCGGCTGTTCCCGCAACTGTAAGCGGCTAGCCCGCGCGTCATACGCCACTGGCGGTCCGGAAGGCCACGGCCTGAAACGACTTCTGGGAAGGCGACGCGCACCGGCGTTGATCCGCGAGCCAGGAGACCTGCCTGTCGCCGTCGTTCTCCGCGCGGTCGGGATGTGCCGGGCGGTCGAGGCAACTCGTGTGACGACAGTCGTAAACCAGCCGCGTCAGCGGCCGCTTTCGCTCATCCGGGCGGAGGCCGGTCCGGCGCGGCGTCGTCATATGGAGAACCGGAATGAACCGGACCGCATTCGCTACCCTGGCCGCCGCCAGCCTTCTTGCCGCCGCCCCCGCCTTCGCCGCCGAAGTCACCGACCAGCAGGCCTCCGCCCCCGACGTGGCCGGCCGCGCCGGCGCCACCGCCGTGGCTGACGTCATCGTCACCGCCAACCGCTCGGCCCAGCCGATCGAGCGCGTCGGCGCCTCGGTCACCGTCCTGACCCAGGCCGCCATCGAGGCGCGCCAGACCCCGGCCGTGGCCGAGCTTCTGGCCCAGACCCCGGGCGTCAGCTTCACCCGTAACGGCGGCGTCGGAACCACGACGGGCGTCAACATTCGCGGCGCCGAGAGCCAGCACACCGTTGTCCTGATCGACGGGGTCAAGCTGAACGACCCGTCTTCGACCCAGGGCGGCTTCAACTTCGGCAATCTGCTGGTCGGCGATACGGCCCGCATCGAAATCCTGCGCGGCGCCCAGTCGACCCTGTGGGGCAGCCAGGCCATCGGCGGCGTGGTCAACATCGTCACCGCTGAGCCGACCGAAGCCCTGCAAGGCAGCTTCGACGCCGAAGCCGGCGCGCGCGGCACGACCTATTTCCGCGGCGGCGTCGGCGGCGCCAATGACCGCCTCAGCTGGCGTCTGGCCGCCAGCCGCTATGACACCGACGGCTTCTCGGCCTTCGCCAAGGGGACCGAGGACGACGGCTACACCAACACGGGCCTGTCGGGCCGCCTGAATCTGAAGATCACCGACGCCGTTTCCCTGGACCTGCGCTCTGTCTGGTCGAACGGTCAGAACGACTTCGACGCCTTCAACGGCGACAGCCGCGAGTACGGCAAGACCAAGGAACTGGTCGGCTACGCCGGGCTGAACTTCGACCTGCTGGACGGCCGTTTCCGCAACCGGATCGGCTATGCCTACACCGACACCAACCGCCTCAACTACAACCCCGCGACTGCGGCCCAGCCGTTGACCTTCGACGCGGCGGGCGAGAACCGCCGTTGGGAATACCAGGGCACGTTCGCCGTCACCGAGACGCTGAACACCACCTTCGGCATTGAGAGCGAACGTTCGGGAATGCGTACGCGTTCGCCCTCGAGCTTCAACCCGAACCCGGCGTTTGCGCGCGGTGAAGCCGACCTCGACAGCGCCTATGCCCAGGTTCAGTGGACGGTGCTGGACGGCCTGACCCTGACCGGCGGCCTGCGCTACGACGACCACGCCCAATACGGCCACAACCTGCTGGGTCAGGTCGCGGTGGCCTGGGCGCTGAACGACGGCGACACCGTCGTGCGCGCCAGCTGGGGCCAGGGTTTCCGCGCGCCGGGCCTGTATGAGCTCTACAGCGAATACGGCAATCTGACGCTTCAGCCGGAAGAGTTCGACAGCTGGGAAGTCGGCATCGAGCAGCGCCTGTTCGACCGCGCCGTGGTCTCGGCCACCTACTTCAACCGTCAGGCCGACAACGAAATCCGTTACAACGGCTGCTCGACGCCCTCGACCGACCCGCTGTGCACCGTCAACGGCGTGGGCCGTTGGGGCTACTACCGCAACGTTCAGAAGACCGAGGCGCAAGGCGTCGAACTGATCGGCCGCGTCGACGTGACCGAGCGTCTGAACCTCAGCGCCAACTACACCTGGACCGACGCCAAGAGCGCCTCGGGCGCCACGGACGGCAAGCGCCTGACGCGTCGCCCCGAGCACATGGCCAACTTCGCCGCCGACTATGCGTGGCCGGTGGGTCTGAAGACCGGCGTGGCGGTGCGCTATGTGGGCGAGACCTTCAACAACGACGCAAACACCGTCGTCGTGGGCGAATACACCCTTGTCGACATCCGCGCCTCCTATCCGATCAACGACAACCTTGAAGTCTATGGCCGGATCGAAAACGCCTTGGACGAAGAGTATCAGACGGTCCTGAACTACGGCACGCCGGGGCAGGGCGTGTTCGGCGGCGTTCGCGTCCGGTTCTGATCCCATGCATGACGCCGCGTTTCTGACGACGGCGACCCGGCACGGCGGCGGTCTGATGAAGGCCGCCGCCGCCTATCCCGACGCGCCGAAGCCCTGGCTGGACCTGTCCACCGGGATCAACCCCGAGCCGTGGCGCGGCCCGCGCGCCCCGGAGGCGGAGCTGAACCGTCTGCCCGATCCCGCCGCCCTGGTCGCGCTGGAGACGGCGGCGGCGGCGGCCTTCGGCAGCGCGCCGGAACGGACGGCGGCGGCAGCCGGGGCCGAGGCGGCGATCCGCCTTCTGCCCCTGCTGCTGGGCGTGCGCTCGGTCGAGATCGTCGGTCCGACCTACGGCGCCCATGCCGAGGCCTGGCGAGCGGCGGGCGTGGCGACGCGCCTGATCGCAGCCGATCAGGCGGCGACGTCGCAGGCGGGCGTGCTGATCATCGTCAATCCGAACAATCCCGACGGCCGTTTGACCCGGCGCGCCGACCTGATCGCCATGGCGCGCGAGCGTTCGGCCGCGGGACGCTGGCTGGTGGTGGATGAGTCCTTCATCGAGTGCACGCCGGGCGACAGCGTGTCGGACCTGGCCGAACCCGGCCTGATCGTCCTGCGCTCGTTCGGCAAGTTCTATGGACTGGCTGGCGTGCGGCTGGGCTTTATGCTGGCCGCGCCGGGTCTGATTGCGCGTCTGCGCGCCCTGCTGGGCGACTGGCCCGTCGGGGCGGACGCCTTGATCATGGGGCGGGGGGCCTATGCCGACGCGGATTGGCGGCGGCGCACCGAGGCGGCTCTGGCCGAGCGGGCCGA
The DNA here is from genome assembly GCF_042869015.1 of Brevundimonas sp. NPDC007368. NCBI lineage: Bacteria > Pseudomonadati > Pseudomonadota > Alphaproteobacteria > Caulobacterales > Caulobacteraceae > Brevundimonas > Brevundimonas sp. NPDC007368. Next base: position 237,168 of record NZ_JBIAFA010000003.1, on the reverse strand, counting down.
CCGGCTGGACGACGTCCTGTCGCGGGCCGGGTTCCATATCGTCGGCGGGACCAGCCTGTTCCGCATGACCCGCACGCCGAACGCGGCGCTCTGGTTCCAGCATCTGTGCCGCTTGGGCGTTCTGACCCGGCCCTTCGATCATACTCCGGACGGTCTGAGGTTCGGCGTGCCGAGCGAGCGCGACCTGCCGCGCCTGATGCATGCGCTGGAGGCCTTCGCATGAGGACAACGCGGCGACAGGCGCTGGCGGGCGCTCTGGCTGGCGCGGGGGCGGCCGTGGTCGCCGGCCCCGCGGCGGCGGTCGCCGCCCCGAGGCGGGTGGTGTCGCTGAACGCCTGCCTTGACGCCATTCTGGTTCATGTCGCCGACAGGGGGCAGATCGCGGCCCTCAGCCACTATGCGCGAGAGCCGGTCGGCTCGACCATTTCCGAGGTGGCCAAGACGCTGCCCTACACCTGGGAGACGGCGGAAGAGGTCATCGCTCTGCGACCCGACCTGGTGCTGACCAGCCGTCACAGCGCCCTGGCCACCCGCAATGCGCTGGGCCGGATGAACATCCCGACCGAACTGTTCGCCGTGCCCGACAGCGTGGCGACCAGTCTGGACCAGGTGCGCGAGGTGGCCCGTCTGGTCGGCCGTCCGGCGCGCGGCGAGACACTGATCGCCCGCATCGAGGCCGCCATCGCCGCCGCCGCGCCGCCGCCGGGATCGCGGCCGTTGAAAGCCCTGGTCTATCAGCCCAACGGCTTCGCCGCCGGGCGCGGCACCCTGATGGACGAGATGATGTCCCGCGCCGGGTTCGAGAACGTCGCTGACCTCTATGGCCTGGGCAAATGGGGCAATGTGCCGGTCGAGCGTCTGCTGGCGGATCCGCCGCAGGTCCTGCTCAGCGGGGTGCCTGTTCAAGGATCGCGGACCTGGGCCGACCGGGTGATGCGTCACCCGGCGCTGGCCTCGCTGTCCGGTCGGATGGTGCAGGCGCGACTGGAAGAGAAGCTGCTCTATTGCGGCGGCCCGGTGCTGATCCAGACCGCCGCTGCCCTGGCTCGGGCGCGCCGCACGGCGCTGGAGGCCCTGACATGACCCTGCCGCGTCCCTTGATCCTGATCGGGCTTCTGGTCCTGATCGCCGTTCTGTCCGTCGCCAGCATGAGCGCGGGGCGCGTCTGGGTGCCGTGGAGCGATTGGGCCAGCCAGCAAGGCGACCCCGCCTGGGCCATCCTGTTCGAGTTGCGCCTGCCGCGCACCATTCTGGCCCTGATGGTCGGGGCGGTGCTGGGCCTGACCGGGGCCGCGCTGCAGGGCTATACGCGCAACCCTCTGGCTGATCCGGGGATGCTTGGCGTCTCGACCATGGCGGCGCTGGGGGCGGTGTTGACCTTCTATCTGGGCGCGGCGGCCAGCGCGCCCTGGGTGCTGCCGATCGCGGCCATGTTGGGCGCCGGGCTGGGCGTGGTCTTCTTGTTGGCGCTGGCAGGTGCGACCAGCAGCGTCGTCACCTTCATCCTTGCAGGCGTGGTGATCCAGACCATGGCGGGCGCCGGGGTGGCGCTGGCGCTGAACCTGGCCCCCAACCCCTGGGCGGTGAACGAGATCGTCAACTGGCTGATGGGCTCCCTGGCCGACCGCAGCGTCGTCGAGCTGAAGTTGGCGGCGCCCGGCATGATCCTCGGCTGCCTGCTGCTGATGACGCAGGGGCGGACGCTGGACGCCCTGACCCTGGGCGAGGCCGGGGCGCGATCATTGGGGGTGCGGCTGGATCTGGGACGGTTGGTATTGGCGTTCGGGGCCGCCCTGGCGGTCGGTTCGGCGGTGTCAGTGACGGGTTCGATCGGTTTCGTCGGCCTGATCGTGCCGCACCTGTTGCGCCCCCTGATCGGGGCCCGCCCCGGCGGCCTGCTGTTGCCCTCGGCCCTGGGCGGGGCGGCGCTGGTGCTGGCGGCGGACATCCTGGTGCGGCTGACGCCTTCGGCGTCTGAGATCAAGCTGGGCGTGGCCATGGCGGCCCTGGGCGGCCCCTTCTTCCTGGTCCTGTTGATCGGCATGAGGAGGAAGCTGGCATGAGCCTTCTGAGCGCGGAAAATCTGTCGGTCAGTCTGGGTGACAAGGCGGTGCTGAACGGCATCGGCGCGGCCTTTGCGCCAGGACTGGTGACGGCGGTGGTCGGACCGAACGGGGCGGGCAAGTCCACGTTGCTGGACTGTCTGGCGGCCTTGAGGAGGCCCGATGCGGGGCAGGTGACGCTTGACGAACGCCCCCTGCGCGACCTGCCATCGCGAGAACGGGCGCGCCGTATCGCCTATCTGCCCCAGAACGCCGAGATCGCCTGGGCGGTGGACGGCCGCACCTTTGTCGGTCTGGGACGCACCCCCTGGGTCGGCGCCTGGGGGCTGACGGCGGAGGATCGCCTGGCCGTGGATCGCGCCATGGCCGTGACCGGTGTTCAGGCGTTCGCCGAACGCGTCGTCTCGACCCTGTCGGGCGGCGAACGGGCGCGGGTCCTGATAGCGCGAGCCCTGGCGGGCGATCCGCAATGGCTCCTGGCCGACGAGCCCCTGGCAGGGCTGGACCCGGGCCATGTGCTGGATGCCTGCGACCTGTTCCGGCGGCTGGCGGATGATGAGGGGCGAGGCGTCATCCTGACCCTGCATGACCTTGATGCGGCTCTTCGCGTGGCCGACCGGGTCATCGTTCTGGCCAACGGACGCGTGTTGGCGGATGCGCCGCCCCGCGAGGCCTTGTCTTCCCAGGTGCTCAAGGCGGCCTATGGCGTCGAGGCGCACACCCTGGCGGGCGTGCGCGGCCCCGTGCTGGAGATGGTCGGCCGTGCCCGCTAGCGCGCCCACGCCATGGATCGTCGCCGGAGCCCTGCTGGTCGAGGGGACGATTGGCTGGCCCCGTCGCCTTCGACATCCGGTGGTAGCGGTCGGCGCACTGGTCGCGGCGCTGGAGAAGCGCTGGAACGGTGTTGAGCGGCCAGAGAAGGCCAGGCGCATTCTGGGCGTTGCGACGATCCTAATTCTGATCGGCGTCGCGGGCGGTGTCGGTTGGGGTGTCGAGATACTGGCGGAAGCTGTCCCGTTGTGGCCGGGACTGGCGCTGGTCCTCGTCTGCGGCGCGACTGGGCTGGCGGCGCGCAGTCTGTTCGATCACGTCCGCGCCGTCGCCAAGCCTCTGACTGCGGGCGATCTGCCCGCCGCGCGTCTGGCGGTCAGCATGATCGTTGGCCGGGATGTAGAGGCGATGGGCGAGGGCGAGGTGGCCGCCGCCGCCTTGGAAAGTCTGGCCGAAAGTTTCTGCGATGGGGTGGTTGCGCCGGTCTTCTGGTTCCTGGTCGGCGGCCTGCCGGGTCTGTTCGCCTACAAGGCGGTCAACACGGCTGACAGCATGATCGGCCACATGGAGGATCGCTGGCGCGCCTTCGGCTGGGCCGCGGCGCGGACCGACGACGTGATGAACTGGATCCCGGCCCGGATCGCAGGCGGCCTGATCGCACTGGGCGGCTGGCAAGGCTGGCGGATCATGTGGCGTGACGCCCGCAAGCACGCTTCGCCCAATGCGGGCTGGACCGAGGCCGCCATGGCGGGGGCGCTGAGGGTCAGGCTGGGCGGGCCGGTTCGCTACGACGGCGTCGTCGCCGATCGACCCGATTTCGGCGACTGGGCGCCGCCGCGCGCCCATGATCTGCGGCGTGGTCTTCGCGTCTATGGTGTTGCCTGCGCCGCGCTGATTCTGCTCTTGATCGCCGGAGGCTTCGTGTGGCCGCGCTGACCCTTGCTGACCTGTTTACGGCGCCTGCTTTGGACCGATCTTCGGAGGCCGCCTTGCAGGCGGCGCTGGACGGCAAGGCCAAGCCGCCGGGCGCCCTCGGGCGAATCGAGGAACTGGCCCTGACGCTGGGCCTGATCCAGAAGAAGTCGAAACCGGTCATCAGGCAACCTGTCCTGCTGGTCTTCGCCGGGGACCATGGTCTGACGCGCTCAGGCGTGGCGGCCTTTCCGTCCGGGGTCACCGTGGCCATGGTCGACACATTGCTGGCGGGCAAGGCCAGCGCCAACGCCTTCGCCCGCGTGGTCGGAGCCGAGGTGCGGGTGATCGACGCGGGCGTGACGGCGGACCTGTCGGACCGCGCGAGGCTGGTCCACGCCAAGATCGCGCCGGGCACGGCGGACGCCTCGGTCGAACCGGCCATGACGGCGGCGCAGGCCGAGGCCGCCTTGCTGGCCGGCGCACGGGTAGCTGAAGACGCCATCGTCAGCGGCGCCGACCTGATTGCCCTGGGCGAAATGGGCATCGGCAACAGCGCCTCGGCGGCCCTGCTGATGCACCGGTTGGCGCCCGCGCCGCTGGACGACTGCGTGGGGCAGGGGGCGGGTCATTCGCCGGAGGGCATGGTGCGAAAGCGCGCGGTTCTGGCTCAGGCGGCGGCACGGTCCGACGCCACGGCCCCGTTCGATGTGCTGACCCAGTTCGGCGGCTATGAGATCGCCATGATGGCCGGGGCCTTGCTGGCGACGGCCAAGGCGGGGGTTCCGGTTCTGGTCGATGGTTTCATCGGCACGGCGGCGTCCTTGCTGGCCGTCCGACTGGCGCCCGCCGCGCGGGACTATTGCCTGTTCGCCCATGCCTCGGCTGAGGCGGGGCATCGCCTGATGCTGGAGGCCTTGAATGCCCGACCCTTGCTGGGCTTGGACATGAGGCTAGGCGAAGGGACTGGCGCCCTGCTGGCCGTGCCTCTGGTTCAGGCGGCCTGCGCACTGCTGTCGGAGGTCGCTGACCTGTCGGACGTGCTGGAGGCCGTAGGGTGATCCGGCATGAAGGGCGGCTGTTCGTCTGTGCGGTGCAGTTTCTGACCCGTATCCCGACGCCGCAGTTGGCCGGGTTTCAGCCGGAATGGATTCAGCAAAGCGCGCGCTATTACCCGTTGGTCGGCCAGATCGTCGGCGGCGTGTCGGCCCTGATCCTCTATGGTGCGGCCCAGGTCTGGAGCCCGTGGATCGCGGCCTTGCTGGCCGTCGGCGCCGGGATCGCCCTGACCGGCGGCTTTCACGAGGACGGGCTGGCCGACACGGCGGACGGGCTGGGCGGGGGACTGACCCGCGAGCGGCGGCTGGAGATCATGAAGGACAGCCGGCTGGGCTCCTATGGCGCGCTGGCGCTGGGGCTGACGCTGGCTCTGCGCGTCGCGGCTCTGGCCATGCTGGCGCAGGTCTCGCCCCTGTTCGCGGCGGTCGCATTGCTGGCTTCGCATGGTCTGGGCCGGGCGGCGGCGGTCGGGGCCATGACGATCATGCCCTATGGCGGCGATCCCGGCATGGCCAAGGAGGGCAAGCCTGATCGGGCCTCAGTCGTCGGGCTGGCGGTGGCGGTTCTGATCGCCCTGTGGCCGCTGGCCTTCTTCTCGCCGGTCACGGGGGCGGGGGGCGTCGCGCTGGGCCTGCTGGCCGCCGCCGTTCCGGCCTGGCTGGCGTGGCGGCTGATCGGCGGACGTACAGGGGATGTTCTGGGCGCGGTCGAGCAGGCGTTCGAGGTCGGCTTCCTGCTGGCCGTCGCCGGGCTGGCGATCGCATGAAGCTGATCGTCGCCCCCCTACATGACGTCGCCGGCCTGGTGGCGAGCCACCGGCCGTCACACCTCATCAGCCTGGCTTCGCCCAGGCACGTCGATGCGCCGTTGGCCGACGCGCCGCCGCATCGGCTGGACCTGAGGTTCAACGACATCGCCGCGCCGCGCGAGGGTTTGGTTCCGCCGACCGAGGCGGACATCGCTGCCCTGCTGGCCTTCGCCGAGGGTTGGGACGGGACGCGGCCCTTGTTGATCCACTGCTGGGCGGGGGTCAGTCGCTCGACAGCGGCGGCCTATGTCATCGCCTGCGCCCGGTCCGAACCGGGGCGGGAGCAGGCATGGGCCGCGCGCCTGCGCGTCGCCGGCCCGACCGCCACGCCCAACCCCCTGATCGTGGCCCTTGCCGATCGCCTGTTGAACCGCGACGGCGCCATGGTCCGCGCCGTCGCCGCCATCGGGCGCGGCATCGAGACCGCCTGGGGCGCGCCCTTCGAACTGGACCTGTCGCCGCAAGGAGCCTCGCGCTGATGACCGAAGCCGATCTGAACGCCCGCCACGCTGAGAAGATGAAGAAGGTCCAGGCTGCTCGCGCCCGGATGATGGCGACCAAGACGGTCGAGCGCGGTCTGGTCATCGTCCACACCGGGACGGGCAAGGGCAAGTCGACGGCGGCTATGGGCATGGTCTGCCGCATGATCGGCCACGGCATGAAGACCTCGATCATCCAGTTCATCAAGGGGGCGATGGAGACGGGCGAGCAGACCCTGTTCGACGCCTTTCCCGAACTGGTCGAGATGCGGCCCATGGGCGAGGGCTTCACCTGGGACACCCAGGACCGGGCCGCCGACATCGCCAACGTCCGGCGCGCCTGGGAGGCGGCCAAGGCCCGGATCATGGACCCTGACTGGAAGATGGTCGTCTGCGACGAGCTGAACATCGCCCTGCGCTACGACTACCTGCCGGTCGAGGAGGTGCTGGCGGTTCTGGCCGTGCGCCCCGCCGACACCCACGTCGTCATCACCGGCCGCAATGCGCCGGACGCTTTGATCGAGGCGGCGGATCTGGTCACGGACATGCAGATGGTGAAGCATCCGTTCCGCAACGGCGTGAAGGCCCAGGCCGGGATCGAGTTCTGATGACGGCGCGTCTGGTGGTCTGCACGACCTGCCGCTTCTCAAGCGAGGAGCCGGTGGACGCCGCCGGCCTGTCCGGAGGGCAGTTGTTGTTCAATGCGGTCGAGGCCGCTGTCGGCGCCGGTCAGCTGCGGGTCGAGCCGCAGGCCTGCCTGTGGGCCTGTTCCAGTCATTGTTCTGTCTATCTGAGCCAGCCGGGCAAGCCCGCCTATCTGGCCGGACGGTTCGCCCCGACCGAACAGGACGCCCGGGCGATCACCGACTTCGCCCGCCTCTATGCCGACAGTCCGGAGGGGGCGGTGCCCTATCGGGACTGGCCGGAAGGCATGAAGGGCCATTTCATCGCTCGTCTGCCCGCTCATTCGGCCTGACGCCGCATCGATCCTGTCCATTTCCTTCAGGCAAGGCGCGAACCCTTGCAGGCAGTTAGGCGTTGCTCGGGAAGCAGGCCTTCATGCCGCCGCTTGCGGAGGCGCAGGAACGAGGGGAACGCCTTGGCTTACGTCATAGCCTTGCCCACCGTCCTGCTTCTGCTCGCCTGCTTTGCGTGGCCTTCGATATCGTCGCGTCTCAAGCGTCGGTCGCGGCGGCGTAACAACCGGTACTGGCGCTGATCGATGGGGGCGCCATTTCTTGTCGACGTCTGCGTCTGCACGTTCAGGCGCCCCAGCCTGGCGGCGACCCTGGCTTCATTGAAGGCGCAGACGTTGCCGGCTGATCGTTTCCGGATCATCGTCGCGGACAACGATCATGAGCCCAGCGCGCAGGCCCTGGTCGAGCAGGTGCTCGAAGCGTGGGGCAGTTTTCTTTATCTCCATGCGCCGGCCCGTAACATCTCGGTGGCGCGCAACGCCTGCCTCGACGTCGCCACGGCCGACCATGTCGCCTGGATCGACGACGACGAGGTCGCGGATCCCGACTGGCTGGAATGTCTGATCGCGGCGCTTGAGCAGAACGACTGCGACGCCGTGTTCGGCTCTGTCCAAGCTCTCTATCCGGATGACGCGCCGCGCTGGAGCGTGTCTGCCGACCTCCATTCCATCCGCCCGGTGCAGACGTGTAGGGGCGTCGATACGGGCTTTACGTCGAACGCCCTGGTGAAGCGCGCCGTGATCGGCGAGCGACGCTTCGACCCGGACCTGGGGCGATCCGGCGGCGAGGACACGGACTTTTTCACCCGCCTGCACGCCGACGGGGCGCGGTTCGCGGCGGCGCCCGGGGCCGTGGTCCGAGAGACGGTGGGGCAGGAAAGGCTTCGTCTATCGTGGCTGCTGAGCCGCGCCTTCCGTTCCGGTCAGACGCACGCGCGACGGCATCTGACGCCGGGAAGCCGGCGGGCGACGCAGGCCGGGTTCGCTTTGGCCAAGGCCTGCGCCTGCGCCGGGATGGCGCTGCTCCGTCTCGCCAGTCCGGCGGGGTGGCGGCGGGCGCTCACGCGCGGGGCGCTCCATGTCGGCGTCGTGGCGCGTCTGGCGGGCGTGCGCGAAGGACAGCTGTACTAGACGGCGCCCGCGCGGACCTGTTCGTAGAGCGACAGATATAGGCGCCCGGACGCCTCCAGCCCCAGGGTTTCCTCAACATAGGCGCGCGGCTGGAACGTCTCGCGTCGGGCCCAGAAGGCGTCGAAGTCCAACTCCATGTCCTGGAGCTTGAACAGGGCGCCGCAGCGGTCGTCGAAATAGGGCGCGGTGCTGACCGTCAGGCCGGGCGGCGCCCGGGCGGCCAGGATGGGGTCCGTCAGTTCGCCTTCGTCCCAGGCGAAGACCGGCAGGCCGGACGCCATGGCTTCCTGATAGGCGATGCCCTGGGTCTCGTGCTCGCACAGGAAGATCATGACCCGGCTGCGGGCCAGGGAGGCCCGGAAATCCGAGACATGGTGCGCGCCGTAACGCACGACCTCCCAGGTCAGGCCGCGCGCCTTCAGATGGGCCTGACAGCGCTTCAGGACCGCGGGCACGCGCTCCTCGCGGAACCAGCGGATCTTGTCATAGATCACCACATCCGTGGTCTTGGGCCGGGACGACAGGTCGGGCCAAGCCACGGTGTCGATGCCGGCGAACCAGAGGGCGGACTTCGGGCCGACCCAGGGCTGATTGAAGTCGATCGCCCATTGCGACGGCTGGATCAGCAACTTGAAGCGCGACTGACCCGCCACGCGCGCGGCCTCCTCGCACAGGCCGTAGTCGCCGGGGCCGAAAATGACGGGATTGGGCAGGTCCACCTTGGCCACGACCGAGGGGTAGCCTGCGACGCCGATGGGCTGTTGCGGGTTCCGGCGCGCGGCGGCGAAATCATTGACGCGGACGCGCCAACCGACCGCTTCGAGGGACTTCTTCAGGCCGAGGAAGGCGGTGTAGAAACCGGTGTGGGTCTGCTTGCGCCTTAAGCTTCTCCAGGCGAAGCGCGCGCCTCGCCGCAAATGGGAACAGGTCTGTCCCACCAGTCCCGGCGCGGCCCTGAGCTCATAGCCGTCGTAGAACAGCAGCATGGTGCGCGGCGGCATCCTAGCCATGTCCGGGCCGAGGCGAGGGAGTCTGTTTTCGAAGATGGATCAGGCCGTAGGCGACCGCCGCCACGATGATCACCGTCGAGGAGTTGAACGGGCCGAACAGGTTCTCGACCTTGGCGCGCGCGGCGAAAACGATGCCGATCGAGGCGAGGAAGAGCCAGCCGGGCGTGCTGACGGGCGACATGGCGCGCAGCACGGTCCGCGCCAGGCCCGTGAACATGACGACGGCGATCAGTCCGCCGCCCGCATAGCCGAAATCGACCAGCCATTCGCGATAGTTGTCGTGGAAGCTGAAGCCCGCGCCGCTGGTCAGTCCGGCCCAACGCAACAGGCCGATCGTCTCGGCGCCGCTGCCCAGCCAGGTGGAGCGGAAACCGTGCCCCAGAAGCGGTCGGTCGGCGATCAACCGGTCGGCATAGGCCCAAAGGTAGTCTCGCCCCGTCAGGCCCACATCCTTGTGCAGGACGTTGACGACGAAGTCCTCCCACATCACGACCAGATCCGCCCGGAGCATCCAGAGCGGCACGGCGAAGGCCAGCAGGCACAGAACCAGCAGGACGCGGATCGCCGGCGGGGTCCGCGCGGCCACCATCAGAATGGCGAAGACTCCCCCGAACATCAGGGTCGCGAGAACGGCGCCGGCGGAAAAGCCGGTCAGCAGGACGAACAGGGCGGCGGCTCCTACCGGCAGGGTCGAAAGGCGCAGCCAGCGCGGCTGCGATCCGTCCACCGCCACGGCCAGGCCGCTGCACAGCAGCAGGTGGGTGAGCCCGCCCATCTCGTTCTTGGAGCCCAGGACGCCGATCAGGACAGGCCCCGCCAATGATGGTCCCTGGCGGCCCGAGAGCAGGCAGAGGGTCAGGATGACGGTGCTGCTGAGGAAGACGGCGCGCACGAACCCGTCCGGTCTCTGGACGCTGACCATCAGGACGGCGGCTAGAATGGTGATCCCGAGCTGTGATCCATAGCGAAGGCTGACTGAGGGGGCGGTCGACCACAGGGCGGACAAGACGGCCAGGGCGGCGACGAGCAGCAGCGGCCAGCACTGAAACACGCCCGCCAGGCTCTCGCGCGGCTTCAGCACGACTAGGGCCGCTGCGCAGACCATGATCATCAGCGGCGCGAGGGGCCCGAAGCCGCCCAGCCAGGTCGCGGTCAGCAGAAGGACGGAAGCCGTGCCGGCCAACAGATCGACCGGAGGGGCCAGGCGCGCCCGCGCGGGCCATCGCTCCCGTCTCGCCTCGATCAAGGTCCCAGCCCGCATCGCGATCCTCGCCACCCTGCCTCAACCCGTTTCCGCAGGGAGAAGCGCCAGTAAAGCGCCGCCGCGCCCAGCCGGGTTGCATGACGCAGAGAGAATTCGCACGACGTGATAAGCTGAACCCCGGTAGAGTCTTTTCGGGCGGCCCGGAATCTGCTTGGGCTGGGGTCTGGATGTGGAGGTCGAATGCAGCCTTCGTCAGTCTCGCCGGTCCGCGTCAGCGTGATCATGCCGGCCAGGAACGCCGCGCCTTTCATTGACGAAGCGCTCCGGTCTGTCCGGGGGCAGTCGATGGCGGACCTCGAGATCCTGGTCATCGATGACGGCTCGTCCGACTCCACGCCCGTGATCGTCGACGGCCATGCTCGCGAGGATGATCGTGTCCGCCTTTTGCGCGGCGCGGGGCGGGGACCGGCGGCGGCGCGCAATATCGGCTTGTCAGCGGCGAAAGGCGTCTGGGCGGCGATGGTGGATGCTGATGATCTGATCCTGCCGGATCGCCTGCAACGGCTGCTGGACGGGGCCGAAACCGCGGGCGCGCAGATCGCCGCCGACAATCTGACGGCTTTCCATGACGACGGCAGGGTCGATCATGTCTGGCTGGCGGGGCCGCCATGGGCGCAGACTCGACGGCTTGACCTGACGACCTTCCTCGCCTGCGGCGAAGCGACGGGCCGTGACGAGGGCTTGGGCTATCTTAAGCCGATCTTCCGGCTGGACTGGCTGAGGCGGCAAGGCCTGCTGTACGACGAAAGCCTGACCATCGGCGAAGACTTCGACTTCGTGTCGCGGGCCCTGGCGGCAGGCGCCGTCTATGTCTTTCTGCCGTTCGCGGGCTATCGCTATCGGCGAAGGTCCGGCTCTGTTTCTCATCGGGTTTCCGCCGCTCAGTTGGAGGCCATGATCGACGCCGCGCGACGGCTGGCGACCGAACTCGACGGCGATGCGCGCCGCGAAATGGATGGGCGGATCGCGCGGATGGCGGAGGACCGACATTTCGTCGTCCTCATCGAGCGGTTGAAAGCCGGGGATGTCGGGGCGATGGGGCCTCTGGCGCGGTCGCGCGAACAAAGGGTCCGTCTCGGCCGGGCCGTGGCCGAGGGGCTGACCCGCCGCCTTCGGCCGCAACGGTCGCTGGCATGAAGGCCGATCCGACCATCCTCTATCTGGTTCATGACCTGAATGACGCCGCCGTGGCGCGCCGCGTCAGGATGTTGCGCGACGGAGGCGCTGACATGGTTCTGGCGGGATTTCACCGGGGAGCCGCGCCCTGCGAGGTCGAAGGCGTCGAGGCTGTTCCTCTGGCCCAGACCTTCGACGGCGCCCTGCGTCAACGGATGCTCGCGGTTGCGACCCAGGCGGCGCGGCCCTGGCGGCTGATGAAGCTGGCGCGGCGCGCTGATGCGGTGATGGCGCGCAATCTGGAAATGCTGCTGCTGGCGCAGGTGGCGCGCGCGGGACGCGGGATGCCGCTGACCTACGAATGCCTCGACATCCATCGCTCCTTGCTGGGGCGAGGGTGGCGCTCTCGGCTGCTGCGCGGGCTGGAGAACCGGCTGTTGCGGAGTGTGGATCAGATCATCGTCAGTTCGCCCGCCTTTGCGTCAGACTACTTCGTCCATCGGCCGGGCCAGGCGTCGGTGAGGGTGGTGGAGAACAAGGTCTATGCCCCGCGTGGCGACCCCAAGCCTGAAGGTGAGATCCCGCCGGGGCCGCCCTGGCGCATCGGCTGGTTCGGCATGATCCGCTGTCGACGCAGTCTGACCATGCTCGCCCGGCTGGCCGAGACCCTGTCTGGGCGGGTGGAGGTGGAGATCCGGGGCCGCCCGTCGCCGGCGGTGTTCGAAGACATCGAGGCCCTGACGGCCACCATGCCGGGCGTCAGCTTCCTGGGGTCCTATGAGGCCGGAGATCTGCCCGCCCTCTACGACGGGGTCCATTTCGTCTGGGGACTGGACTTCTTTGAGGAGGGGCTGAACTCGCGCTGGCTGATGCCCAACCGGCTCTATGAGGGGGGAGCGCGCGACCGTCCGATCATCGCCCAGGCCGGGGTCGAGACCGGGCGCTGGCTGGCGCAGCGCGACTGCGGCGTGCTGTTGCATGACGTGGAGGCTGATCTGCTTCGGTTCTTCGAGGGGCTGACGGCGGCGGGCTATGATGATTTGGTCCAGCGATCGGCGGCCGTGCCGCGCGGCGACCTGATCGCCGACGCTGAGGACAGTCGGGCCCTGGCCGATCTGGTGACGGGACGGGGCGAATGAACCGGCAGACCTCGGGACCGCTGATCGTCGTGCCCTGCCTGAACGAGGCGGCTCACTTGCCCCATCTGCTCCGGCGGTTGCTGGCCGATCCTGGCGCCGAGGAAGCGCTGGTCGTGGTGGCGGACGGCGGCAGCGCCGACGGCAGCCAGAGGATAGTGGCCGAGATCACGCTTTACGAAAACAGGTTGAAACTGATCGACAACTTGTTGAAAATCCAGGGCGCAGGCGTCAACGTCGCCGTTCGGCGTTTCGGCGAGGGACGGCGGTTTCTGGTGCGGATCGACGCCCATGCCGACTATCCGGCCGACTATGTGGCCCGCCTGCTTCAGGCCGCCGAGACGACCGGCGCCGCCTCGGTGGTGGTCCCCCTGGCCTCGCGGGGCGAGGGCTGTCTCCAGGTCGCCGCAGCCGTGGCGCAGAACTCGAGGATCGGCACAGGCGGGGCGGTTCACCGCGTCGGCGGCGCCAGCGGCTGGATCGACCACGGTCACCACGCCCTGATGCGGATCGAGGATTTCGTCGCCGTCGGCGGCTATGACGAGCGCTTCAGCCACAATGAGGACGCCGAGCTGGATCTTCGACTGGCTCAGGCAGGCGGCCGCATCTGGATGCAGGCGGACCTCGCCGTCGGCTACTATCCGCGCGCCACGCCCGGCGCCCTGTTCCGCCAGTATGTCCACTATGGCCGGGGACGGGCCCGGACGGTGCGCCTGCATCGGACCCCGCTCAAGTTGCGGCAGGCGGCGCCGCTGGCCGTCGCGCCCGCCGTGGGCCTGGCCCTCCTGTCCGCCGTCCTGACGCCGTTGAGCGGCGTGGCCGTGGTGGGCATGGTTCCGGCGGCGATCTGGGCGGGCGTCTGCCTTGCGGCGGGAGCCTGGGCTGGGATGAAGGCGCGCTCGGTCTGCGGGCTGGCGTCGGGTTTCGCCGCCATGATCATGCATCTGGGCTGGTCGATAGGGTTCCTGAGCCAGACCATCCGACCCGCCGGGCGCTTCTCAGCCAGGCCTGTTCCGCCAGCCGCGCGATCAGGGACAGGCTGACACCCGGCGAGGTGAAGGCGCTGAGGCCGCGCGCCGGATCACGGGCCTTGACCGCCTCGATCAGCCGTCGCCACTGGACGCGGGCGTCGATGCTCTGATGGTGGGCGCGGATCGCGCGGCGTTCGGACGGTGTGAAGGGGCGAAGACCGGCCAGCCGCAGGTCACAGTCCCGCAGCGCCTCCAGATCGACGACGCCGTGCCGGGCGCTGAGGGAGTCCGCGCGCGTCATCGCGCAATAGCCCATGGGCGGCAGCAGGTGCAGGCGCGCCCCGAGGGCCAAGGCGCGGGCGTAGAGGTCGTAGTCCTCGCCCAGCCGCATTCCTTCGTCATAGGCAAGGGCGTGGGTCGCGAGGAAAGCCCGTTTCATCAGGGGCTTGATGAAGCCCATCTCCTCACGCGAGCGGCCGGGCCGGGTGATGTTGGCGCGAACGAACTGCTCGAAACTTATCTGTTCGGGCGCGGCCTGATCCTGCCTGACCCAGGCCGTGTCGTCGCGCAGAGGCCGGTCGGCGATCAGTTCAGCTTCGCCGCCGGCGCGCAGCATCCGGCCGATGCGTCCGGGCAGGAAATGATCGTCCGCGTCCAGCACGCACACCCAGTCCGAACGCGTCAGCGCCAGGGCCTGATTGCGGGCGGCGGCGGGACCGCCGTTGACCGCCAGGGTCAGCACCCGCAGCCGTCCCGACCCGTCGTCATGGCGGCGGGCCTTGGCCGCCGTGGCGTCCTGCGAGGCGTCGTCCACGACCCAGACTTCCGTGACCTCGGGCTCGGCCAGGGCGGAGTGCACCGCGCGCCCTATGGTCCGGGCGGCGTCATGGGCGGCGATGACGACGGCGACGCGGGTCATGTGGTCTTCCGGCGCGGCGCCTGTCGAACGGGGCGCACGGCGATACCTGTCTGTAGGCCGAGCAGCAGCGCCCACATCATGGCCACGGATGGAATCTGGAGCGGATAGTCCACCAGCCCTTGGAGCAGAAAGACCAGGTCGACGGCGAGGAAGGGGGCGAGGCTCTGGAAGGCGCCGCGCGTCGCGCCCTTCACCGCGACGGCCAGAAGGCAGGCGAGCGTGGCGAACATCAGGACGGCGCCGATGATCCCGCCCTCGACCAGCCATTGCAGATAGACATTGTGGACGGCGCGGATGTTCCACATGGCGTCATAGGTGTCGGGCGTCACGGCCATCTTGGCCAGGACCGGCGCCGAGCCGAGGCCGAATCCGTACAGGGGCGATTGCAGGAAGGCCGAACCATAGGCGCTCCATATGGTCCAGCGGTCGGCCGCATCGAGGCTCGTGTCCGCCAGCCGGCTCAGGACGGCGCGATCCGTGGCGAAGGCCAGCAAGGCCAGAGCGACGCCGCAGATCGCGCCTGCACCCGCGATCCAGACCCGCTTCTCGGGGCGGGCTCGCCACAGGCGGGCGCCGACCAGCAAGGGGCCGAGCGCGACCGCCAGGGCCAGGGCCGAGCGCGAGGCCGTCAGGCTCAGGCAGAGGGCGAGCAGGGCGGCGTAGGCGGCGTAGAGCGCGGCTTGAACGACCCTGTCGAGCAGGCGGCCGTGCCGCTGCATCAGCGCGCGCGTCGCTCGACCTAGCGCCATCAAGAACAGGCAGAGCAGCAGGCATCCGGCCGTGTTCGGACTGACGAACAGGCCGCTGAGGCGGGTCTGGCCGCCGGCGAGAAACAGACCCAGCGCCGCCAGGGCCCAGGCCAGCCCCAGGATGAGGATCAGATTGATCGTTCGGCGCGCCTGGATCGCGCTGGACCCGATCTGGAATCCGCAGACGACCGCGACGGCGAGACCGACCAGCTTGATCAGCTCCAGCTGGGTCTGGTCCGGGACGATGGCGATGCGGGACGACCCGACAAGGGCGGTCAGAGGGCCCTGAGGCAGGCCCGACGACGGCGCCCAGGCGGTCCAGGCGACGAAGGTCAGAAGCCCGACGAAACAGAACGCCGCCGCATAGAGCGGGCGGTAGTCCAGCGACAGATTCAGCGTCCAGCGCCAGACAAGGAAAGCAGCCGCCGATATCGTGGCGACCAGAACAAGGCTGGCCTGGGCGCCGGTGGCTCCGCCCAGGCCGTGGCCCACGAAGATCGCCAGCGGAGCAGGGGCGACAATAGCGTAGGCGATCCAGGCCGAGCGGCTGGCCCCTGCGCCCTTCGCCGCGCCACTGTGACCCGCCTCAAGCGGCGTAATAGTTCTTGTAGCTGGAGTAGTAATAGCCCGGGTCTCCATAGCCGTAGCGGGCCTGTTCGTTGACATCGACCTGGGTCAGGACAACGCCGGCGATAGTCGCGTCGGATGACCGAAGCGCCTGCAGCGCCGCCTCGGCGGCCTTGGCGGGCGTCTTGCGCCAGCGCATCAGGAAGACGACCGCGTCCGACTGGCTGGCCAGGACGCGGGTCTCGGCGATGGCGAGCAAGGGGGCGGTGTCGAGGATCACCAGGTCGAACTGCTGGCGCAACTGCTTGAGCAGGTTGTCCATGGCGGGGGTGTTGAACACCTCGTGCGGGGTGAACTCGCGCTTGGCGAGAGGCAGGATCCAGGCGCCCGAGGCTTCGTCCAGCAGCATGGTCTCCTTGAGCGTGGCCGACCCTTCGAGCACGTCGAGCAGGCCCTTGTCGGCGCTGACGCCCAGCAGGCGGCTGACGTTGCGGCGACGAATGTCGCAGTCCACGACCAGGACGCGCGATCCGGCCTGGGCCGCCGAAATGGCCAGGCAGACCGAGGTGGTCGTCTTGCCCTCGCCGGGCAGGGCGGAGGCCACCGCCACGACCTTCACCGCCTGTCCGAGGCGGGCGTAGAGGATGGAGGTCCGCAGGCCGCGGAACGCCTCGGCGAACCCGGACAGGGGGCGGCTCAGCAGATAGTCGGTCGGCGGCATGTGTCGATCCTTGCGGTCGGCGATCGACATCAGCAGGGGAACCGAGCCCAGCGTCGGCAGGCCCAGTCGAGCCTCGACGTCGTCCGCCGTCAGCAGGCCGTCGTCGAGCATCTCGGTCAGCACCACGGCGGCCAGCCCCGCGCCGATCGCGAAGATCAGCCCGAAGACGAGATTGACCGGGATGTTGGGCGAACTGGGCGAGCCGGGCGCCTTGGCGGCGGCGATGATGCGGCTGTCGGCGGTTTCGATGCCCGCGCGGGAGGTGGTCTCCTGATAGCGGTCCAGCAGGCCCTTGTAGAGGGTCCGCACGGCCTCGGCATTGCGTTCCAGTTCGTTCAGGCGAACCGAGGCGGCGTTGTTGCCGGCCAGGGCGCCGCGCGCCCGGCCGATGCTGCTCTGGACCGAGTGGGTGCGGTCGCGCGCGACCTGAACCCGGGCCTCCAGATTGGAGATGACACGCTGGATCTCGGCCTGGATCTGGCCGTCGATGGCGGCCAGTTCCTGCTGGGCGCGCAGCATCTCAGGGTGGCGCGGACCATAGCGGGCCTGAAGATCCGCGACGCGGGCGGTGACGACGGCGCGCTGGGCGCGAAGTTGACCGACCACGTTGGATTGCAGCGCTTCGCCCACATCGTCGCCGCTGGACCCGCGCGCGAGCTGGCTGCGCGCGGCGCGCAGGCGGGCTTCCTCGGCCGCCTGTTCCGCCTGGGTGGTGGCCAGCTGTTGGTTGTAGCTGGAGATTTCCTGCTCGGTCAGGGTCGCGCCGGATGAGGTCAGCAGGTTGTTGGCGGTGCGATACTGCTCGACCGCCGCCTCCGCCGCCAGGACCTCGCCGCGAAGCTGGTTCAGGCGCGTGTCGAGAAAGCTGTTAGCCTGGTTGTTGGCGGCGTACTTGGCCCCGATCTGGTTCTGGACGTAGATCTCGGCATAGGCGTTGGCGATCTGGGCGGCCTTTTCCGGGTTTAGCGACGTATAGGCGATGACGATGATGTAGGTCAGGCCCGCGCGGCGCACCGCCAGGCCGCCCTGCAGCGCCGAAGCCGCGCGTTCGCGGCCTTCGCGGATTTCGGCGGGCGTGCGTGGCGGCGGCGGCGGGGCGGTCGAGCGGCCCTGCAGGCGGGACAGCAGGGCGCTGAAGCCGGTGTCGGGGCGCAGGACCCAGTTGAATTCGGGATCGCGTTCCAGCTGGAGTTTCTCGACGACCTGTCGCGCCAGGTCGCGCGACTGAAGCACCTCGACCTCGGAATCAATGACGCCGGATTCGGCCGGAAGATTGGACAGCACGGCCTTGGTGTCGACCACCTGCTCCTGACGGGTGTTCAGCATGACCTGCGCCTGCGCCGTGTAGCGCGGGGTGGTGCGGGCGGTGATGACCAGGGCCGCCAGGAAGACGATGAGCACGATGGCGGCGAACAGGCGCAGGCGCCGACGGAAGACGGCCAGCAGGTTCCTCAATCCGAAGGTCTCGGAGGGAGGCTTGGAGAAGGCGGCCGGGGCTTCAATCGTCGTGGACATGAGGGGCCGTACAGTCTGTTCCTGGGCTGCCCGTTAGTATTGGGCGACAAGCGAGAGCACGAAGCGGTGGGTGTTGAAGTCGTTGGTCCGGTCGAAGCCGGACGAGCGGCGGTTCTCGAAATCGTAGGCGGCGGTGACGCCCAGCCGCCGGTTGAGCAGATAGGTGGCGCGCACGCCGCCGAACCAACGGTCGTTCTGGCGGTCGATGGCGTCGAAATCTTCCTGGGCGAAGCCGGCCCGCGCTTCGACGATGACGTTGCGGCGAAGCTCGTAATCGGCGGTCAGCTGGACCGTGGACGACAGATAGCCGCCGGACCCGGGCACGCCGGAATCGCCGACAGACCGGTCTGCGTTCAGACCCAGGGTCAGAAGCTGGGTTGGGAAGTACTCCAGGCGAACCCGCGTGCTCAGACCGCTGGTTGAACCATAGAGCGGATCGTCGAACGACTGATCCAGATAGCCCACGCCCGCTTCGCCCCGGATCAGATTGGTGAGCTCGAAATCGACGCCGACGATGGCGTTGACCCCGCTGGAATCCCGCTTGGGCGTCAGGGCTGTCCCGGCGGCGTCATAGGACCGGTCGTTGAACGACACCCGCGCGAAAACGGCCGTCGCGGGGCTGACGGCGTAGTCTGCCCGGCCAGTGATCTCATAGGTGGTCTGGTCGCGATCTGACTGCGGCACCGGAACCCCGGCGAGCGTGACCCCGTCGTGATAGTCGTAGGAACGGACGTCGCCGCGACCCGAAAACCGCAGGCGATTGAAGGAGTGGCTTCCGGTCACATAGGCCTGCGCCCGGTCGTAGCGGATGGGCTCGGCGATCGACTGAGGCGAGTTGGACGAGGTGCGGGGCTCGACTTCGCGAGCATAGTCCATGCCGCCGCCCAGATTGGTGCGACGACGCAGATCGAGGCGACCGGCGGTTCCCACCGACCAGGTTTGATAATTCTCGCTGCCATAGCTGGCGGACCAGGTCGATTGGCCTTTGGCGAAGGCGGTCAGCGAATGGCGCGACCAGTCGGATTCGACCTCGACGCCGGGGGCGAGCCTGATGAGAGTGTCCGACTGTTCGTCGGTGTCCGTGGCGAAGATATTGCTGTCGTAACCGACGTCGGCCTGGACGCGAGGGTAGGCGCGGAAGGAGCCCCAGCGCACGCCGAGAGCCTCATATTCCGGGTGGGGCCGATCCTTCACCGAGACGTTCCGGTCGCGAGCGAAATAGTCGGTCTGGGCCTGGGCCTCCACAGACGGCAAAGCCAGAGCGCCGCCCGTCGCCAGCACGGTGAGCAGTCGAAATTTCATGCGGTCCCCCATGTTCATGCCTGTGCGGGTGTCAGTTGCCGCGTCGGTAGTCTGATCCGCCGCCGCCGCTGGTCGGCGGCGGGACGCCGGGGCCGGCGATGCCGCCATTGCCGCCCGTCGCGCCGGGACCTTGCAGCCCGGCGCCGACCGCCATCGAGACGCGGTTCAGTCCCTCGCAGCCGACATGGCTCCAGGTCTGATCGTCGCGCAGCAGGCAGTGTTCGCGCGCCATGGCCAGCCGCAGGGCGGCCTGCACCACCATGGGATCGGCCCCGCTGGCGCTGATGACGTCTTCGACCGCCTGGGACACGGCCAGTTCGATCTCGCTGCTGGAGCGGCCGCGGTTATCTTCAATCGCCGTCGCCATCGCCGCCCTGATCCTGGCGGTCAGGGCTTCCACTTCGGGTGAGGGCTGATCGGATGGCGCCGGGGCCTGTTGCGCGGGCGTCGAGGTCGCGGCGGGGGTCGCCAGGCAAAGGGCGACGATGGCGAGCAAGCAGGTATGTTTCATCGTCATTCTCGATCCCGGCGGTGCAAAAGAAAATTTCGCATGAAACGATCCGATCGATGGTGTCTAACGTTCTCTATCTACTCACTAAAGGCCGTTTATACTCGTTGAGTTGATCTAATGATTGTTCTGGCCTAGGTTTATTCGTTCCAGATCGTGGATTTTATCATTCATGGATCTTCAAGAATTCAGGAAGCGGTGGATCGATAGTTCTGACCCGGCGACGGAAGGCAGTATCGATAACTCCAGACTAGAAGGCGCGAGCGAACGGCGACCGACGACCAAACAATCGTCCGTTCGGCAACCGGTACGCTTGAGGCCAAAATATGTTCCAGAGTCGGACAGCGACCTGCATCGCGAAGGAATCCGAAGGGCCTTATCCCGGGCTGTGATCGCCGTGGCGGTCTTCTTCGTCGCCTTGATCGTCCTGGGCGTCTTGCTGGACTATCTGCCCGCCTATCTGCGGACCTATGTCTATGATCGCTGACGCGTCGCGCCGGTCAGATCCGCCTCTGTCCTGAGCCGGGAGAAGGCCATGAAGGCGATCATTCTTCCGCGCGGATTCCGGATGGTCGACGGCAGATCCCTGAGCGCCCAGCCGTGGCGCGGGAAGACGGCGGCGAGTTCGTTCATCGCCTTGCCCTGCAGCGAGGGCGACAGGGCGTCCCAGTTTTCAAAAAGGAAGCTCAGCCGCCAGCGTGTCAGTTCGGGGCCGAGCGGCTCAAGTTCGTAAGAGCGCAGCACATGGGCCTGTGCGCGCTCAGAAAGGGGCGAACGCCGGGCCCGATCGATGTAGGCTAGGCGTAGCCAGGCTGAGGCGTCGCTTGGGCGCTGGGCGATGTAGTCTTCGGTCAGTCTGGTCGCTTGCCCGAGGTCTTCGCCAGCGGGGAGGGGCGCTTGCAACCGTTCGACGGCGGCGGCCTCCTGTCGGTCGAGGGGGAGTGGGCCGATCGGCCCCATCAGGCCTGTGAGCGCCAGGGCCAGTCCGAACAGACTGATCGCTCCGGGCAGCAAGTCGGCCATGCGCGGGCTTACTCGGCGGCGACGTGCACCCATGTCAGCATCTGGCCCGGCGCCTGGCGTTCGCGCCATGTCAGTCTGGCCTCCGTCCAATGCACCACCCAGGGGGTGAGATTGTCGAGAACGTATTCCCCCTGGTCCGTGGCGACAAGCAGAACGGCGTGGCTCAGCCCCGTCCGAGTCGTGACCAGGGCGATGGACAGGGCCTCGGCGGGGACGCCCTGCGCGATCAGGCGTTCGCGCTTGGTCAGGGCGAAGTCCTCGCAGTCGCCGACGGGCCTGGCGGGGCCGGTCGCGCGCGGGATCGTCCAGTAGTCGGCTTGCTGGTAGGCGCGCAGGTCGTCCTCGGCGTGAATGGCGGCGTTGACCTCGGCGTTGACGCTGGCCACCGCGCGCCACAGCGGACCGCGCCGATCGACAAGGGCGCTGCTGATTGTCGTCGTCGGGCGACGAGGCTCGACCTCGGCTGGCTGGCGAGCGGATCCTGACGCCGGTGAGGTGGCGCCCGGCGGCGATGCCTGATGCGAGCGGTCAAATACCTGGCGCCAGTAGGCTCGCGCCGCCGCCTGGGTCAGGGCCTCGACATCGGCGACCGTAGAGCCGGGCGTGCGGCAGGCCTCGGGATCACGGCGGCAGTAGTCGATCATCCCCGCGGGCGGCGCGGTTTCGGCGCCCAGTGGCATGGCTGAAAGAGGCTGGGCGCAGGCGGGGGCCGCCGCCACGCACAGGGCGATGAACGCCGACGACGGCGCGAGCCGGAAACTGGGTCGCGACATTCCTTCGAGCCCCGCACGGATGGGTGATCGCGACGCTAAGGCTGCGGTCGTCAAGATTCCGTAAGCTGACTCGTCCGAAATTTTGAACGGGAAACCTGCTGCGTCGTTAGAAGCGAAGCTGTGCAGACTGGGAAGGCCGACATGATCTCTCGTCGTCTGGTGTTGCTGACCTTGCCGGTCCTCGGTCTGTCGGGGTGCGCGACCGCGGCGCCCCTGAGCACGGGCGAGACTTCCGGCGCTTCAGGATCAAGCGATCGCGTGGTTGAGGACTATCGTCTGGGGGCGGGCGACAAGGTTCGCGTCAATGTGTTCGGCGAGCAGGCGCTGACCGGCGAGTTTCAGGTCAGCGGCGCCGGAATGATCTCCCTGCCCCTGATCGGCGACATCCCGGCGGCGGGCCTGACGGTGGCCGAGTTCCAGCGCTCGGTCGAGGAGGGTTTGAAGCAGGGCTATCTGCTGGATCCCAAGGTCAGCGCCGAGGTTCTGACCTATCGACCCTTTTTCGTTCTGGGAGAGGTCGGGTCGCCCGGCACCTATCCTTACAGCACGGGACTGACGGTGCTGAACGCAGTCGCGACGGCTGGGGGCTTCACCTATCGCGCCGACACCAAGCGGGTTTTCATCCGTCGCGCCGGCGGCGGGGACGAAGAGGTCTATCGCCTGACCACAGGCACCATGGTGGCCCCTGGCGACACGATCCGGATCGGAGAACGGTTCTTCTGAGCGATGTTGTTCGGCGCGCGCCCCAGAATTGCGGATGACCTGTCGCAGCGCGGCGTGCCTTCGGACACCCTGATATGGGCGATAGGCGACGTGCACGGTCAGGCGGACCTGCTGGCCTGTCTGACGCGGGCGATCGTCACCGACCTGGGCCAGAGCGCCTGCAGGCGGCGGATCCTGTTGTTGGTCGGGGACTATGTCGATCGTGGGCTTCAGTCGCGTGAGGTGATCCAGCACGTTCTCGACCTGGAAGCCGAGATGGAGGCCGAGGGAGGCGAAGTCGTCTGCCTCAAGGGCAATCACGAGGAATTGCTGCTGAAATTCCTTGAGGATTCCACCATCGGCCCGGACTGGGCGGCGCTGGGCGGCAAGGAGACCCTGATCTCCTATGGGGTGGAGCCTCCGCCCCTGGGCGCCAAGTCGGATCAGTGGCAGCGCGCCTCAACCGCCCTGCTGGAGCACATGCCCAGGGACCATCTCGAGTTCTTGCGCTGCCTGCACATCTCGGTGACCCTGGGGGACTTCCACTTCGTCCATGCCGGGGTCAGGCCCGGCGTGCCGCTGGAGCAGCAGACCGAAGCGGATGCCTTGTGGATCCGCGACGCTTTTCTGGCGGACGAGGCGCCCCTGCCCAAGGTGGTGGTCCACGGACACACCCCCGTTCACGACGTCCATGTCGATCATCGGCGGATCTGCATCGACACCGGCGCCTATGCGACCGGCGTGCTCAGCGCCCTTCGGCTTGAGAACCGAACCCGGATGCTGATGTGCGCCGAGCGCAAGGGGAGGGAACTCGGACTGTCCTTCAGGCGATTGTAGTGGTTGAGACGGCGCCGCTTGGCGTGACCTTGGCGGTCTGACAGGGCGTCGGGAGGGAGAAGGGTGGAGGAGCACGCGAGGGCTTTGGCCGCCTATGGCGGAGAAGTGTGGCGGCGCGGGCTGGCGACGGCGGCGGTGCTTGCCCTCCTGGCGGCGACGGTCTTCATCGGCCAGAACGTGCTCCAGGCGTGGAATGAGCGCCATCTGCGGGTGTTTCACCCCATCGCCGGTCTGAACTACGACCGGCCCCTGGTCGATGTCGCCGCCACCACGCCCGACAATCCCGTGCCGATGGCGTTCCAGAAGATCAGCGCCAATGACGCCTACCGCTACAACGCCTCCGTTCCGGTGGTTTCGGGCGCACTGGCGACGGCGCGTCCCTTCTTCCTGCCGGTGATGGCGGGGGTCAGCAACGAGCGCGCCCTCTATTGCCTGACGGCCGCTGTCTATTACGAGGCGGCATCCGAGAGCGCCGCGGGTCAGCAGGCCGTGGCCCAGGTGGTTCTGAACCGGGTGCGTCACCCGGCCTTCGCCAACAGCGTCTGCGGGGTCGTCTTTTCGGGCTCGCAGCGGGCGACGGGATGCCAGTTCACCTTCACCTGCGACGGGGCCATGGCGCGGCGGCCCAGCATCGCCGGCTGGGCGCGGGCGCGTTCGGTCGCCCAGGCGGCTTTGAACGGCTACGTCTATCCCGGCGTCGGAACGGCGACCCATTATCACACCCTGTGGGTGGCCCCTTACTGGAGTCCCTCCCTGACCAAGGTGGCCAATATCGGCGCCCACACCTTCTACCGGTGGAAGGGCGGCAATGGCCTGCCGGCGGCCTTCACGTCGCGATACGCCGGCTTCGAGCCCGCGCCGACGCCTGGCGGGCGGGCCGAGGTCGTGCTGGCAGCGGCGGTTCCGGCTGCGGTCGAGGTGCTGGACGTGACGCCGGCCAAGTCAGCCCTGCCGCCGCCCGAGGAGGCGGCGTCGATCCCTCCGCCGCCGATCATTCCAACCCCGCTGCCGACGGTCGCCGTCGAGGAGGCGCCGGTCGTCGCCGCTCCGCCGCCGCCTCAGGTTCTGGTCGAGAACGACCGGCCCCGGCGTCGGATCGCCAAGCCCAGCTGGTAGGTCAGAAGAGCATCCAGATGACCGTGATGATCCCGGCCCAGAGCGCGATCGAAGACGCGACCACGAACGCCAGGGTCCGGCGCGCGGACCAACGGGGCTCGGCCGGTCCGGGCTCGGCGCACGGCGTCGATGTCGGCAGGGAGGAGGCGGTCACCAAGGTTTCCTCTGGCGTGTGCAGGTCAATCGAACGTAACGCCGCCTTGCGGCCTGTTTGGGGTCCGGATCTGTTCAAGGTGCGACAAGCGGCAGGGGCGAGCCCTTATGAAGTCGTCTCCCTGCCTAGGGAGATTCTTCGCCTGTCGCCAATCAGGCGGGCGCGTCTGATGCTGCGCCGCCGACGCCTATCACGGCCGGGGTTCAGATGACGGATTGCTCCATCATCGTCTGCACGCGCAATCGCCTCGAGGCGCTTCAGCCCTGCCTCGCATCGATCATTCAGGCCGTCGGCGCGGCGGATGACGCCCGGTGCGAAATCGTCGTCATCGACAATGGCTCGACCGATGACACGGCGCGCTGGGCCGCTGACTATCTGTCGCAAGCGGCCGTGGCCTTTCGTGTCGAGCGAGAAGAGCGGCCGGGTCTGGCGGCGGCGCGGAACGCCGGCGTTCGCCACGCCTCGGGCCGCATTCTGGTTTTCACCGACGACGATTGCCGGCTGACGCCGGACTACGTGTGCAAGGCCCTGCATCATCATGCGGCGGATGCGGCGCCGGTCATGCGGGGCGGGCGGGTGGATCTGGGCGACGCCAGAGATCTGCCCTTCACCGTGATCGCCGACCCGCGCCCGCGTCGCTACGATCCGGGGAAGAAGACCCAAAGCCTGGGCGGCTTCATCCTGGGCTGCAACATGAGCGCGCCCAAGGCCCTGCTTGAAGCCGTCGGGCCGTTCGACGAGCGCTTCGGCGTCGGCGCGCCGTTCCGGGCGGCGGAGGACACCGACTACCTGTACCGCATCCATCTGGCCGGCTTCGGTGTCGAGTACGCCCCGGACATGGTGATCCGTCATCATCATGGGCGTCGCAGCGTCGACGAACTGCGCCGGGTCATCGACTACTACAACGAGGGGGAGGGGGCGATTTACGCCAAATACCTGTTCGGCCCCCGCGCCTTCTTCCGTCAGCTGCGCTGGGACGTCCGCGACGCCCTGGCCGAGACGCTGATGCGGCGGCCGATCCGGGACGTCTTCGGCGTGGGCAAGCTGACCAAGCTGAGGTCGAACGCCGTGGGCTTCTGGCGCTACCTGACCTACCCTGGCGTCGGTCCCGAGCGGCCGGGTCCATGAGATGACGCCTGCTCCGACCGTGACGTCGAAACCCGGCACCCTGGGCCGCACCACGGTCGGCGGGGTGGTCTGGCTGCTGGCCCAGACCCTGGCCAATCGCGGCGTCGGCGTGGTCAGCCAGATCGCCCTGGCCTGGTTGCTGATCCCGGCGGACTTCGGTCAGTTCGGCCTGGCGCTGTCGATCGTTCTGGTGGTGGGGCCGCTGACCAGTTTCGGCGTGGACGACGTCCTGCTGCAGCGGTCGGCCAGATCGCGCGTCTGGGCACCGCCGGCCTTCTGGACCGGCCTGATCGCGGGTCTGGTCAGCATGATGCTGGTCCTGATCGCGGCGCCCTTCCTGGGCGAGGCCTATCGCGCGCCCCGGATCGTCGGCGTCATGGCGGTGCTGGCCGTCGCCATTCCGGTGGCCTCGCTGTCCACGGTGCCGATGGTGACCCTTCGCGCCCAGCTTCGCTTCAAGACCCTGGCCTGTATCGGAACGGCCGAGTTCGCGGGGCAACAGGCCCTGACCGTGGCCCTGGCGGCGGCGGGGATGGGAGCCTACGCCTTCGCCATTCCGGTTCTGATGGTGGCCACGATCAAGGCGGTGGTGCTGTGGCGCATGGCGCGACCGTCCTTGAAAGTAGGGCGTCTTGGCCTGTTCCGGCTGCTGGCCCAGCGCGGCGGGTCGGTCTTCCTGTCGCGCATTCTGATCGCCCTGAGGCATCAGGGGGACGTCGCCATTCTGGGGCTGTTCGCCACCCAGGTTCAGGTCGGGCTCTACTTCTTCGCCCTGCGGATCGCGGCCCAGCCGGTCCAGATGTTCGCCGGCAGTCTGAACATGGTCCTGTTTCCCGCCCTGGTGCATCTGAGCGGCGACCGCCCGCGCCAGCTGGCGGCCTCGCTGAATGCGGCGCGGACCCTGGCCTTCCTGATCACCCCCATATGCTTCATGCAGGCGGCGGTGGCGGAGCCCCTGCTGACCCTGCTGTTCGGCGCCAAGTGGGCCGGCGCGGTCCTGCCGATCCAGTTCCTCAGCCTCGGCCTGGCCTTCGACGGCGTCGCCTGGGTGGCCGGGGCGCTGTTGACCGCGCGGGGCCATTTCAGACTGGGGGCCATCTACAACGCCGTCATGCTGGCGATCTTCGTCACGGTGGTTCTGACGAGTTCGCTTTCGGGCCGAGCCGCCTATGCCGCCCTGGCCGTGGGGGGATTCTACGCCGTCGTCCCGCCCGCCTATTCATGGCTGGTGTTCCGCCGATACGGCGCCTCATCGCGCGACGTCCTCGGTCTCTATTTCCGGCCGACCTTGATCGCGGGCGCGGCGGTCGGGACGGCCTGGGCCGTGTCGCGTCTGGGGCCGTGGGGCGCGGACCCCTTCTGGACCTGCGCGGTGGTCGGACTGGTCGGCGTCGCCCTGTACGCAGGCCTGGCGCGCTGGTTGATGGCCGACCTGTTCGCCCAGACCCTGACAAGGCTTCTGGGCCGCTTCAGCCGTCCGGGCCGGATCGCCGTCGCCGTGCCTGATCGGCCATGAAGGCGTCGAAGGCCGCGTCCGACCGCCCCAGCAGCCGGATGGCCAGACCGCGCAGGCTCAGGTTCACGGCCGCCTTGAACGGCAGGACGGACAGGGTCCGCGGCCCGGCCAGAAGCGCCTTGGTCAGACCCTTCGCCCGGTCGATGCGGCTGGCCGGGAAGGCCGCCAGGCTCAGGTAATCGCGGCGGCGTTCAGCCCCTGCCCGCCGCCACGCCTGTCGCTGCAGCCTCTGGGTCCGGTGCTTCAGGTCCAGTTCGCGGCGCAGATAGGAGGCCTTGTTGCCTACGTCGCGGGTCGTCTGCTCGCCGTTCTCGGCCCAGACGGCCAGCGGCTCCATGGCGACCAGGATGGGCTCGTCCACCGCGAAGGTCCGCATGTATTCCTGACTGGTCGCGGTGCAGGGGCCGATCTCCAGCGCGCTTTTCACATCGCGCGTCCAGAACAGGCCGCCGTTGGACACGCCGATCCCGGTCAGCAGGACCAGCCGGAACAGGTCCGCTTCATACAGCCCCTCGACGAGCTGTCCGTCCAGAACGCCGCCGTCGCTCAGGCGCGCCTGAGCCGTGCCGCTGGCCAGTTCGACGAACTGATTGCGCAGGATCAGGTCGACCTTGCGCGTCCGGCACAGGTCGATGTTCCGCTCCATGAAGCGGGGCAGCAGGTAGTTGTCGTCCTCGACCACACAGAAGTAGTCCGCGTCATGCGGGTTGGCGGCCGAGAAGCACTGGTCGATGTTGGCCGAGGCGAACTTGCGCGGTCGGTTGACCGTGTAACGGATGCGCGGGTCGTTCAGGGCCGCGCAGACCGCGCGCCCGCTCTCGTCGGGATCGTCGTCGAAGACATCGCAGATCCAGTCGGTCCAGGTCTGGGCCGCCAGAGACTCCAGACAGCGCTTCAGGGCGACGGGGCGTCGGTAGGTCGGCGTCCGAACCTGAACCCGTCCTCCGTTCCGCTCCACCCGGATGCTCCCTCAAGCCCGACCGGATCATCGGCGCGCATGTCGCCGTTATCAACATGGCTGGCGTCGAAACCTGTTCGGGCGGATAGTTCATGCGGGGCTGAGGAGACGCCATGAGGCCGCACTCGCCTGCGTTGAGAAGCCTGTTGCGCCTCGCCCTGGTCGCGCCCCTGTGCGGGCTGGCGTCGTTCGCGCGGCGACCCTCGCGGCAGGATGCGGGGCCTTCATCAGCCCCTGTTGCGCTGATCCCGACGCCGATGGACCGCGCCTTGCCGGACTGGCGCGGCGTGACGCTGCGGATCAATCGCTGGCGCACCCACCCGTTCAATCCCTCGTACTGGAGCGAGCCCAAGCTGGGCCCCTATGCCTGGAGCCCGCGCAATGCGTTGATTGCGGACGGGGCGTTGAGGCTGCGCGTCAGTGAAAGGGCGTCCGGTCAGATCCAGGCCTGGGATCGGGAATTCGCCACCCGCGCCCTGTGGGAGGTGGACGTCACCCTGCCGGACATGGCGCCCGGCCTGATCGCCGCGCCGCTATGGACCTACAACCGCACGACGCTGGAGGAGAGCGACTTCGAGGTCGTCGGGATCAAGGGCCTGTTCGTCACCCTCTGGGCCAAGGTCGGGGGTGAACACGTCGCCGTCTGGGACAATGGCGGGGCGCCGCTCATTCCGGGCGATTTGTCAGGACGGCGACTGCGCCTGGGCATGGCCTATGATGCGGGGCGCGTGGTCGTCTATTTCGTCAACGGGCGCGAAGTCGCGCGCGTGACCCCGGCCGACACCCGCGACGGGCGCTTTCCGACCGGACCGCAGAAGGCCTATCTGGACCTCTGGGTCGCCGCAGGTCTGGACCCCGGCTGGGCGGGCGGCTGGCGTCCCATGCCCGAGGGGCGACGGCTTGAAATGGTGGTCCACGGCTATCGCCAGGCCTGAGCCGGAAAGCAGGGATTTCAGGGTTTTATCGGGAACCGGCGTTCTTCGTGCGCGTCTAGCTTGGTAGGGTGTGCATTCAGGAGCGGGCGCGGGTCATGTCGTCCAAGGATATCGCGGATTTCGCCATTGAACTGAGGTTCGAGCCGGTCGCGGACTGGCTGTGGGCTGTCATCGACGCCGAGGGCCTGACCCTGACGTCGGGCAGTTCGACGTCGCGAACCCTGGCCTGGCGAACCGCGACGCGTGCGGCCGAAACCCTGCAGCAGGCGCGTCAGCCGTCCCAGGGACGTTGAATCGTCGGCCTATTCGATGGTCTTGATGTAGCGGGCGGGGACGCCGCCCCACAGTTCGCCCGCAGGCACCTCGCCGCGCACCACGCTGCCGGCGGCGATCACCGCATTGTCGCCGATGCGGGCCCCCGGCAGGATGGTGCAGTTCGCGCCGATCCAGACGTTGGCGCCGATCTCGACGCCGCACCTGACGTCGTCCCAGGGCGTATGGAAACGCGGCAGGCCCGGCTCGATCCTGTGGTTGGCGCCGACCAGAACGCAGTGCTGGCCAATGCCCGAACGATCACCGACGCGAATGACCCCGCCCGCTGCGCGGATGTTGCAGCCGGTCGAGATGACGACGGCGTCGCCGAGGACCAGCCCGCCTTCGACCGGGCTGTGCCTGGCATGACGTTGCACCAGCACCTCGGTGAAGGCGTAGACTCGCACTCCCTGACCCAGCTGGATGGCGTCGACGTCGCGATAGCCGTAGTCCCAGGTCACGGTCGGGTCGCTGAACAGGGTCGGGTTCCGCAAACGGACGCGCAGGGCCAGGAGCCACCGTGTCGCGCGCAGGCGACAGTCGCCGACCAGCACCTTGAGCAAGCCTCCCAGGCTCATGTCGTCGCCTCCAGGGTCAGCGCCTCGCGATGCCAGGCGATGGTCCGGGCCAGGCCCTCGTCCAGCGTGACCTGAGGTCGCCAGCCCAGTTTGGCGTGCGCCAGCGCCGCGTCTCCGACCAGATCGAAGATCTCGGTCGCCCGTTCTGGAGCGCCGCCGATGTCGAGCAGGGCGGTCGCCTCCACCATCCCGGCGATCCGGGTCGCGATGTCGCGGATCGCATGGCCCTCGCCGCTGGCGATGTTGAGGACGGCGCCGCGCAGGCTGTCATGGTCGGCCGCCCCCAGTGCGGCGGCCACGAAGTCGTCGACGTGCAGCAGATCACGGCGCTGCCGCCCTTCGGTCAGGGTGAAGCGCCGCCCATGCAGCAAGGCGCGGATCAGGGCGGGGATCAGGAAGTCCGCCGACTGGTCGGGGCCGTAGATCAGCGTGGGGCGCAGGGTCACGACGGCGAAGGGCAGGTGGGGCTGCATCATCTGGCTCAGATGCGTCCCCGCCGTCTGAGCGAAGGAGTAGGGCGAGCAGGGGGCTTCGCGTTGGCTCTCGACAAAGGGCGAGGGCCCGGCGCCGTATTCCTCAAGCCCGCCGGTGCGCACCAGGCTGCGCAACTCCGGCGCCTCTTCGCGCGCGGCCTGCAGCAGGTTCATCAGTCCGCCGAGCCCGGTCGTGGCGGCGCGCTCGACGCCGGCCCAATCGCCGGAGAAAGCCCTCAGGCTGGTGTCGCCCGCCAGGTGAAAGATCGCTTCGGGCCGTGCGCCTCGGCAGGCGGCTCGCAGCGAGGCGGCGTCGGCCATGTCGCCGCTCCAGACGGTCAGGCGGCTTCGACAATCCCGTAGCCGCCGAAAGTCGCTGTCGGGCCGCGCCAGCACATGAACCTGGCGTCCCTGCGCCAGCAGGCGACGCGTCAGGTGCGACCCCAGAAAGCCCGTGGCGCCGGTGACCAGAACCGAACCCCCCGCCGCCATGGGTTCAACCGACCACGCGGGGCTGGGGAATGGGCAGGATGAACCGACCGCCCGCCGCCCGATAGGCTTCCAACTGCTCCATGATCTCGTCGGCGAAATTCCAGGCCAGGATCAGCAGATAGTCGGGCCGGGTCTCGGCGATGACCTGGGGCGAGACGACGGGAATCCGCATCCCCGGGGACCAGCGGCCCTGCTTCAGCGTGTTGCGGTCGGCCAGATACTCCAGCAGGTCCGGCCCGATGCCGAAGTAGTTGAGCAGGGTGTTGCCCTTGGCCGGGGCGCCATAGCCCGCCAGCCTCATGCCCTGTTGCTTCAGGTCGTGAAGCAGGGCCATCAAGGTCTGGCGCATGACCTCGACCCGCTCGGCGTGGGCCACATAGGTTTCGCGCTCGAACAGGCCCGCGTCACGCTCGCGCTGCAGCCATTCGGCCACCACCGGCTTGGCCGGGCCGTGACGCCTCAGATAGAGCCGCATCGACCCGCCGTGGATCGGCAGGTCGTCGATGTCCACGACCTGAAGCCCGTGCGGGCGGCCGATGGCCTCGACGGAGGCGACGCTGAAGACCGACAGATGCTCGTGATAGACGGTGTCGAACTCGTTGAACTCGACGCAGGTCAGGGCCTGCGGCACCTCGATGACGAAGGTCCCGTCCGGCGCCAGCAGGGTCTCTATCCCCTCCATGAAGCCGTGCAGATCGTCGATGTGGTTCAGGGTGTTGGTGGTGACGATGACCTGGGCCGGTCCGTAGCGCGCCAGGATTTCATGGGCCGAATCCCGGGTGAAATAGGCGTTGAAGACCTCGATGCCCCTGTTTCTCGCCAGTTCTGCGATATTGGCCGAAGGGTCCACGCCCAGGACCTTGAGCCCCTGATCCTGACAGGCCGACAGCAGCAGGCCGTCATTGCAGCCGATATCGACCACCAGCTGGCCCGGCACGGTGATCAGTTCGTCCCGGAACCGCTCGGCCAGGGCGGCGAAATGCTTCGGCATGGTGGTCGAGGCCGACGGGACATAGACGTAGTCGACATAGAAGTCGGACGGCAGCTGATCCGGCACCTGGATCAGGCCGCACTCCAGACAGGCATGGGTGTCCAGCGGATAGCGCCGATCCGGCTGATCCAGCTTCTCGGGCCGCAGGAAGTCGTTGGCGGCGGGGTGGTCGCCCAGCGGCAGATAGCAGAACAGGTTGTCGGCGCCGCAGGCGCGGCAGGCGGCCATCGTGCTCATCTCGCTTCACCCTGTAAGGCCGAGCCCATTGCGACGCTTCGCAAGACATCCAGCGTTTGACGGGCGTTTTCGCTCCATCGCAGCGAACGACCGCGCTCGCGGCCGCGCCGTTGCAGGTCCCGCCGCAAGTCGTCGTCCTCCAACACCCGCCCGATGGCGTCGCTCAGGGCGTCCCGTTCAGGCGTGACCATCAGGGCGTGACCGCGCGCCACCTCGCCCAGCCCGCCGCGGTCGGCGGCCACCACGGCCACGCCGCAGGCCAGGGCCTCGATGGTCGTCATCGACCAGCCCTCGTATTCGGACGGATGCACGAAGACGCTGGCCGCCGCGTAGACGGGCACGATGTCGGTGTGATGCTCGATGACGCCGTCGGTCTGGACGACATGATCCGCGATGCCGAGCTTTTCGCAGAGGTCCGCCAGCGGCAAATCGGGCGGGCAGGGGCCGAACAGCAGCAGGCCATGGGGGATGTTTTTTGTCGCCCGCAGCCGGGCATAGGCCTCCAGCAGCATCGGGATGTTGCGCCGCGCCGAGCACTTGCCGACGAACAGGATGTAGGGCCGGTCGTGGCCGAAGAAGCGGGTGCGGACCGCCGACAGGACGGCCTCGTCCTCGACGGGAGCGAAGGCGTCGTCCGTCCCCTGATGCACGACGGCGATGCGTTCAGGCCGCACGCCGTAGTGCTCGACCACCAGATCCCGCGTTGACCGCGCCGGCACGATCACCGCGTCGGCCCGTCGGGCGCAGGCCCGGTGCAGCCGCGAATGGGTCTGGCGATAGACCCAGGAATGGGCCGCCGACTGCACCTCGTTGACGCTGTGGGTGGCCACCACCATCCGCCCGGGATAGGCCAGGGGCGCGGTATAGGCGGGGCAGAACAGCACGTCCTGCGACGCCGCCGCGCCGCGCAGACGCAAGGTCTCCCACGGCAGGCCCGACATGCCGGACTCCAGCAGCACCGGCCGGATGCGCGGGCTCAGCGCGGCCAGGTCCTCGTCCAGCGGGCGGCGCACGAACAGGGACACGGTCTCGTCGCCTTCAAGCTGGTTCGCCCAGTGGCGCAGCATGTATTCGATGTAGCGCCCTACGCCGAACCGCTGTCCGGCCAGGCGTTGACCGTTGACCGCGATGCTCAGGCTCACCGATGGCGCTCTGCAAAGGCGCGGAACTCCTCGTGGACATAGTCGATCTGCGCCTGGCTGAGGCCGTGGTGACAGGCCAGCAGCATACCCCCGCGCATGACACGGTCGGCGTTGGGGTATCCTTCTGCGGCCTCGCGGCGCTGAATATCCTTGAAGCCCGGCTGGCGCAGGATGTTGCCGGTGAAGACGGTGCGGGTCTGGATGCCGCGCGTCTCGAGGTAGATCTGCAACGCGCGCCGGGAGAAGGGGGCGTCGTCGCGGACGATGATCGGATAGGCCAGCCAGCCGGTGGTCGATTCCGCCATCTGACGCGGCAGGATCAGCCAGTCCTCATAGGCGGCGAAGAAGGCGGCGTGCTGGTCGAAATGGCGGGCGCGGGCCGCGACATTGGCGTCCAGCCGGCTCAGCTGCACCAGACCAAAGGCCGCGCCCATCTCGGACGGCTCGAAGTTGTAGCCGATGTCCGAGAAGACGAACTTGGCGTCATAGGGGATGCCGCCGACATCGACGTTGAAACGGTTCTCGATGGCCTCGGAATCATCGAACAGCGACGAGTTGCGGCCCCAGCTGCGCAGCAGCCGCGCCTTGTCGCGCCAGTCGTCGCGGTTGACGCACAACATGCCGCCGTTGCCGGCGCAGTTGATGACGTGAGAGCCGTAGAAGCTGGTGGTGCTGATGTCCGACCGGGCGCCCGTGCTTACCCCGCGCAGGGTGGCGCCCAGGGTGTCGGCGGAGTCCTCGATGACCAGCAGGTCATGGGCGCGGGCGATGGCGGCGATGCGATCCCAGTCGGGCAGGTTGCCGATCAGGGACGGGATCATCATGGCCCGCGTGCGCGGCGTGATCGCCGCCTCGATCCGCTCGACGTCGATGTTGAAGGTGTCCGGCTCCACGTCGACGAAGGCCGGGATCAGCCGGTTCTTGACCAGGGGCGCGACCGTGGTGGCGAAAGTCAGGACCGGGGTGATGACCTCGGCCCCCTCGGGCAGGCCCAGCAGTTCGACGGCCAGATAATTGGCGCTGGAGCCCGAGTTGACCATCACCCCGTGGGTCTTGTCGAACAGGTCGGCGACGCGCTGCTGAAAGCGGCCCACATGGTCGCCCATCTGGGTTGAGCCGCGCAGGACCGCGACCACGGCGGCGATCTCTTCCTCGCCGTGAACGGTCTGGCCATAGGGGACGCGCATGGCGGCGCGGGGCGGAACCTCGACCTGGGTCATCCCGCGCTCCGCATCAGGGGGCTTTCGACCGGACGCCGCCGCCAGGGCGGATCGCCGCTGCGCCACAGCTCCTCGAGCAGGTTCTTCTCGCGCAGGGTGTCCATCGGCTGGAAGTAGCCCTCGTGCCGATAGGCGACCATCTGGCCGTCGCGGGCGATCCGATCCAGGGCATCGCGCTCCAGCGACGACTGCGGCCCGTCGATATAGTCCAGCACCTCGGGCTCGAAGACGAAGAAGCCGCCGTTGATCCAGTCGTTCGCCGTCTGGGGCTTTTCGGAAAAGCGGGTGACGGTGTCGCCGTCCATCTCCATGAGGCCGAACCGGGCGGGCGGGTGCATGGCCGTTACCGTCGCCAGCTTGCCGTGGGCCTTGTGGAAGGCGACCACCTCGTCGATCGGCACGTCGCTGAGCCCGTCGCCATAGGTGCACATGAAGGCCCCGTCGCGCAGGTGGTCGCGCAGGGACAGCAGCCGCCCCCCGGTCAGGGTCTCCAGCCCCGTGTCGATGCAGTGAACCCGCCAGTCCGGCGCCCCTTCGCCAATGAAGGTGCGCTCGCCGCTGCGCAGGTCCATGGCCCAGTCGGAGTGGTCGAAATGCAGGTTGCCGAAATACTGCTTGATGACCTCGCCCTTGTAGCCGCAGGCGATGACGAACTCGCGGAAGCCGTGGTCGGCATAGGCAGACATGATGTGCCACAGGATCGGATGGCCGCCGATCTCGACCATGGGCTTGGGCCGCAGCGAGGTTTCCTCGGCCAGCCGCGTCCCCAGTCCGCCGGCCAGAAGCACGGTCTTCATCGGGCCCACCCTGACGCTGCGCTGAGGGCGCGGGCTCCAACGTCGGCGAGGTGCGGAGTGCTGACGTTTCGCCCCATCGCATCGCCTGCCAGCGCCGCGTCCACGGCGGCGATCGAGGACGCGACCTTGTCGCAGCCCTCCAGCCAGTCGGCGTACCAGGTCGCCGTCGCCTCGACGGCGGCGGGCGTATCCAACAGCGGCCGCCACCCGAGGGCTCGCATCGCCTCGCCGGAATCGAGCGCCAGGCGTCTGGCCTCCGGCATCGTCGGTTCGGGCGACAGCCGCCAGTCGACGTCATGACCGGTTGCGGCGCCCCACAGGTCGAGCAGGCGGCGCACGCTGATCTCGCCGTCGGCGGGACCGAAGTTGAGGGCGGCGGGCGCGGTGTCGGGCGCCGTCATCAGCCGCTCGGTCAGAAACAGATAGCCCCGCAGAACGTCGAGCACATGCTGGAACGGCCGCGTCGCCTCGGGCTGGCGCAGGGTCAGGGTCGCGCGGGACCGGATCGCCCGCACCAGATCGGGGATCAGCCGCTCCTCGCCGAAGTCGCCGCCGCCGATGACATTGCCGGCCCGCGCCGTGGCCAGCGGCGGCAGTTCGCTCGCGAAGGACGCCCGCCAGGACGCCACGGCGATCTCGCAGGCCGCCTTGGAGGCGCTGTAGGGATCGGCGCCGCCCAGCGCAGCCTGCTCGGTGAAGGGGCGGCCCGCGCCGTCGTTGCGATAGACCTTGTCCGATGTCGCCACGAGCAGGGCCTGGACCCCCGGAAGGCTCCGCGTCGCCTGCATCAGGTTGATGGTCCCGCCCACATTGGTCGCGAAGGTTGCCGCCGGATCGCGATAGCCGCGACCGACGAAGGCCTGCGCCGCCAGATGCAGGACCACATCCGGCTGCGTCGCCCGGACGAAGGCGTGCAGCCGCTCCGCGTCGCGAATGTCGATCCGCTCGTCGCCGGCGAGGAGGGCGGGCAGGGCCAACGCCTGATAGGCGGTCGGTCCGGCCTCTAGAGCCAGGGAAGCGCCGATCACCTCGGCGCCGAGCCGATGCAGCATCAGGCACAGCCAGGCGCCCTTGAAACCGGTGTGTCCGGTGACCAGCACCCTGCGACCTTCCCAGAGGCCGGGCGTCAGCGATGCGTTCACACTCAAGCCCTCCGCCCGGTGAATCGTCTGACCAACGCCAGCGTGGCCGTGTCGTTCCTTAGAAAAATCAGCCAGGTCAGGGCCAGGCAGACGGCGGCGAACAGCGCCCTGGCGCCGAAGCCGGTCAGGCTGAACTCCGGCCCGCGCATGAACAGGGCTCCGCCCGCCGCGATGACGACCATCATCCAGACGACGCGGCTGTGGATTTGCGGCGTCAGGCTGACCCCGTGTTTCCACTTCAAACGAACCAGAATGGCGCCGGCGTAGAGGGCCATGCCCAGCGTCATCGCCGCCGGCGCGCCGATCAGACCCATACGCGGCAATAGCAGTTCGGTCAGCAGCGCCGACCCGCCAAAGCCGATCAGGGCCAGAACCGGCACGGAGACAAGATCGTCCAGGCCGATGAGAAGCTGCAGGCAGATGTAGGAAATCTGCGTCAGGCACTGCCACAGCACGAAGCTGAACAGGATGTGGGCGGCGGGTGTGAACTGGTCCGTATAGAGGATGCGGATGATGGTCTGGGGGAAGCAGAGGATCGGAATGATCGCCAGGATCATGACCGGCAGCAAACTCATCATGAAGCGCTCGCAGGCCGCGACCTTGTCCGCCGTCGGGGCTTTGCGGCTCAGGATCGGGATCAGGTAGAGGTTGATCAGCGGCGTCAGCACGGCGCCCGCCGTCAGGGCGATGCTCATTCCGCTCTGGAAGAAACCCGCGGGCGTTTCGCCCATATGGGCCAGCACCAGGTAGCGGATCAGGAACAGGCTTCCCGCCGACAGAACCATGGTCAGGTAGAAGCCGGCCGAGGCCGGGAAGTGCCGCAGGGCCTCGGCGACGCCGCCTTCGCCTCGCCGTCCCATGACCCAGCGCACGCCGACGTCGCGGAACAGGAACAGGCCCGCGCCGACGGTGCTCAGCAGGCCCGCGATCGCCGTCCCGGCGTACAGACCGTTCAATCCGTCCAGGGCGACGCCGATCACCGCCCCCGCCGCCAGGGCGAAGGCGACGGCGAAATTCATCATGGCTGCGCCGACAGGCCGCTGCGCCGCCGCCAGGGTGTTGGCCGCCAGGATCGCCAGCATGGCCGCCGGAACGCACAGGGCGGCCAGCTTCAGATAGGACAGATAGGGCGTCAGCTCCCGACCGATCCACTCGGGCCTGAACTGCAGGATCAGCAGGAGGATCAGGGTGCTGAGCAGGCCCGCCGTCAGGATCGCCCTGGCGAACCCGGCTGCGACGCGCTGGAACTGCATCTGACCCTCGCTATGGGCCTGGGCCATGTATTTCAGGCTGGCGAACGGCATCCCCAACGCGCCCAGTTGGACCACGGTCATGATCAACTGATCGATGGTGGCCGCCACGCCGAAGCCGGACGGCGACAGCATTACGGCCAGGATCTTGGCCCGCCCCAGCGCCACCAGGGTCATCAGGACCTGCAGGGCCGCGATCCACACCAGCGGACTGCCCCAGATTCGTCGGCCTCGCTCGTTCGACGCTGTCGTCATCGGCGTGACGCCCCTCAATGGGTTCGGCGTTTCTCTCGCCGGACCTTCACTGAACGCCCGAAATTCGATGACTGCAACTAGACCGTAACTCAGGCGTATTGAGCATTGAGCGTGGAGTGGTGGCGGCAGGTACTCATTTTACAAATAATGAGCCGATGAATTCTCGGCGTCGCGATGGTCGGCGTCTGATTTCGCCGGCGGATGGTCGAGACCGGTGGATAGTCATTCGGATGAAGAGGGGCGAATGCACGCGGATCGCGGACTGTTCCGTGGCCGCGACGGGCTTGGCCGGGCAGGGATGGCCGTGCGGAAAGGACGGCGCGCCGTCCGGCGCAAGAGCGCCCTGCCCATCGGCCTGTCCGACGCCCTGATCACGGCGGCTTTCGGCGTCGGCATCGTTGTGGTCTGGGTTCTGCTGGTCATTCGCCTGGGGTGGGTCGGCGGCTTCTTCGCGGGGTGGATCGTCGCGCCTGTGACGGGGGTGGCCTCGGCCCTTCTGATGGCGGTCTGGACGATCCCGCTGCGCAACGAGGACGTGCTGAGCTTCAAGCGGCGGCGCCGGCATTTCGAACCCGACGCCTCGACGTCAGCCCGGCGCAAGAGCATCTCGGTGGTGATGCCGGTCTATAATGGCGAGCCCTACCTGAGGGTCAGTCTGCCGCCGCTGATCGCCATGCTGGCCGACGGCGCCCTGGCCGAGGTCCTGATCATCGACGACGGCTCGACCGACGCCTCGGCCGCCTACGCCAGGGAACTCGGCGCCACGGTGATCAGTTCTGGCGGGCGCATGGGGCCGGGCGCAGCGCGCAATCTGGCCATCGCCCACGCGCGCGGCGAGATCCTGTGGTTCGTCGACGCCGACGTGGTCGTCCACCCCGGCAGCGCCCATTACATCCAGAGCGCCTTTTGCGCGCCCAATGTGGTCGCCGTCTTCGGCTCCTATGACGACCGGCCCGCGGCGCCCAATTTCGGATCCCAGTACAAGAATCTGGTGCACCACCATTATCATCAGCACGCCGACATCGACGCCTCGACCTTCTGGTCCGGTTGCGGCGCGGTCGACAAGGCGGCCTTCGCAGAGGTCGGAGGGTTCGACGCCGAAACCTTCCGGATGCCGTCCGTCGAGGACGTGGACCTGGGTTACAAGCTTCGTCAGGCCGGGGGCGCCATTCGCCTGGATCGACGCCTGTTGAGCACCCACCTCAAGGTCTGGTCGGTGACTGAACTGGTCCGGACCGACATCTTCCGCCGCGCCATCCCCTGGGCCCGGATGATGCTGAAGCGTTCGGAAATCCTCGACGATCTGAACGTCGGCACCTTCGAGCGTCTGCGGGCGCTGCTGGCGGCCTTGCTGATCCTCGTGACGATCGCGGCGGTCGTGGGCTGGATCAGCCCCTGGTGGCTGGGGCCCATGCTGCTGACCATCCTGACGGCGAACTGGCACCTGTTTCGGCTCTTCTACCGCCGCCGCGGCCTGCTGTTCGCCGTCGCGGGACTACTGTTCCATCAGGTCTATTATCTCTACAGCGCCGCCGCCTTCGTCGGGTGCTGGCTGGAGTTCAGGCTTTCCGGGCGCTCGGCGCGAACGGCGGAGGCCTCATGATTGCACCGCATGACGCCGAGCCTGCGCCGCCCGTCGCCGTGCTGATCGGTCTGGTCAGCACCGAGGACGCCGATCGCATTATGGAAACCCTGGCCGCGCTGGCGAACGACCGCGACCATGCCTGCGAGGTGGTTCTTGTGGACCGGCGCCAGGATCAGGTCAGCGCCGAGATCGGCCGACGGTTTCCCGGAGTCCTGCTGCTGCCTTGCCCCGCCGAGGCGACCTTGCCGGCCATGCGCGCCCTGGCCCTGTCGCGCAGTCGGGCCGCGATCGTGGCGGTGACCGAGGATCATTGCGTGCCCTGCGACGGCTGGCTGGGTCAGATCGTGGACGCCTTCGACGCCGACCCTGGTCTTACCGCCGTCGGCGGCCCCGTTCAGAACGGCGTCTTCGATACGGGGCTGGAT
This sequence comes from Brevundimonas sp. NPDC007368, assembly GCF_042869015.1. Lineage (NCBI taxonomy): Bacteria > Pseudomonadati > Pseudomonadota > Alphaproteobacteria > Caulobacterales > Caulobacteraceae > Brevundimonas > Brevundimonas sp. NPDC007368. Next base: position 197,150 of record NZ_JBIAFA010000003.1, on the reverse strand, counting down.
TGGGCGACTTTTCTTTGTGAATACAGCTTCTTCTATCCGCCTCTTGATGAAGGGGCGACAGCGGTTCTGCCGGGCATGAACGTCGCCTATCGCCGCGAGGCCCTGACGGCCTTGCCGGCCCAGGCCCTGACCGACGGCTTCTGGGAGACGACGGTTCATCCGCGGCTGATAGCGGCGGGCGGGCGCTTTCAGTCGCGAAACTGCATGGTCATGTTTCACTGCAAGCGCTTCTCGGCAGGGCTCTTTCTGCGTCAGAGGTTCGTCTATTCGCGCTACTACGCCGGCTTGCGTTTCCCCGCTCGTCAGACGGCGAAGCGGGCGGTCGCCGCCGTGGCTTCGCTGGCCCTGCCGCCGGTCCTGCTGCTGCGCATCGTGCGCTCCTGTCTGGCCAAGGGGCTGCGCGGTCCGCTGCTGAGGGCCTTGCCGTCCCTGCTGCCCATGGTCTGCGTCTGGGCCGCCGGCGAGTCCTGGGGCTATGTCCGGGGTCCGGGGCGCGCCCTGGCCGAGATCGAATGACCGGGCGGATCGCGTTCTGCTGTCCGGCCTGTCGCGGGCCGGTGTCGATGCAGGCGGACGCCTATCGCTGCGACGCCTGCCGTCTCAGCTTTCCGATCCTGTACGGCGTTCCTGATTTCCGCCTTCGGTCCGACCGCTACCTGACCCTGGAGCAGGAGCGCTTGAAGGCGGCGCGACTGGCCGACTTCGCCCGCACCCACAGCTTCGCCGACCTGCTGACCTTCTACTATTCGATCACCGACGACGTGCCGCCCGAACTGGCGGTGCGGTATGGGGACTACGCCATGACCGGGCCGGAGCGGGCCTGTGCGGTCCTCGCCGATCTGGCCCCCCTCACTGCGCAGGACCGGCTTCTGGACGTGGGGTGCGGGGCGGGAGGCATGATAGTCGCCGCCGCGCGGCAGGGCGTCGAGGCGGTCGGCGTGGATATCGCCCTGCGCTGGCTGGTCATCGCCCGCAAGCATCTGGAAAGCCACGGGCTGGAGGCCGTGCTGGTCTGCGCCGACGCCGAGGCCCTGCCGTTCGCCGATGGCGGCTTCACCCGCGTCGCCGCCGTCGATGTGGTCGAGCACGTCCGCGACCCCGAAGCCTTCGTCGCTGAATGCGGGCGGCAACTGGTCGAGGGCGGGCGATTGTGGATCAGCGCCACGAACCGGCTCTGGCCAGGCCCGCATCCCTCGGTCGGCCTGTGGGCCGCAGGCTGGCTTCCCGAGTCCGTTCGCACCGCGCGCCTGACCCGGCTGCGAGGCGTCGACTCGCTGCGGTTCGTCCACCTGCTGTCGCCCTTCCGCGTCATGCGGGCCTGCCGCGAACGCGGCCTTCGCATCCTCAGTCGCCGGCCGCGCGCCGCGCCGGGCGGGCGGGGCGTCGTGCGCCGTCTCTATGCCGGTCTGGCGCGCACGCCGGGTTTCAGCGCCCTTCTGTTCGTCGCCGGCCCGGCCTTTCAGATGATCGCCGCCCGTCCTCAGGGAGACCGTCCATGAAGTTCGGATTGATCGGCGCCGGCGGCATAGGCGCCATTCGGGCGGCCGCGCTTAAGGCGTCAAAGGCTTGCGAACTGACGGCCATCAGCGATCTGGACGCGCCGCGCGCCCGCGCCCTGGCCCCCCAGGCTCGTTTCCATGCGACGGCCGAGGCCCTGTTAGACGATCCGGCCGTCGAGGCGGTGGTGATCTCGACCCCGCCTCAGTTCCATGAGCCCCTGGCCGTCGCGGCGCTGGACGCGGGCAAGCACGTCCTGGTCGAAAAGCCCATGGCCCCGACCCTTGAGGCTTGCCACAGCATGGTTGAGGCCGCCGCGCGCAACGGGCGGCTGTTGAGCGTCGGCTTCAATCATCGCTATTTCGACGCGGTCAAACGGGTGCGCGAGGCCATCGCCTCGGGCGCGATCGGCGCCCTGACCCACGTCAAGGGCTTCACCGGCCACACCGGCCTGTCCGAGTTCAAGGCCGCCTGGATGTACGACCCCGCCGTCATGGGCGGCGGCGCCCTGGCCGACAACGGGGTGCATATGCTGGACCTGTGCCGCCACCTGATGGGCGAGGTGGCCGAGGTCTATGGTCATGCCTCCAGCAGCGTCTGGAACCTGGGCGCAGCCGAGGACAACGCCTTCGCCTTGATGCGTTCCGACGCGGGCGTGGTCGGCAGCCTTCACGCCAGTTGGAGCGAGTGGAAGGGCTATCGCTTCCACATCGAAGCCTATGGTGATCGCGGCATGGCCCGCGCCTACTACGCCCCCATGATGTCCACGGTGATCCAGCTGGACCGACCGGGCGGCAAGGGCAGGACCGAGCGGAACTTCTATCCCGCCGCCATCGTCCGCGAGCGCCTGTCGGGCTGGCAGAGCACGGTGATCCGCGGCTTCGTCGAGGAGTTCGCCGACTTCGTCGAGGTCGCCGAAGGCCGCGCGGGCAGCGGGCGTCTGGCCACCGGCTTCGACGGCCTCCGCGCGGTCGAGATGGGCAAGGCGGTCTACGCCAGCGGCCCAAGTGGGCGTTCCGTAGCGCTGTCGCCGCGCGCCTGAGCCTCAGTCGATCAGGCTCTCGTCCCCGCCGCGCCCGGTCAGATAGCCGAGGCATTCGCCCGCCGACCAGCCCGCCTCGACCCACAGCAGATGCGGCCAGAAGCGCCAGAAGGCGACGCGGCAGGTCTCGATGCGCCGGGCGTGGCGATAGATACGCGCCACCCTGAGGAAGGGCAGCAGAGGCGTAAACAACGCCGCCGCCAGCCGGGGCGGGGCGTCGGGCTGCTTCAGGCGATGCGCGGCATAGGCTCGGCCATGCCGATACCGCCGACGGCGATAGGGGCCGAGCGCGAAGGTCTTGTGGTGGATGACCAGGCAGTCCGGGGCCAGCTCAGGCGACATCCTCCCCAGCAGCGCGGTCTTGACGAAGCCATGGGCGGCCAGGTCCGCCGGGTCGCCTGTCGCGGTTCGGGGCAGGATCAGATTGGCCCCGGCCACCTCGGTACCCGTCGCTATGATGGGGCGATGAAACTGAACATATTCCGTTAGATATCCTATTATTCTCATGTCTTGCGCGCTGTATCTCGGCTCTACGGGGCCGAAGAAGGCGGCGGGGCTGTCGTCCAGTCGATCCAGCACGGCGTCCAGCCAGCCCGGCGCCGGCACGGACTGCGCGTCCAGAATGGCGACGTAGCGCGCCGTCGTGCGGCCTATGCCCGTCCCCCACAGTCGAAACACCGAGACCGGCTCGGTCGCCAGGTACAGGCGCACGCCCTCGGGCGGCGGGGGATGGAGCCGGGTCGTGCTGTCACCCAGGATGTGGACCTCGACCTCCGGCCGGTCCAGGACGCCCGACGTCTCCAGCATGCGGTTCAGAGCCGCTGCATCGCAGGCCCCCTTGGCGGCGAAGATCAGGGCCAGCGTCACCATTCGCCGCACCGGATCACAGCGCCGGGCTCGGCCTCGTAGCAGGCCAGCAGCAGCCGCAGCGTGTGGCGCGCGTCGTCCAGCGTATAGGGCGGCGGGCGTCCAGCGTTGATCGCTTCGATGCTCATGCCCAGCAGCCGCGCGGTGGCGTCGGCGAACAGGTCGAGGGGGGCGGTGGCGATCCGCTGGCTGGCCTCGTCGCGATAGAGCTTGGCCTTGCCGGCCATGGCCATGTCCAGCTCGACAAAGGGCCGCTTGGTCCGGGGGCGCAGCCCCGCCTTGACCTGCATCCGCCCGCCCAGACTGGTCTCGATGGCCGCCTCGGTTCCATCCAACCGAATGTCGAGATAGCGATGCCGCCCGCGTGTCAGCCGATCCAGGGTGATCTGGGCGAAGCGGTCGCCCGAGAACTCCAGCTCCAGCAGGTTCAGATAGTCGGGCCCTCCGGGTCGCCCCGGTCGCGGCATCCGCGCACGCAAGCTCAGCGGCCGCTCGCCGTAGAAGAACTGGGCCAGGTCCAGAACATGGGTGCCGAACTCCTTCAGCGTGCGCTGCGGATCGGCACCGCGCCAGCCTTCCTCGGTCTCGGGCGTGACGACGAAGCTCTGCTGGATCATGACGAACTGCAGGTCGCCGAAGCCGGGCTGGGCCATGCGCCGCTTGGCCTGCCAGTGGATCGGCATGAAGGGGAACTCGCTGTTCACGATCACCTGTCGCCGTCGTTCGGCGGACAGTGCGGCGATGGCGTCGGCGTCGGCCAGCGTCTCGGCTAGCGGCTTCTCACAGAAGACATGACAATCGGCCAACAGGGCGCGCCGCGTCAGCTCGACGTGGGAAGCGGGCGGCGTGGCGACCACCACCATGTCGGGGCGGGCCTCGGCCAGCATCTGATCGACGGACGCGAAGCCGGGCAGACCCAGGGCCTCGCCGCCGCCCTGCACGTCATAGGCGCCGACGATCTGGACGTTCTTCAGCTTCTTGAGGGCGGGCAGGTGGATGGTTCGCCCGGCCTTGCCTAGGCCGACAATGGCGATCCGTCCGACGGCTTCCTGCACCAATTTATTGTTTTCAGAATAAGTCATTACGAGCGATTGCGAATCTGACGAATGAGGCGACGCAGACCGATGTAGCCGCGCCCGGAGGCGTGGTGGAGTCGCCGTATCAGCCAGGGATGTCGCAGGTAATGGCTGTCGAGGCGCGGCAGCTGGGCTGCGTCGTCCCTGCCGCTTAGATCGGCCAATCGGGTGGTGAATCCGGCCCGATAGCGTCGTCCGGCCTCGGCTCGAACGGCGGCGTCATGCCGGCCATAGGGGTAGGCGAAATAGCGCGGCCGTCGCCCCAGCCGGTCCGTGATAATCCGGTCCGCCGTCTCCATTTCCTCAGAGACTTGCGGCGCCGACAGAGCGCGCAGGTCGGGGTGGCGGTGGGTATGGCTCTCGATGCGGACGCCACCGTCATGCAGGGCCTCGATCTGATCCCAGGTCATCATGGCATAGCGCGGCGCGGACGCGGGCTGCCCCGGCCAGGCGTTGTCCTGGCCCACATAGGCGGTCGGCAGGAACAGGTGGGCGGGCGCGTCAAACGCTTTAAGGATCGGCAGGGCCGCCTCGTGCACGCTGGCCAGTCCGTCGTCGAAGGTCAGGGCCACGCCTTCCTGCGTCGCCGGATCGAGTAGGGCGTCCAACGTCAGGATCGGCGTCCCCGTCGCCAGCAGGGTCTCCACCAGCGTCCGAAAGGCCTCGGGCGGATAGGACAGGGGCGACCGCACATGATCGACGGCGTGAAAGGTCAGGACGGCCTTCATGGGCGGGCCCCTTCATCGGCGCGCTTCTGTTCCAGAACGCGCGCGATCAGCGCCTCATAGCGATCCAGGTGGCGATCGAGCGTGTGTTGCGCTTCGTATCCGGCGCGCGCCGCAGCCCCCAGGCGCTGTCGCAGGTCCGGCTGGGTCGCCAGGTCGCGCAGCAAGATCTCCAGCTCGGCCTCATTGCGATAGACCAGCCCGCCGCCGGTTTGCTGGATCGTCTCGACCGCCCCGCCGGCGCTGGCCGCGACCAGGGAGGGCGTGCCGCAGGCGGCGGCTTCGACCACCCCCAGACCGAAGGTCTCGGGCGCCAGAGACGGCAGGATCAGGGCGGCGGCCCGGGCGTAGTGCCGGGCCAGTTCGGCCTGGGGCAGGGGACCGAAGAACCGGATATTGGGGCTGGTCGCATAGGCCCGCTCCAGCGCGGCGCGTTGGTCGCCGTCGCCGATCACCAGAAGCCGATACTGCGGCAGACGGGCGAAGACCCGCAGCAGCGGGGCCACCCCCTTCGACGCGGTGACACGGCCCACGATGACGAAAGTCGAAAGCGAAACCGGCGGGGCCTTGGCCGGCGCGGGAAAGGCGGCGAACAGCGGCAGAACCTCGATGACCCGTCCCAGCGCGGCGTGCTTCTCGGCGGTGAAGGCGCTGGGGGCGATCATCTGATCGACATGGTCCAGGGCGTTTCGGATCAATGGCCCATAGCGCCACAACTGCGGCGGCACGCGGGACTTGATGCAGCAGCTCAGGCAGGTCGGCCCGTCGCAAGCGCGATTGCGCGCTTTCCAGAAGATGTGGGTGGGGCAGATCAGCCAGTGTTCGTGCAGGGTGTAGAGCGTGACCGGGGCGCGGCTGTAGGTCAGCACGCCGGGCCCTCCGACCAGCGAGATGTTGTGGAAGTTGACCACGTCGAACCGGCCCTCGCCAAGCAGGCGCTTCAAGGCGGCGGCCTTCAGTCCCGGCCGACCCGTCTGCTGGGTGATCAGGGGCGATAACGGCCCCCCTCGACTACGCAGGCGGTGCACCCGCACGCCAGGATCCTCGATGATTGGTTCGTCGGGCCCCCGGCCGCCTAGCAGGTCATAGGCATCCTGACAGTGGATCACCTCGACTTCATGCCCCCGCGCGGCCAGTCCGCGCGACAGGTTGCGCACATAGGTGGCGTCGCCGCCGAAGCTGTAGGGGGGATAGAAGGTGGTGACCATGCCCAGGCGCATCAGCGGACCCGCCCGAACCGTTCCAGAACGTCGAGGGTGGCCGCCGCCGCCGCCGGCCAGCTGAGTTGCGCAGCGCGGATCAGGCTGGCGCGCCGCAGCTGATCCATCAGGGCCGCGTCGGTCGCGGTTCGGACGATGACCCGCGCCATGTCGTCGACGTCCAGCGGATCGAAGAAGGCCCCTGCCGGACCGACCACTTCGGCCACGGCGCCGTTAGCCGTGGCGATGACCGGGGTGCCGCAGGCGATGGCCTCGGCGGCGGGCAGGCCGAACCCTTCGGACAGGGCGGGCATGGCGACCACATGGGCGGCGCTATAGAGGCTGACCAGATCCTCGTCCGAGACGAAGCCTGTGAAATGGACGCGCCGCGCCAACCGCGCGTCGCCGTCGATCAGGGCCTTCAGTTCCTCAAAGTTGGAGTGAAACCCGTCCCCCTCGGGGTCGCCGACGAAGACGAGGCTGAGGTCGTTCAGGCGAGGATCGGCGGCGGCTTTCGCATAGGCCTGAGCCAGCCGAAGCAGGTTCTTGTGGGGCGCCAGGCCGCCGACATAGAGCAGCAGCCGGTCGTCGCGTGGCAAGGCCAGCCGGGCGCGCATCTCGTTCAGACGCGCCGGGTCTGAGACGCGCGCGAAGATCGGATCGGCGGCTTCCAGCACCACCTCGATCTTGCCGCGCGGGATCTTCAGAAAGCGCACGATCTCCTCGCGCGCGGCCTCGGACACGGTGGTGAAGCCCGCCGCAGTTCGACGCGCCAGCCAGGTCTTCAGGTTCCAGAAGAAGCGACCGACGCGGTCGGGAAAGACCAGGTCGGAATAGTGCTCGGCGATGGCGTCATGGAAGGTGATGACCGTCGGGGCGCTCCCCCCGGTCGGGAACCAGGAATAGACCGCCGGGAAGTAGAGAACATCCAGCGTCTGGCCCACGACAACGCGACGAAAGCGTAGCATATCCGATAGCTTGCGGCGACCTTCCGCCACAGCGGATGAAGTGACGGTGGCGCTGGTTTCGACGCGGACCACATGGACGTCGGGCCGGATCATCTCGGGCGCGGGCTCGCGGTCGATGAAGAGATAGATCTCATGTCCCCGGCGGTCGGCCAGGATGGCGGTGATCAACTGCCGGCTGAAGCGTCCGAAGCCCCGGCGGTTCCACCAGCAGGTTGCATCGATCCCGATCCGCATCGGTCAGGTCCAGCTTTTGGCGGCGTCGCCGACGCTGCCGGTCAGGTAGCCGGTGAACTCGCCGGCGGACCAGGCGGTGCTGAACAGGCAGAGCCACAGGACCACGCCGGGCCAGACTTTCATCCCCTGCGGACGATCACGCAACGCCCGATGGACCATCGCAGCCGGCAGCAACAGGCAGCCGGCGGCATAGCCGAGGCGGCGACCCAGGAGCCCTTGGGGAAAGCGGCGGCCCGCGAACAGGCGTCCATGCTGGAACCGCGTCCGCAGACGTGCGCCCTGTTCATGCTCGGCGGCGTAGCAGACCGACATGGCGTCGCAGGTCCGCACCGTCTTGCCCGTCTCGCTCAGGCGGCGGAACAGGTCGCCTTCGATGAGCCCGCCCGTCTGGTCGTCCAGCAGCGGCAGGACGTCTGCGCGCGCGACGGCGAATGCCAGACCAGGCAGGCCCGAGGCCGGGTCCTGCTTCATCTCGTTTGGAGAGAAGCGAGCATATTCGCTGAGGCCCAGGGCGCGGCCGCGCGGGGACAGGCGTGGCGAGATGGTGATCGGCCCTGCGACGGCGGCGGTCCCGTCCATGGCGAAGGCGGCGCTCAGGCCTCGACGCCAGTCCGCGCCCGGCACGGCCGTATCCTCGATGAAGGCGACGTAGGGCGTCTGGGCCGCGAGCAAGGCCTTCATTCTCACCATGGGAACCGGGGTCTTGGCGTCGTCGCCCGCGTCCGAAGCGCCGCGACCCACGACGACGATCCGGGCGGCCTGACGCGCCAGCGCCGTCAGGCAGGCCTCAAGCGCGGCCCCGCCGACAAGCGAAACGACCACCACGGTCAGGTCGTCAGGCGAAGGGGCTTCGGGGCGCTCAAACATCGCACACCTCCGCGCCCGCGCGCCGCATGCCGGCCAGAACAGCATCGCCCGCCACGGCGCAGGCCAGGGTTTCGTCCAGCGAGATCGGGCGCCGCCGAGGATCGGACAGGGCGTCGTAGAAGCGTCGCGTCAGCCTTCGCAGGCCGGGATAGGCGAGGTCGCGGCGCAGCACTCGACCCGTCAGGGCGGCGGTCGCGCCGGCCAGCCCCTTGGCCCCGCGCTCAAAGGGCGCGACGACCTTGGCCGTTCGCGAGACGCGTCCGCCCAAAACGATGCTGTGACCGTGAAAGCCGTCGATCTCGATCAGGCCCTGATCGGTGTGGATGCGGGTCTGAAAACAGGTGGGGCGCGCGCTCAGGCTGATGGCGATGGTGGCCGTTGTCGCGCCCAGTTGCCCGATGATGCTGATCTCGCCCGCCTGGGCGCGATGGACGATCCAGTCGACCGCGTCGATGGCCTCTGTGGGCAGCAGCCGTTGCAGGATGGACAGGGGGTGGGGCAGGATTTCAGCGGCGACCGCGTCGGCCCGGCCTTCGAACCGACCGAAGGCTCCTGCCGAACAGAGGGTGAAATCGATCCGACGCGCGCCCCCGGCCGCGGCGATCCGCGCCCTGGCCCGCTCGACGCCGGGCTGAAATGCGTACTGGTGCGTCGGGCATATGTAGAGGCCGCGTGCGTCGGCGGTCTGGATCAGGGCGCGGGCGATGTCGGCGCCCGGCGCCATCGGTTTTTCAATCAAGAGGTGGGCCCCGCGTTTCAGCAGCGACGTCGCCAGGGCGGCGTGGCTCTGGACGGGGGTGCAGACATGGGCGGCGTCGATGCGCATGTCCTGGGGAACCAGCGACAGGTCGATCAGGGCGCTCGCGCCAGGCGCCGACCGCGCAAGGGCCTTGGCCGCCGCTTCGTCCTGGTCCACCACGGCCATGATGCGGGCGCCCGACCGGCGTGCGGCGTCCATATGCCAGCGGCCCATCGGGCCGGCCCCCACGATCACGGCCTGGGGCGCGCCCTCGGGGGCCGCGACGCGCGGCTGCGGCTCAGCGGTTGGCCTCACCCACCAGCTCCCGTCTGACCCGCTGCGGCGTCAGCCGCACGCTGCTCAGGGCCTCCTGCGCGCCCGAGACGCCGGCCTCGGAATACTCGGCGTCCTCGTTGACGCCCCAGACGTCATAGAGACGCTTGCCGGCCAGGATGTTCTGGACCGTCAGCATCGCCGTCATCATGGCGTGGTCCTGATTGTTGTACTTGTGCATCCCGTTGCGCCCGACCAGGTGCAGGGTCGGGTATTCGCGCTCATAGTCCTCGCGCACGGCGTCGACGGCCTGCTGATAGGTGTCGTCATAGACGGGATAGGCGCGAGGCTGGCGGACCACGGTGCCGTCGATGACGTCGGCCGGATCGACCAGGCCGATCTGGCCGATCTCCCGCTTGGCCAGTTCGACCAGGTCGGCGTCGTCGGCGGTCCACAGGCCGTCGCCTTCGAAGCAGAAATACTCCAGCCCGACGCAGGCGAAGCCCTCGGGCGCCATGTGCGGCGACCAGGACAGGAAGTTCTGCACCCGCCCCACCTTGAGGTCGGGATCGTGGATATAGACCCAGTTGTCGGGGAAGGTGGCCGAGGCCCGCGCGATCAGGGCCACGGTGATGAAATCCCTGTAGCGGAGCGTCTGGGCCTGTGCGTCGCTGCGGGGGCGGGGGGATATGGCGGCGGACAGTTCGGTCAACGGGGCCGAGGAGACCACGTGCGCGGCGGTCAGGGTCTGTCGGGCGCCGTCGGCGGCGGTCACGGTGGCGGTCCAGTGCGCCCGGTCCGCATTCCACGACAGGCCGGTCAGGCTGCAGCCCATTCGGACCTCGCCGTCCTGCGCCCGGACCTTGTCGGCGGCGGTCTCCCACATCATGCCTGGCCCCTTGGCGGGGTAGCGGAACGACTCGATCAGGGTCTTGGCTCCGCCGGCGGCCTGCTTCAGGCCCAGCGAGCGATTGACGCCGTCGATGATGGCGGCGCCCAGGTCCAGCCCCTTGATCCGTTGCGCCGCCCAGTCGGCCGAGATCTCGTCGCACGACATGCCCCAGACCTTTTCCGTGTAGGTCTTGAAGAAGATCGAGAACAGGCGCTCGCCGAACTGGTTGCGCATCCACTGGTGGAAGGTCTGCGGGTCGGGAATGGGCTGCAGCCGGGCGCCCAGATAGGACAGCATGCAGGCGCTGCTCTTGAGAACGCCGAGGTTGGTTAGGGCCTCGAAGGCCCGCAGCGGATAGCTGTAGAACTTGCCGTCGTAATAGATGCGCGACAGCCGGGGCCGCTCGATCATGTCGTCGGGCAGGATCTCGTCCCACAGTTCGACGACCTCGCGGCTCTTGGAGAAGAAGCGATGCCCGCCGATGTCGAACAGGAAGTCGCCGTGGCGGACGGTGCGGCTGATGCCGCCGACATAGACGGGGTCACGCTCGACGATCACCACGTCGCGGCCGGCCTTGGTCAGCAGATAGCCGGCCGTCAGGCCCGCCGGGCCGGCGCCGATGATAAGCGTCTCGGTATCCAGTGACACGCGCCGCTCCTCCCATTCGCGGGCCGAGGCTCGCGAAGTCTCCCGAGGGCATAACTCGGAGTTTCAAAAAGCGTTGCCTTGGCTCTTGGAACGGGGCGACAGCGCCGCCTGGGCGCGGGCGGTGGTGCGCTCGGAGCGTTCGTATTCGGGGGCGCATCCGGGCAGGCTGGGGTCGGGGGCTTGCGGCGCTTCGCCCACGGCCGTCGGCGTCATCGTCGCACGATAGAGCCAGACATTGGTGTCCTCGGCGGCCAGGTCGACCTTGGCGTCGAGGCCGCGCGCGCGCCATTCGACGTCGTTTCCCTGGATGTTCCAGGGCTCGCGGCCATAGTCGGTGATCAGGATCCACAGCCGATGCTCGGGCGCGACGACAGGCAGTTCATCGATCACGCAGTTCCAGCGGCCCGACGTCAGCCCGCGCACCCACTGAACCCCCGCCAAGCCGGCGTCGGCCTGATAGGTCAGGAAGGCGGGGGCCGAGGTTCGCGTCACATAGACGACGTCGCCCGGTCGCGCCTCGCGGGCCAGGGTCTTCAGAACCGGTTGCATTTCCTGCATGGCGAAGGGCGGGCTGCGGCTCAGTTCGCCCGCCATCGCCCAGGCGGACGGGCCGACGGCGGCGGCGAACAGGACCGCCCCCGCGGCCAGGCTGCGCATCCTTACCGCGATCTGCGAGAAGCCGATCCCCGCCAGCAGGATGGTGGTCGGTAGCAGGAAGAGGGTCAGCCGCTCGAACAGGGGATAGAGCTTCAGCCCCGATCCGATCACCGCCGCCGCCGCCGGCAGCAGCAACAGGAGCAGCAGCCAGGGCTGGCGCCGAATGCCGTAGATCACGCCCGCCAGGATCAAGGCCGCCACGGCGAACTGCAGCCCGCCGAAGAAGTAGTAGAGCATCTCCTTTGGCGCGGTGACGTACCAGGCTGCGGCCTTGAGCGAGGTCGGGGGCAGGGGGGCGAAGTAGTTGGTCTCGAAGAAGGCGCGCGATACGCCCGACGTGACCGAGGTGCCGGCGGCCTGCGGGGCGGCGAAGACCACATAGACGACGGCGAAGGCGGCCAGCCACACCACGCAGATCCCCGCGGTGGTCGCCGCCGCGCGCCAGTCCTTTGCGACGGCCTTTTTCAGGAAGACCGCCGCTCCGGCCCCGAACAGGACATAGACCGCCGGGAAGGAGAAGAAGGGCGCGACGGCGCCCACGATCAGGAAGGCGCCCCAGGTCCGCCAGCGCGCTGCGGCGGTCGTCAGCAGATGATGGCCGATCGCCAGGATCAGGCAGGCGAACATCACGTCCAGGGCATAGGGCTTGGCGTCCCCGGTGAAGCGAACGAAGACCACCGAACAGACGAACAACGAGACGGCGCAGAGAAAGCCCAGGCCCCGGGTGGTCCGCGCCGCCAGATGGCGGAAGGCCACGAGCGCGGCGATCCCGGCCAACAGCGACAGCAGGCGCAGGTCGTATTCGTAGCGCCCCGTCAGTCCGTCCAGAAGCTTCTCGCCCAGCAGCCAACCCACCGGCGCGACCTGGCCATAGTCCAGCGGTCCCAGCAGTTCCTGGGGCGACAGGTAGCGGATGTTGAGCGCGATGAAGGCCTCGTCCTGGCGCAGCGACCGGGCGCCGAGGACATTGTAGATCTGGGCCAGGGCGCCGACGGCCACGATGATCCAGGACAGCACGGACAACAGGCGGTCCTGCGGCGAGCCCGCCAGCAGGCGCTCCCAGACCGTGTCTCGCCTCGTCGCTTCGCCAGCCTCAGTCATGGGCCACCTCGCTACGTCCGGGCATCCCGCCTGAAGTCCGGCGCGATGCGGTCGACGGAACACAGCTATACGGGAACGTTTTACTTGGGAAGCGCGGGGTGTAGCGTCGCGCTTCATGGGAGGTTCGATGGACGCGATGACGGCTCCTGCGCTGACCGTCGTGATCGCCGTCAAGGGCGGGCAGGCCAATCTGTCCGCGATCCTGGACCGTCTGTCCGGCGCCGACTCTCGCGCGGTCGAGATCCTGTTCTGCACCGCGGGTCCAGCCTCCGAGGCCCTGACGTCGCCCGGCGCGCGATACCGCGTCATCGAGGCGGAGGCGGCCGCGCTTGTTCCCCATCTGTGGCGCGACGGCCTCGTCGCCGCTCGCTCCGACCGCGTGGCCTTGACCACGGCCCAGTTCGTGCCGCCTGAGAACTGGATCGCCGGGCTTCTGGCCGCCGACCTGGATCAATGGGCCGGCGTCGGCGGGCCGATCGAGAATGACGCCGAGGCCAACCCCGTGCGCTGGGCCGTCTATTTCCTGCGCTACTGGAAGTTCGCGCCGCCGCTGCCTTCAGGACCGGTCGAGGAGATCGCCGCCGACAACGCCGTCTATGATCGGCGCGAAGTGATGAAGCATCCCGACCTGCTGGCGCGAGGCTTCTGGGAGCCGTCGTTCCATGCCCGGTTCCGGGCCGACGACCGGGGGCTGGGCCTGGATGCGCGCCTGCTCAGCCTCTATCGCGGCCATGACGGCGTGGGCGCGTTCTCGCGTCAGCGCTTCACCCACGGACGGACCTTCGCCGAGACGCGGGGGCGGGCGGGGTCGCGCGCCAACGCCGCCGTCTATCTGCTGGCGACGCCCCTGCTGCCGCCGCTGCTGATCGGGCGGATCATGAGCCGGGCGCTGCGTCGCCGACGGCTCGCGGTGCGCTTCTTTCAGGCCCTGCCATGGCTGCTGGTCTTCGTGACGGCCTGGAGCGCCGGTGAGGCGGCGGGCTATCTGAAGGCGGCGTTCGGCGCGCGCGACTAGGGCGAATTGGAACCAAACAGCGGTCAAGGTTCTTGGCAATTCGAATGGACATGACCCCGACCCAGGACGAGATCTACACCCCCGGCTACTACGACCGGATCGGGGCGCTGGAGCATACGCACTGGTGGCATCTGGGGGCGCAGAGGGTGGCCAAGACCCTGCTGGCCTCGGTGCGGGCGCCGAGTTTTCCTGCGGTCCTGGATGCGGGCTGCGGCTCTGGCGGGATGATGGCCTGGGCGCAGGCCGAACTGGGCGCAGTCTCGCTGTCGGGCGTGGATGTGTCGCCCGATGCGGTGCGGACCTGCGCCGGTCGCGATCCCGACTGGTCTGTGCAGTTGGGGTCGGTCATGGACATGCCTCTGCCCGATGACCGGTTCGATCTGGTGATCTGCAACGACGTGATCCAGCACCTTCCGACCGACGGCGGCGACCTGACCGCGCTCAAGGAAATCAGGCGGGTGTTGAAACCGGGCGGGCTGCTGATCCTGCGCACCAACTCCCGTCAGGGCATGCGGCAGGACCCGGCCGCTCAGGACCATGACTACAAGCGCTACGTCCGTCAGGAGGTCATCGATTTGATGGATCAGGCGGGTTTCACAGTGCGCCGCGCCACCTATGTCAACGCCATCGGCGGGGCGCATGAAACCGTGCGCCGCCTGCTGCGCCCGCCGCGTCCTCATCATGACGCCCATGACGTGCAGCAGGGCGACCAGCCTGAGCGTCATCTCTATGAAGGCCTAACCATGCGCGATACGGCGAAGGAGAAACCGGCCCTGAATCGGATGCTGCTGGGCCTGTTCGGCGTCGAGGCGGCGATCCTCAAGGGGCAGGGGCGCAGCCTGCCGTTCGGTCATTCCATCGTCGTCGTCGGCGAAGCGCCTCAGTAGGAGCCGCGACCCGAGGTAACGGCGGGCAGGGTCGCCACGATGATTTTCAGGTCCGTCCGCAGCGACTTGTTGCGCGCATAGAGGACATCGCAGGCCACCCGCCGGCGATAGGTCATGTCGTTGCGCCCGCTGACCTGCCACAGGCCCGTGATGCCGGGCCGTACGGCGCAGTAGTACTGGAAGTAGCCGCCGTAACGCTCGATCTCGCCGACCACGATCGGGCGCGGGCCGACGATGCTCATGTCGCCCTGCAGCACGTTCAGAAGCTGCGGCAGTTCATCGAGGCTGGACTTGCGCAGGAACTTGCCCAGCCGGGTCACGCGCGGGTCGCGGTGCAGCTTGTGGTCGCGTTCCCAGGACTCCCGAGCATTGGGGTTGGTCTTCAGCAAGTCCGTCAGCACGGCGTCGGCGTTGCAGATCATGGATCGGAACTTCAGGCAGCCGAAGATCTGCCCGTCCTTGCCGACCCGCGCGTGGCGAAAGATCGGCGCGCCGCCGTCGCTCAGATAGATGACGGCCGCAACGACCAGCAACAGGGGGGCCAGCAGCACCAGCGCAGCCGCCGCGACCATGATGTCCAGCAGTCGAACCCACTGTCCGTCGCTGATCGAGGGCGCGCGCAGGGGCGGGATCGGCCCTAGCGGACGGACACTGACACCTTGGCTCGCAGAAAGACCCAGATCCATGAGAACCCACCCAGCACGCGTCGTTAATGAATTCTTAACGTCGCTTTGCCGGCAAGGTTCAGATTTAGTTAATTATATGATTTTTCTTATTTTTATGCCAAAATTCACGAAGTCAACCGCGAATAAAATGGGGTATATGGCGCAGTCCTCAGGCCCCTCTAGCGGCGCCAGACCTCGCGGCCCTCCTTGTAGGTGGCCTGCACCTTGATCTCAGCCAGCTTGCCGGGGTCGACGGTCATGGGGTCAGCATCCAGCAGGGTCATGTCGGCCAGCTTGCCGACAGTCAGCGAGCCCTTCCTGTCGTCCTCATAGTGCTGCCAGGCCGCCCACAGCGTCATGGCCTTGAGGGCGATGTCGACCGGCACGCATTCGTCGGGGCCGAGGATGTCGCCTGAGCGGGTGCGACGCGTGACCGTGGCCGACAGGACGCTCATGGAGTCGGGATTGGCCACGGGCGCATCGTGGTGGCTGGTGAAGCGCATGCCGCGGCGCACGACCGAGGCGCAGGGCGAGATGAACTCGGCCCGGCGCGGTCCCAGCACCGAGTCCCGGTGGAAGTCGCCCCAGTAGAAGGTGTGCATGGGGAAGAGGGACGGCACGATGCCCAGGGTCTTCAGCTGGTCCAGCTGGTCCATGCGGACGGTCTGGCCGTGGATCAGGACCGGGCGACGGTCCTTGGCTCCGTGCCGCCGGGTGGCGTCGCTGACCGCCCCGATCAGCAGGTCGATGGCGGCGTCGCCGTTGGCGTGGACCTCGATCTGCCAGTCGTTCCTGAAGGCCAGTTCGACGGCGTCCAGGGCCTGTTGCTCGGTCACCGCCGGATAGCCGCGATAGGAGGCAGGCTTCCCCTCGGGCGGGATGTAGTAGGGCTGGGACAGCCAGGCGGTCTTGCCCTGAGGAGAGCCGTCCAGCGTCAGCTTGACCCCGCCGATGCGGAACCTGCCGACATAGGTCTTGCGATAAAGCGGCGTCGCCATGACGTCGGTCGAGGTCAGGATGTCGGGGAAGGACAGGATGTCGATCGGCAGCTCGCCGCGCTCGGCCATCTGGGCCATCAACTGGCAAGAGCCGGTCGAGGAGCGCCCGTCCTGGGCCGTGGTGTAGCCGAAGCTGGAATAGAAGCGCGCGCCCTCGCGGATCATCTCCATATTGGCCTGAACATCGAGGCGCGTGAACAGGGCGCCCATGACGGTGAAGAGGGCGGTCTCCTCCATGACGCCGTTGGGTTCCTGCGCGCCGTCTTCGCGACGGAAGGCGCCGCCGTCGGGGTTGGGCGTCGAGGCGCTGACCCCCGCCGCCTTCAGGGCCGCGCTGTTGGCGGCGCCCAGGTGACCGGACTGATGCAGGAAGAGGATGGGCACGATGTCGGAGATGGCGTCCAGCTCGCTTCGCGTCGGATGGCGGCGCTCCTTCAACTGGGAGTCGTCATAGCCGAATCCGATGACCAGCTGGGTGTCGCGGACCAGCTGTTCGTGGGCGTTCATCCAGTCGCGGGTGATGCGTTGCAGAGCCGGGATGTCGTCGCCCTGACCGTCGGGCGCGGGCAGCAGGTTGGCGTAGCGCGCCTGCAACCCCACCATGGAGACGTGGCCGTGCGGGTCAAAGAAGCCCGGCAGCAGGGTGCGCCCGTCCAGATTGACCACCTGGGCGCCTCGGCCCGCCGCCGCCCGCGCCGCATCCAGCGAGCCGACGGCGACGATGACGCCGTTGCGGACCGCCACGGCCTCGGCCGTCGGCATGGCGTCGTCGATGGTCAGGATCGGACCGCCGGTGAAGATCATGGCGGATGAGGCGCGTGACTGGGCCATGGCGGAGGGTCCTCCGATCAGGGTCGCGCCGGCCAGGGCGCCCGCGCCGGACAAAAGTCTGCGGCGGTCTGTCGGCGGTGCGAGCAGAGTAATGGGCGACCCGCTTGATCGAGCAGGTCGGTGCTCTTGTGCAGAATGAGAGGCCCGGGCACCCGGGCGAGCGCTGGAAGCGCCGCTCCCGGAACGAGGATGCAGCCGATCAGGTCAGCCCGGAGAACCCCTCGACGCATCGATCGCTCCTCTTCGCCGCAAGCACGCTACAGCGAAAGCAGCCGGCTCGATAGGGCGCCCCTGATGCGGAAGGCCCTGTGTTCATGCTCGGGATGAGAGAAGATGGTGGACGCGACAGGGATTGAACCTGTGACCCCCTCGGTGTGAATCCTATTCTAGCGGTTTCAGGCCTTTTCAGTTGGTTTCAGTTTCTGAAGCAATATGCTGTTTTTTAAACACTTATTGATGATGAAACGTTTCAGGTGTTTTCAGGCAGTTTCGTATTGGGCGCCCCCCTAACGCCCCCCTTGGTGTATTATAAGGAGGTCAGAAGTGATTTGAGGGACAAATGCCTCAGGATCCCGTGCGTACAGATCGTCAGATCGCCGCCCTGAAGTCGCGCGATGCACGGTATGAAATGGCCGTCGCGGACAGCCGCGGCCTGTACGTCCGCGTATGGCCTACGGGGGCAAAGAGTTTTGAACTTCGGTACACTGCCGAGAACGGCAAACGGCGTCGTCATGTGCTGGGCGCCTATCCGGATATCACCCTTGCGGAAGCTCGTCGTCTGGCCGCTGCAGCCCGGGTTGCTGTAGCAGGCGGGACAGATCCGGCCGCTGACCGCAGTACGCGTCGCGAGGAAGCCAGGACGGGAGAGACGCTCGAGGATCTTGCTGAGGCCTATTGGAGGGCGGCCAGCAAGGGACTGCACGGCGGGCGGCGACGTCCCAAGCAGGCGAGGACCCTCGAGTCCGAACGTTCGCTTTTCCGCCGCTACATAAGGCCGGTTCTCGGCGACATGAAATTCGCCGCCGTCAGGAGGACGGATATCCGCATCTTCATGCGGGACCTCGCGGCGGAAAGCGGGCTGGCCCCGGCCAGTCTCGCCTCGGTCGGTGGCGTCCTGATGAGCGTGCTGGGCTTTGCGGTCTACGAGGATCGCCTTGAAGCCAATCCGGCCTACGGACTGACCAGGCCCCTTGCGCTCACGCCCCGCGAGCGGATGTTCGATGATGAGGCGCTGCGGGTTCTGTGGAACGAGGCCTCGCTAGCGTCATCGCCCCGCGCGCCCGGCGAGAAGACGGCCGGCACGCATGCGCGTCTCGATGCGCCCACGGGCCTGGCGATCCAGTTCCTTATGACGACTCTGACGCGCCGGTCTGAAGTCGCCGAGGCGCTTTGGAGCGAGATCGATATGGCCAGCGCCGTCTGGACCATCCCTTCGCATCGCACCAAGGCTCGACATGTGCATGTCGTTCCCCTTCCAGACGAAGCCCTGGCCGTGTTGCAGCGAGCGCGTTCTCTGTATCCGAAGAGCGCTTGGGTCTTCCCGGCGCCGCGCAACAGGACTGGTCCTGTAGATCCCCGCGCTTTGACCAGGGCGGTCGTCCGCACCTGCAAGCGTCGCAACCTGCCCGCTGGTTCGCCACACGACGTGCGCCGGTCAGGCGCCACGACCCTTACCGGCAGGTATGGGGTAGGGCGTTTCATCGTCGGTCATCTTCTGGGGCACACCGTGCGGGACGGCGCCGCCGTCACGGCGGTCTATGATCGTTACAGTTACATGGCGGAGAAGCGGGCTGCACTTCAGACCTGGGCCAGCCATCTCGCCAATCTGAAACCCTCCGCAGAGGCCGGTGGAGCGTGCAAGCCAAGCCGGGGTTAGAGCCCGCCCCTGCCGTCCATTCCCTCAGGACGGAGACGATCGTTCCTAGCTAGGCGGCCGGACCTTGGACGGAGCTGTGCTTCTCGATCAGGGGAATGAAGAGGCGTCCGTTGCCGACCGCGGGCTCCAGCACGGGTCCGCTGTCGCACTCCAGCAGCCGCGCCCGATAGAAAGCCTGATCTCCGAACGAATGCCCCACCGGCTTGTCCAGGTCGTAGACCCAGGAGGCGAGTTTTCCGTAGCGATTCTGCATATTCAGGCTCCTGCGATCTGTCGTGGCGCGCGACCTGTAACGGGGTCAAGGGGCGCGATGTACGCGGCAGGCCGCAGGCGCTTGATCCGTGCCATCGCTATTGAGCGGAAGAGCCTGGTGATGATCGCCCCGAAACGGGCCCCTCCCATGAAAACCTTGTTCCCCCGGCAGACCGGCATCGAGCGCACATGTCTGACGTCAACACCCATGACGCGGCGGATGTCCCCTTGCTTCCGATTGCCGGACCTGATGCCGTTCCGACCTATCGGTACACGATATTGTTTTCATGGTGTCGTGGAACATTGCGCTCATCCAAGGTCTCATTCGGACCGTATCCAGCGCCCGCCGCGGACCTGCTCCAGCGCGGATGCAAGATTGCAGTTTCCGAGTTTGTTGATGAACCATGCGTCCCGCCTGACCGAACTTCGCCGCCTCCAGCTCAATGCGGAACAGATGGCGAGGCTGTCGCCCTTCAAGGCCGACCGCGAGAAGTTCGGGCGGATCGCGGAGCGTTACAGGCAGGAGGCCGAGGCTCTTAAGGGAAGAGGCGGGGCGCCCGCGCCTTCCCGCAACAGATGAACGGCGGCTGCGGCGTCTCCACCGCCCTCGGCATCGCCGTCGGCGTTCAGGGATGCGTCTGAGTCAGGGAACGGGGTCAGGGAGAGGGCGCGGTGCTTTGATGCGGTCACGTCTCGATCATGGTCGTGACCTTCGACGCCAGGTCCGTCATCGCGAACGGCTTGGTCATGACCTCCATGCCCGGTTCCAGCAGTCCATTGCCCACGGCGGCGTTCTCCGCATAGCCCGTGATGAAGAGGACCTTGAGGTCCGGACGCCTCATGCGGGCGGCGTCGGCCACCTGGCGCCCGTTCAGCCCCCCAGGCAGACCGACATCAGTGATGAGGAGGTCGATACGGTGCTCGCCTTCCAGAATGCGCAAGCCTGAAGGCCCGTCACCAGCTTCCAGCGTGGCGTAGCCATGCTCACGCAGTACTTCTGCGACAAGATTGCGCACAGAGGCCTCGTCGTCGATGACCAGAATGGTTTCACCATGACCTGAAGCTGGATGCGCGCTCGCAACCGCCAGTTCCGCTTCGGCGGGGACGCCGTGATAGCGCGGCAGGTAGAGGCACATGGTGGTGCCCATTCCGGGTTCGGAATAGACTCGGATCTGACCGCCGGACTGCCTGACGAAGCCGTGGATCATGGATAGACCCAGCCCGGTGCCCTGTCCGATCGGCTTGGTGGTGAAAAAGGGTTCGAAGATCCTCTCGATGATCTCGGCGGACATTCCTGAGCCGGTATCGGTGACGCAGATGGAAATATATTGACCAGGAGGCAGGTCGCGCTCGCGGGCGTGGCGATCGTCGAGCCACTTGTTCGCGGTTTCTATCGTCAGACGGCCGCCTCCTGGCGCCATGGCGTCGCGAGCATTGATGCACAGATTGAGCAAGGCGTTCTCAAGCTGCGATGGATCAATTTCACTCAGCCACAGTCCGCCGGCGCCGACGACTTCAAGGTCGATATCAGGGCCGACCGTACGGCGGATCAGATCCTCCATACCGCCGATCAGGCGGTTGGCATCCGTAGGGCGAGGGTCAAGGGTCTGGCGACGAGAAAAGGCCAGAAGGCGCTGGGTGAGGGTGGCTGCCCGCTGCGCAGCGCCCTGCGCCGCTTCAACATAGCGCCCGATTTCGGCGCCGCGACCCTGCGCCATCCGTTTGGAGATCAACTCCAGGCTGCCGGAAATCCCTGCGAGGAGATTGTTGAAGTCGTGGGCTATGCCGCCGGTCAGTTGGCCGACCGCCTCCATCTTCTGGCTCTGACGCAAGGCGGCATGAGCGGACTGCAGTTCTGCGGTCCGCTCCTCGACACGGGCTTCAAGCGAGGCGTTGAGATCCGCCAGAGCGCGTTCGGCCCGTTTCCTCGCCGTCAGGTCCTGGAAGAGAACGGCCACCTGCCGACCTCCGGTTGGTCCGACCTTGAAGGCGGCCAGCTCCAGCCACCGGCCTGTGGCTTCCAGTTCCTTTTCAAAGCGGATCGGCCGGCCTGTTTCGAGGACGTCCCGATAAAGCGGAACCCAGCTGCCGGCCTCGGCCGGAACCATGTCGCGAACCCGGCGGCCGACCACGTCGTCAATCCCGGCATGTTCGGCATAGGCGGCGTTGGCTTCGACATGGACATAGTCGCTGAGCGGCCCGTCAGGCCCGTCGATGAATTCGATAACGCAGAAGCCCTCGTCCATCGTGTCGAACAGGGTCTGGTAGCGTTGCTGGCTTTCGGAGCGCTCGGCCTCGGCGCGAAGCCGTTCCACGACGTTGCGGGTTCGCGCCGCCACATCCTGAAGGAAATCCAGGTCGATCTGGCTCCATGCGCGGGAACCGGCGTCCGTGACGAACAGCATGGCGACCAACTGGTCGCGCTCCAGCAGGGGCACGGCGGCGAAGGCGCGTATGCCCGTCGCCGTCAGGCCGGCGGCCTTTCCGCGCATGAGGGCGTCCTGGGCGACGTCGGCCACAGCGACGGCGCGCCCCTCGGCCAGGATCTTGAAAATCTCGGGATGGTCTCGCGGCGACCAGGCCTGCTTCGGCGCCTTGCCGCCCTTGTCGAGCGAGACGTAGGCCGCCGCCAGGTCCAGGGTTTCGCCGACGATGCGCGCGGCGGCGGCCGAGATCAGTCCGGGGTCGTCCAGGGCTGTGAGCTCGTCATGCAGGCGGAGCAGGGCGGCTTGCCGGATTTCGACCTGCTTGCGCTCGCTGATGTCGAAGCTGACGCCGGGAAGACGGCGGAGTCGCCCCTCGGCGTCCAGCACGCACCGGCCCTCGGCGACGACCCACACCGTTCCTCCGTCCGGCTGGACCAGACGGTATTCCGCGCTGAAAGCGGAGCGCATCTCAACGGCGCGCTCGATCGTCGCCCGGACCTCCGGGAGGTCCTGAGGATGGATGGCGCTGAAGAAGACCTCAAGCGGCGCGCCCTCGCGGGCGACAACAGGATCTACGCCGTAGAGCCGGGCGAAGCGTTCATCGGCGCGCACGATATCCGTGGCGACGTCCCAGTCCCAGGCGCCGACGCCGCGACCGGCCGACAGCGCCATCTCGAGCCGTTCGACCGCCTCGGCCTTGTGAGCGGCGAGGCGGATTTGCTCGGTGATTTCGGAGACGAAAACCATGACGCCGGCGGGCTGGCCGGATTCGTCGGGAACCGGGGCGTAGTGAAGATCAAGCCAGGCCGATTCAGGGCCGTAGCCTCGATCCAGCACCAGTTCCTGTTGTTCAAGCGACCAGGACTGTCCGGCGAGCCCGCGACGAATATTGGCGTCGTTGAAATCGGCGATTTCAGGCCAGCCCTCACGCGCCCCCATGCCGAGCAGTTCGGGGTGGCGGGCGCCGGCGAAACGCGCATACCCGTCATTGTAGAGCAAAACGCCGGACGGCCCCCAGAGCAGAACCATAGGATTTGGCGCGGCGATCATCATGCCGACGACTGTCGTCAGACCTTGCGGCCAGGCTGACCGGGGACCGAGCGGCGTCCTTGACCAGTCGTGGTCTCTGATGAGCCGGGCCATTTCGCCCGGACCGTTCAGGAAGTTCCTGTCTGCGGCCGTCTGAATCACAAATCCCCCTGATCGCCATGCGATCGGCCGCTTTTTTAAGTCGTTTCGCCGATGAGGCTGTCGAAGGCTCTGGCCACATTCTCCAGCGTGTAGGGCTTTTGAACGATCGGACGCCCCCTGTGTTCGATCGGCGGGTTGGCCTGTTCGCCGTAGCCGGTCGCGAAGATGAACGGAACGCCGACTTCCGCCAGCCTGTCCGCGATCGGATAGCTGTGACGATCTCCGAGATTGATATCCAGCATGGCGACCGTGGGACGGGCCGTCTCGATGAATTCGAGCGCCCCTTCCACCGTGGCGGCAGTGGTCACGGAAGCCGCTCCCAGCCTATGGGCGATGTCCTCGGCGTCCAGCGCGATGATGAGGCTGTCCTCGACCAGCAGAATGTCGTGGTTGGCCAGCACCGCGTCCGGCAGGGCCTGGGGGTGGCCTGGGGCGGGCCGCGGGTATCTGATCGTCTTGCCGCCGTCCGTGGGCCGCGGTTCCGACAGATGTCGCGCCGGGATGCGGAAGACGGCGTGCACGCCGCCGGGCTCATAGGCGACGTCGGCCGATCCGCCGAGATCATAGGGGACCGAGCGGCTGATGATGGTGGTGCCGAAGCCCTGCCGCGTCGGCGGGGTCACCGGCGGTCCGCCGATCTCACGCCACTCCATGACCAGGTCACCGGCCGCATTGCGGCTCCAGCCGATCACCACCCGCCCGTCCTGGGTCGAAAGACTCCCGTATTTGTTGGAGTTTGTGACCAGCTCATGCAGCACCAGCGCCATGGTGGAGTAGGCGTTGGGATTCAGGAGAACGGGCTCGCCCTGAAGCGTGATGCGTCCCCGCTCATCGACGAAGGCGGCCGCTTCCGCGTCGATCAGGGCCTGCAGGGGCGCGGGTCCCCAGTGGTCGTCGGTGATCTGGTTGTGGGCGCGCGCCAGGGCGTGGATGCGCCCGTCCACGACCTTGACGAAGTCGGCGATGCTGGCGCTGGTGGGTTCCGACTGGCGGATCAGGCCCCGTATCAGACCCAGGATGTTGCGCACCCGGTGATTGAGCTCCGCAATCAGAAGCTCCTGACGCGCGCTCGATTGCTGGCGCTCGGCGGAGGCTTCATCGGCGAGACGCAGGACGACCTCTATCAGGGTCGCCCGCAGGGTCTCCGCTACCCGGATTTCTGACGCCGTGAACGGTTGGGAGCGTCCCTCGACCAGCTCTTTCCATTCCGCAAAGCTCTCGCGCGGCGTCAGGCGAGGGCCGTTCGGACCAAAACTCACCGGCTTGTGCGGGTCGCCGCCCCAGCGCACGGAATGAACCAGTTCTCGACGAAACAGGATGACGTAATCGCGCGGAGAGCGAGAGATCGGAATGGCCAGAAGACCGGCCGCGCCCGAGGCGAAGGCGGCCGCTTCAGGGACCAGCGAGCCGATGTGATCGGTCGCGAACACGCGACCGGCGGCCGTGCCGTTCAGTGCGCGCACGATGCGACGGAAATCCTCCAGAGGGGGCGTCTCGCCGGAAAAGGCGTGATTGCCGCCAAGCCATACGCCGACACCGTCGGCCGGTATGGCGTGGGTGAGGATGTCTGCGAGCCAGTCAGGGTCCTTGAGCAGGGTTTCGTCCGACGCCACGGCCCCCAACAGCTGATCGGAAATATCCCGAGCGCGACGTTCGTACTCGACGGTCTCCTTACGCTCGCGACTTTCCAGGCGCATGGAGAACATCTGGGCGAACAGCTCGCTGACCGACCGCCGCTCAAAGGTGGGGCGTCGCGCGGCGTAGTGATGGCAGGCGAACAGACCCCAGAGCTTGCCGTCGACGATGATGGAAATCGACAGCGAGGCGCCGACGCCCATGTTCTTGAGATACTCGATGTGGATCGGTGAAACCGATCGCAGCGTCGAAAGGGAAAGATCCAGGGGGTGGCCGGCCTCGTTGCGCGAAGGAATGACGGGCACCGGCACGGCGTTGACGTCCGTGATCAGTCTCAGGAGATTGCGTCGGTAAAGTTCCCGCGCCTGGGCTGGGATGTCGGTCGCCGGATAGCGAAGCCCCATGAACCGGCCGATGCCCGAGCGCGCCGCCTCGGCCACGACCTCGCCGGACCCGTCCTCGGCGAACCGATAGACCATGACTCGGTCATAGCCGAGCAGGGCGCGAACCTGGCGGGCGCCTTCTCTGTAGAATGCGGGAAAATCCGGCGCCTGATCCAGTCGCGACATCATGGATCGGACAGCGCCGCTGGCGTCGCCGTGTTCGCCGGACGCCGGCTCGGCTTCAATGACGATCTCTCCGGCGGAGACATGAACGGCGACGTCGAAAGCCGGACCGCCGTTTACCAGCACGCAGCTGAACAGACGTTCGACGGCGTCACGTCCGCCCAGCATGGCGACGCGGTTGCGCAGATCGTGAACCGCCGTAGGGGTGAACAGGTCCTGGACCAGGGCGCCGATGACGTCCTCCGGCGACTGATGGAGGAACTCCTCGATGTTTGCGGAGGCGCGCGCCACCTGCCAGTCGGCGGTCAGAGCGAGCAGAAAACCGATCGGCTGGATGGCTCCAGGGATGTGAATAGGTTCACGATCGCAATTGGTCAGATCGACCGAGGCGGCGGGGGTCGTCACTATCGGTCGGCTCCGGGGTAGGCGCGTGCGGCGTTTTCGAACACCGCGAACACTGAACAGGCGGCGCTTGCGGCCCTCTCGAAGCGGTCTGGCGAACTTAGCCGTTCATCAAGAACAGAGGCTAATGCGCGCCAGGCGGCCGGGTTCCCGCACGAGAGGAAAGATCTCGGGAAATCGTCAGGAACCGAGCGGATCAGAACGGCGGCGCCAAGCCGAGAGCCTTCAAGGACATAGATGGCGCCCAATACCTCCGCCTCTCCACGAAAAGGCGTGACCGAGGCGGGTTCGGGCAAGGCCAGACCCATCAGGCTCAGATCGGATCGCAGCGCCGCTGTGCGACGTCTTTCGGGCCAGTCCGGCAGATAAGCTCCCGCTTCGGCGCCATCCAGAGCGCCCTCGACGCCCATGAAGGCGCTCGTCTGGGCCTGGAGAAAGGCGGCGTAGTCGGCGTGACGAGTCAGATCATAGCCAGACATAAGGGCGTCCAGGCGCTCATGAGCGACGGAGGTGGCCGCCTTTAGCCTGAAGCGCGCGCTAATCGCGGCGGCCGGTCCAGAGAGATGGGGCAGGACAGGTTCCTTGGCTTGGGCGAGGGTACGCACGCGGACGCCTATTGCTTATGCGTCTGGAGCTTTGTCAAACACATGACCGCAGCCTGGCCGTAACGCATTGACCTAGGTTAGGATCGGCCATGCGTAGATCGATGGATCAAAGCGCACGGGCGCGGAAATCGGACGCGGTTGAAACAACCTGAAATGCCGATTTGAGGGTGGCTTGCGCGGCCCCTAACGTCCGCCTTGACGCAGTGCGAAGGGGCAAAGGCAGGTCATGAAGCGAGCGAGAACATAGCTGCTGAGTGGGAGGCCGCCCCCGCCCAAGACCTAACTGTCAAACCTCGAATACGCGGTATGGGCGTTCACCCAAGGTTCGCAGAACAGGCAGGGCGACATTGTAGACGGGGACGCCTCGTGCCGTGCGGCCTTCAGGCGCGCCGCGATGAGCATGCCCGTGGACCACAAGTTTGACGTTCTCGTAGCGATCCACGACCTCCCCCAGGCGAGAGGAGCCGAGGAAGGGGTGAATCTCCGCCGGCTCGCCGATCACCGTGTCTACAATAGGCGCGTAGTGCAGCAGCACCACGCTGCGTTCAGTGCGAAGGGTGCGGATGGAATTCTCGATCAGGTTGGCGTCCTCGACCGCCTCCTGGACGAATTGCTTGATCGAAGCCTCTCCGAACGAACTGAGCATGTAACGACCGAAGCCACCGACAAAGCCCTTGCCGCCGGCGAAACCGACGCCCCCGATCTCATAGGACTCTCCGGTCAGCATTCGGACGCCCGCCTCGGACATCAGTCGGGCGACCTCGTCGGGCTGGCCGCATTCATGCTCATGATTGCCCAGCACCCCGACCATGGGGATGCGGCAGGCCCGCAGGTCTTCCAGCAGGTTGTCGACCTCGCCAGTCTTGCCGAAGTTGACCAGATCGCCGCAAAGACAGAGGACGTCGGCGTCTTCGTGCACGCGGTCGAAAAGGTCGCGATAGACTCGGTGCGAAGTCTCGCCCACGTGCAGGTCCCCAACGGCGGCGATACGCAGCTTCCTTCCTGGTCCAGCCTCCATGCCAGGTTGAGGCGTCTGGATTTCAGGCGACGGGGTCATGGCGTTCCTCCAGGCCCTTGCCGACAACATCGCCGAAGCCCCATTCGCTGATGTCGGCGATATAGTCGCGAGGGCTGAACAGACGGCCGCGGCAGACCCTGACGCGCGGCGCCGGCAGATCGACCTGGGCCTGAAGCCGTTCCAGGAGCTCGGTCATCAGCCATGCCGGCACACGGCCGCGCTCTGTGGGATAGGCGAAGCGGAAGTTCAGGAGGTGAGCCATGAGGACCTCCCAATAGAGGTCCATCTGATCCAGCATGGACTTCCAGTCTATGGCGTCGGACTGCTTGAGGATGACGTGGTTCACGTCCGCCCCGTCGTAGCGATACCGATCCTGGATGAAGACCTTGGACAGGATCAGGGCTGTCGGCGACGTGATCATGACCTCATGGCCGTAGACCGTGATCCGGTCCTCGCCAAACCAGCTGTCCGACACCGCGATGGTGCCGTTCGACATGGCGAAGATGACGTCGAAGAAATGCTTGTCGTCCTTCCAGACCTTGGCGATCCAGCGCTCGTCCTCGACATCCGTCCGGTAACCGCGGGCCTGGAAGTAGGCGAGAATGCGAGGGTAATCCCCGGGCTTGCAGAAGACGTCCAGGTCCTTGGTGGGACGGCGGATGCCGGTGTAGGCCGTCACCGCATAGGTGCCGGAGAGCAGGAAGGGCACGCCGGATTCCTTCAGAAGCCGAAGGCTCTCCTCGTAGAAGGCCATGGCCTCGGGCGGAGGTTCAAATGCGGGCTCGGCGACGGTGGCAGACATGCAGCGGGGTTCCTGAACAAGGTCAGGGAAACGGAGCCGCCAAGCCGAGGGTTCCGCGTCAGAAACGTCGGCGGAAGGGCCAGGCCCATGAATATGCCGCAGAAGCCGTAAGGCTCGAGCCATGAGCACAACAGGCCGCCGGTTGAATGAGATGGCCTGTAACCATTCGGCTATGCCGTTGAACCTTCTCGCGGCCAAGCAGTTAGCCAAAGCCAGGCTTTAGGGAGAGGGCGACATGACCATCTATGACCGATCCGGCGGGGTGGTTCGACCCCTGCACCGCATATTGCTGGCGTTTCCGATCAGCCTCTTCACCTTCGCCCTGTTCACCGACATCGCCTATCTGAAGACGGCGGAGATTCAGTGGACGAACTTCTCGGCCTGGCTCATCACCGGGGCGCTGGTGTTCGGCGGTATCGCAGGCGTCTTCTCCATCATCGATTATGTCATCGGCGCGCGGCGGGGTCGGTCGCGCCTCGGCGTGATTCATCTGGTTGCGCTCGCCCTGGCCTGGGTGCTGGGGCTGGTGAACGCCTTCAAGCACAGTCAGGACGCCTGGAGTTCGGTCGGCGCTTTCGGCCTGATCCTGTCCCTCCTATGCACCTTGCTGGTCTTCGTGGCCGGCTGGATCGCCTATTCCACGCGGGAGACAATCTGATGGACAAGAACCTGCTTGCCGCCAGCGCCGCGACCCTTGCGATGGCGTTGACCGTGGCCGCCTGCGGAAACGCCAGCGATCCCAAGCTGAACCAGACGGGCGGCGCTCCCGACCTGCCAAGCATAGACGAGACCCTGGTTCCGGCCATGAAGATCAGTCCGCCCGCCGGCTGGAACGGCGAGGCGCCCACCGTGCCCCAGGGCTTTACCGTCAGCGCCTTCGCGACCGACCTGAAGATTCCACGGCAGATGCTGGTCCTGCCCAACGGCGATGTGCTGATCGCCGAAGGGCGGGGCGGTCATGCCCCGCGCCTGCGTCCCAAGGACGTGATCGCCGGTTTCATCAAGAAGCAGGGCAACACCAAGATCAAAGGGGGCGACCGCATCACCCTGCTGCGCGACGCCGATAACGACGGCGTCCCCGAACTGCGCGCCGTGCTGGTCGATAATCTGGATGCGCCATATGGTTTGGCCTATGTGGAGGGCTACCTTTACGTCGCCGAACAAGGTGCGCTGACCCGTTTCGCCTTCCAGCCGGGGCAGACCGGTATCGCGACGCGGGGGGAGCGGGTCACAGCACTGCCCTCCCGCATAAACCACCACTGGACCAAGTCCCTGACTGTCAGCGCGGACGGGACCAGGCTCTATGTCGGCATCGGCTCCAACTCCAATATCGGCGAACGGGGACTGGCGGTGGAGGAGGAGAGGGCCGTGGTCTGGGAAATCGACCGCGCGACCGGCGCGCGTCGCACGATCGCCACCGGTATTCGCAACCCGACCGCCCTGGCGATCGAGCCGACCACCGGTCTCCTGTGGTCGGTGGTCAATGAGCGTGACGAACTGGGCCCGCAACTGGTGCCCGACTATCTGACCCAGGTGCGCGACGGCGCCTTCTATGGCTGGCCCTACAGCTATTGGGGCCAGAATGTCGATCCGCGTGTGAGGCCGCAGAAGCCGGACATGGTCGCCAGGGCCGTCAAACCCGATTACGCCCTGGGCTCGCACGTCGCGGCGCTCGGTCTCGATTTCGCGCGCGGCGGCGGCTTCGGCGGCCCGTACGCCGACGGCGCCTTCATCGGCATGCACGGCAGTTGGAACCGTGAGGATCCGTCCGGCTACAAGGTGGCCTGGGTGCCGTTCAGCGGGGGCCGCCCCGTGGGGCAGCCCGTCGATTTCGCCACGGGCTTCCTCAAGGACGGCGAGGCCCGTGGCCGTCCCGTCGGCGTGGCCTTTGATCCTGTGAAAAGGATTCTTCTGGTCGCCGACGACCTGTCCAACACGGTCTGGCGGATCGCCCCATCGCGCTGAGGCGTCTTGGTCGCGAAGCATGATTGAACCGTCGCCGTTCCGGGTCGTTAGCCGACTATGACGATGACGCCCTGGACGCCCTATTGCGGACCCGCGCCCGATCCCATGGATGTGCTGGGACGCTGGAACGGCGATCCGGTGCTTCTGGCGGCGCTGGGCCTTTTCATCGCGGCCGGTGAGTTCCTGACGATGAGGCGGCGCCCCGGATCGCCCTTCTTGCTGGGCGCGGCGGGGGTGCTGGTTCTCGTCTTCATCTCGCCGTTGTGCGCGTTGAGTTCAGCCCTGTTTACAGCCCGTACTCTGCATCATCTGTTGCTCCTGCTCGCTGCGGCGCCTTTGCTGGCTCTGGGGCCGCCCAGGCTGAGGGCGCCGCGACTGGCCTTGGCGACGGCTGTCCAGGCCGTCGTCTTCTGGGCCTGGCACGCGCCTGATCTCTATGCTGCGGCCCTGTCGAACGACCTGGTCTATTGGGTCATGCAGCTGACCATCCTGGGCAGCGCCGTCTGGTTCTGGGCGGCTGTGCGCGCGTCGAACGCCGCAGCGGCGGTGGCGGGCCTGCTGGCGGCCATGCTGTTGATGGGCTTGCTGGGGGCGTTGATCGTATTTGCGGGTCAGCCGCTCTATTCGCCTCACTTCGCCACGACCCTGGCCTGGGGCATGACCCCGCTGGAGGATCAGCAGGCGGCGGGCCTGATCATGTGGGCTCCGGCGGCGGCGGCCTATCTCCTCGTCGCCCTGTGGCGGATCAGCGGCCTGTTCAGCAGCGGGGAGGCGGCGCGTCCGGCATGATCGACCGGCTGATCGCAAAGGCGCTGGAATGGGCGGCGGGCCATCACGACGAAGGCCGCTATTCCCCGGTCGCCATCGTCTTTCACTGGACCATGGCGGGCCTGGTCTTGTTCCAGCTCGGTTGGGGCTGGTGGATGGGGCGGCTGCCGGTCGGCGGGGCCAAGGCGGCGGCCTATGACGTGCATTTCGCCATCGGCCTGCTGATGCTGCTGCTGGTCATCGGCCGCCTGTCCTGGCGGCTGGCGGCGCCCAATTTGATCAATGACGCGGACAAGCCGGGCTGGGAGAGCCTGGCGGCGCACATCACCCACTATGTCTTTTACATCTGTCTGTTCGGCCTGCCGCTGTCGGGATGGGCGATGATATCCGCCACCGCGCGAGACGCCCAGCTGGCTGCGGCGGGTTTGATCCCCTGGCCCTTGCTGCCGATGCAGGATGTCTCCAACACCCAGCTATGGGCGATCGAGGCCGGCGCCGAATGGGTGCATTGGGCCATGGTCGCGGCCCTGCTGCTGATGATCCCGATCCATGCGGGGGCTGCGCTCAAGCACCATCTGATCGATCGGGACGACGTGTTTCACGCGATGCTGCCGGTCGCGCCGCAGCTGCGGCCGAAACGGACGCGCTGGCAGAGGCGCTGGCGGGCGTTGGAGAAACGGGTTGGTCGGACAGCCACTGGGCTATGGCGAGTGCTTCTGCGTCCGTCAGCCTCTGGACGGCGGCAGCCATGACGCCGCGTGGATCGTTGCGGCGCTTGCCGGATCGCCAGCGGTCGATCTGCTCCAGCGTATAGGCGACAGGCTGGCCGGCCACGATCGGCTGGCCTTCACCCGCGCCCTGTCCATTGGGGCCGTGACAGGATGAGCAGGCCGTGACGCCGCGAGAGACATCGCCCCTCCGCCAGACCGGGGGCGGCGTAGCGGCGGAAGGAGAAGCGCTCGTTGACGTCGATGACGGCAAGCCGGCGTAAAAGGCCGCGATGGCGCGACGGCTGTCGGGATCTAGCCCCCTGGCGACGCGGCTCATCACATCATCCGGCCGCAGGCCGCTGGCGTAGTCCTCCATCTGTTTTTGCAGATAGCCGGCGTCCAGCCCGGCCAGGCGCGGCGCTGAGACGCCGTCGCCCTGACCCTGAAGTCCATGACAGGTGAAGCAGGCGTTCGCCGCTCCGCCCGCGCCGCCGCTCATGGCGATGATCTTTCCCGAAGACGAGAAGGCGCGGTCGGTCTCGCCGGGCGCGGCGTCGCACGCGACAAGTCCGGAGCCGGTCAGGATGAGGCCGAGAAGCGTGAGGGGAGGGAGAGCGCGCACCCTGTCCCAACACCGGCTTATGGTCTCGGTTCCGGGGCGGGAACCCCTCAGGCTGCGAAGGATTGGGTTCTGGTGAAGCTGGAGAGGGGCGGGATGCGATCATGTACGGACGATGCGAACCATAGGGGCCTTGCTGCTGGCGACGGGGCTGTGCGCCGCCGTGACGGCCTGCGCAGACAAGGCGAATGCGCCGCGCACCCTGGCCCAGGCCGATGCAGCAGAAGGGCTCAGACTGATCGAGCGTCATGGCTGCGCCGCCTGCCATGCCATACCGGGCGTTCGTTGGCCGCAAGGCCGCACCGGCGGGGATCTGACAGGGGTGGCGTCGCGACCGATGATCGCGGGGCGACTGCCCAACCAACCCGCGGTAATGGCGGCCTTCGTTCGGGACGCGCCGGCCCTGCTGCCCGGTACTGGCATGCCGCCCATGCCTCTGACCGACGCCGAAGCCCGCGATGTGGCGGCCTATCTCTATACGCTCGATGACGATTGAGACGCCCGCCGTTCTGAGCGGCTGGCCGCCGCCTGTGCTGGATCCGGCCGGCCCCTTCGCCGGACCGGTGGCCACCGTCGCCTGGGTCCTGTTCGTCATGGGCGCCGTGGTGCTGATCCTGGTGCTGATCGCGCTCGGCGTCGCCCCGTTCGGACCACCCCGATGGAAGCGGCGGGTCGCGGGCGAGAAGCTGGTCTGGATCGGCGGCCTGGCCTTTCCTGTCGTCGTGCTGACCGGCCTTCTGATCTATGGGCTGAGCGTGACAGCCCGCGTGGCTGACGCCCCGCGCCCCGGCGAAATGCGGGTGCGCGTCACGGGCGAGATGTGGTGGTGGCGCGTGGCCTATCTCGATGATCAGGGCCGCGAAGTCGTTCAGGACGCCAACGAAGTCCATATTCCCGCCGGTCGTCCGGTGGTTCTGGAACTGGAAAGCGCGGATGTGATCCACAGCGTCTGGATTCCGCGTCTGGGCGGCAAGACCGACATGATCCCCGGCCGGCGCAACTTCATGCGACTGCAGGCTGACGCGCCGGGCGTCTATGCAGGCCAGTGCGCGGAATACTGCGGCGGGCCCCACGCCCTGATGGGACTGGTGGTGGTGGCCCATGCGCCGGCCGATTTTGCGACGTGGCGTCTCAAACAGGCCGCTCCGGCGGCGGCGTCGACCTTGCCTGGCGCAGCGGTGTTCACCGCCTCGGGCTGCGGCGCGTGCCATACGATCCGGGGGACGGAGGCCAATGGTCTGGCTGGGCCGGATCTGACCCATGTCGGATCGCGCCAGACCCTTGGGGCCGGCATCCTGCCTAATAACCAGGGCACGATGGCGGGCTGGATCGCCGACAGCCAGGGCATCAAACCCGGCAATCGCATGCCGTCCTATTCCGTCCTGAGCGGACAGGAGCTGCGCGATGTCGCGGCTTATCTGGAAAGCCTCAAATGACGTCGGAAACCGGCTTCGACGTCGACAAGTACGACCGCTTCCCGACCACGGAGCCCCGGCCTGAGGGGGAGCTGGAGCAGCTGGAACAGGCCTGGTGCGGGCCGCGCTCGCCGTGGGAATGGATCACGGCGACCAATAACAACATCATCGGCGTCTATTATGTCGGCGCGGCCATGCTCTTTTTCGTGCTGGCGGGGGTCCTGGCCCTGCTGATGCGGACGCAGCTGGCCCTGCCGATGACGGGCTTCCTGCCCCAGGACACCTACAACCAGATCTTCACCATGCATGGCACGGTGATGATGTTCCTGTTCGCCGTCCCGGCGGTCGAGGCCCTGGGCGTCCTGCTGTTGCCGCAGATGCTGGGGGCGCGCGACCTGCCGTTTCCACGCCTGGGGGCCTACGCCTTCTGGGCCTATCTGATCGGAGGGCTGGCCTTCTTCTGCTCGCTGTTCTTCGGCCTGGCGCCGGACGGGGGCTGGTTCATGTACCCGCCGCTGACCAGCATGACCTATTCGCCCGGAATCAACGCCGACTTCTGGCTGCTGGGCATCGGCTTCATCGAGATCTCGGCCATCGCCGGCGCTATCGAGATCATTGTCGGGGTGTTGAAGACGCGGGCGCCGGGCATGACCCTGGACAAGCTGCCCGTCTTCGCCTGGGCCATGCTGATCTTCGCCTGCATGATCATCATCGCCTTTCCGTCGATTATCCTGGCGACCCTCTTGCTGGAGCTGGAAAGGGCGCTCGGCTGGCCCTTCTTCGACCCGCTCAAGGGCGGCGACCCCATGCTGTGGCAGCACCTCTTCTGGTTCTTCGGCCACCCCGAGGTCTACATCATCTTCCTGCCGGCGGCGGGAGCCATGTCGACCATCATCCCGGCCATGGCGCGCACGCCTCTGGTCGGACATCCCCTGGTGGTCATGGCCATGCTGGCGACGGGCTTCATCAGCTTCGGCGTCTGGGCCCACCACATGTTCACCACGGGCATGCCGCAGATCAGCATCAACTATTTCAGCGCGGCCTCCATGGCGGTCAGCGTGCCGGCCGGGGTTCAGGTCTTCGCCTGGATCGCGACCATGGCGGCGGGCAGGATGCGGTTCTCGACGCCGGGCCTGTTCGCCGTCGGCGGCATGGTCATCTTCGTCATGGGCGGGCTGACAGGCGTCATGGTCGCCATGGTGCCCTTCGACTGGCAGGCCCACGACAGCTATTTCATCGTCGCCCACCTGCATTACGTCCTGATCGGCGGCATGGTCTTCCCGCTGTTCGCCGCCATCTATTATTGGCTGCCCATGTCCAGCGCGCGGCCCCTGAGCGAATCCTGGGGGAAGTGGGTCTTCTGGCTCATGTTCGCCGGGCACAACCTGGCCTTCATGCCCATGCACCTGACCGGGCTGATGGGCATGCCGAGACGGGTTTACACCTACCTGCCGGGGAGAGGCTGGGATCTGCCCAACTTCATCTCGACCATCGGCGCCTTCATGTTCGGTCTGGCCGTCCTGCTGTGGGTCATCGACATGATCCGCAACTTCCGGCCCTTTGGTCGGCGCGAGGCCGGCAACATCCACGATGGCCCGGGCCTGGAATGGCTGCCCAGCGGATTCTATTCGGTGCGGTCGATCCCGGTGGTGAAGAGCCTCTATCCCTTGTGGGACCAGAGGGGGCTGGCCAGGGACGTGGCGGCGGGCCGCTACCTCCTGCCGGGCGCGGCCCGGGGCGAGCGCCAGACCTTGGTCACCAGTCCGCTGAACGCCGAGCCGCAGTATGTGCTGCGGATCCCCAGACCATCGGCCTGGCACGTGTTCGGGGCGGTCTTCACGGCGGGCTTCTTCCTGATCCTGACCGTTCAGGCCTATGCGGCCGCCGTCGTCAGCGGCGTGCTGGCCGTCTACTGCATCATGCGCTGGTGCTGGTTCCTGGACGCGCCTCATGCCCGCAAGACGACTGATATCGGGGCGTCGATCCGCGTGCCCAACCATGTGTCAGGTCCTTCCAGTCACGGATGGTGGGCCATGGTGATCGTCCTGATCGTCGGGGGGATGGTCTGCCTGCTGGCAGGGTTCTCCTATGTCTTCCTGTGGAGCCGACGGCCGGATCTGTGGCAGGCCCCGCCGGACATCAGCTCGTTCATGGCGTCCGTCGGCCTGCTGGTCGTGGCCGGGCTTTGCGCCGGCGCAGCGCCGCGGGCCGTGCGATCGGCGCGAGAGGGAGCGGTTACGGCCGCGGCCGGCTTGCTGGTGCTGGCCTCCGCCGCGGCGATCGCGGCGACGATCCTGGAGGGGAGGGCGTGGTGGGCGACCGGATTGCGGCCGGAGGTTTCCAGCCAGGGGGCGTCGGTCTACGCCCTGCTCGGCTGGGCCGGGACCTTCGCGGCTGTCGGCGGCCTGATGGGGCTCTATGTCGTGCTGAGGCGGCTGTTTGGTCGTCTGGCCGCCGAACGCCCTTCGACGGTGGACCTGATCAGCCTCTTCCTGGCCTTCACCGCAGCCCAGGCGATCGGGGTGATCCTGCTGGTCCGCCTCTTCCCGGGCGGTGCGACATGACCCGCTGGTTGAGGATGACCGGCGGGCTGCTGATCTGGGCCGCGCACTTCGTCGGGGTCTATCTGATTTCCAGCGCCGCCGACGTCTGGTTGTCCAGCGAAGCCGGAAGCGCGCGCTGGATAGGGCTGGCGTTCAGCATGGGCTGTCTGCTCGCCATTGTCGCCATGGGGGCGTGGTTCTGGAGAGGGCGACGCCAGGTGTCCGGTCCGGAGGCATGGGAGCGGCGGGTGGGCCTGACGAGTCTCCTGGTCGCCGTGATCGGCGTCTGCTGGCAGACAGCGCCGCTGGCTTTTTGAACGTCTGCCGCGGACGCGGCTTTGGACTTATGACAATAGGCCACGCTGGACCCTGAGTTTTTGGCCCCTATCCATATTCATCGAAATCTCTCTGTCCTGTCTGATGCGGCCGAGTAAGACGCCTCCTGCCTCCCGCCCGGGGCCGCACGGAATTGGCAGAGCGGCTGGGGCTTAGCGTCGACCGAGGGTATGGCTGTTTGTCACCCCTTACGCCCGACGGTCGGCCCGACCTGTGCGCAGGTCCTGCGCCGCGGCGGTCGCCCGAGCAGATAAGGCGTTCCGATGCACGGGTGCAAAGGGCGGCGGCCGGCTCTGGGGTCGGCTCTGGGGCAGGCTCTGGGGCCGGGTCGGTTATCGGCCCGGCGGCGCCGCCGTCCCGCTGACGCTTCATCTATTTCTTGTCCTGCCGATCTCGAGGCGCTTCAGCATGCTCGGGCGGCCTCCTGCGGAAGACATCCCGAACGCCTGGAGTTCGGCTGCGGCCATCTGGGCATCCTGTCCAGTCGCCTGCCTCCCGGCGCCCGCCCTGATGTGGATTTGGCGTGCAGAGTGATCTGGGAGGGCGCATGCCTGAGGATCTGGTGCGTGAAGATCCTCAGATCGCCGCCCTCAAGCCGCGCGGAGCCCGATACGAGGTGGCTGTCGCGTCTTTCTGTCCGCGTCTGGCCGACCGTCGCCAAAGGCTTCGAGCTTCGCTACATGGCCGACAAGCGGGCGGCCCTTCAGCCTGGGCCAGTCATGTCTCTAATCTGAAACCCTTCCGGACAGCGCGAGGAAGAGGGTCAGCCAAGCTGGGATTAGAGCCCGCCTCCCCATATTCCATCCTCATCATCAGGACGGAGGCGATCATCCATGGCTGGAGGCTGGACCAGGGACGGCGCGGTGCTTGACCAGATTAACGACACTGTCGTTGACGGCGTCCTCACAGCACGCGCTCGTATTCCCAATGGGCCGGGGCGAGACGCCTGTCTCGAATGTGGCGACGCCATTC
Organism: Brevundimonas sp. NPDC007368; assembly: GCF_042869015.1. Lineage (NCBI taxonomy): Bacteria > Pseudomonadati > Pseudomonadota > Alphaproteobacteria > Caulobacterales > Caulobacteraceae > Brevundimonas > Brevundimonas sp. NPDC007368. Next base: position 159,868 of record NZ_JBIAFA010000003.1, on the reverse strand, counting down.
CCGAAGCCCGTCGCCGCGCCATGCCAGGGGCTGCGACCTGTGTGTCCTGCCAGTCCGGCAGGGACGCGCGGATTGTGACCGTCGGCATCAACCGGCGCGGAAGCAAGGACAGTCAGCTGCGCTAGGAGCCGCGCAGTGAGGTTGCGTCGATAAGGCTGCTGGACGGGAGAAGACCTTCTTCTATCCATCAGTTCTTGAACGCCTGGGCTGCTTCTGCCGTCGCTAGCTCCGCCGCCTGGAAAAGGCGGATGTGTTGGCGGCGCGCACCCAAGAGATGCGCGAGCACGGCTTTTGGAGCTTCGGTCGCGCGAGGCGTCTACCCGTCAACTCGGGGAAACGCGACGACGATGTCGACGTTCGATGCCTTGGGCGCCTGAGGCCTCTCCAGCACGCTTGTGTCCGGTATCGGCCATTTGGGACCCGCCCGACTTCCCCGAACGTAGAAGTCTTCATGGCGACCTATGATTTCATCTTGAGCGGCGTGGACTCCGAGACGCCCCTTCAGGGCGCGGCGTCCACGGACGCCGATGCCTGGCGGGAGGCCATCCTCTTCCTTTCGGAGATGTTGCGCGAGAAGCCTGTGCGGGAAGGCGGCGCCTTCTCGCTTCAGATCATTGTCCGGAACGAAGGTCGGGAAATCTGCCGGGTCGGCGCTTCGGCTCATTAGAGCCTGGGCCAAAGGGGCGAAGAAGACGGCCGGTTACGCCAAAGGGGGGGCAATCACGGAGCCGGCCGTCTGCCGATCTTCTCCCCAAGAAGGATCTGCACCAGGACAACGTCGCGTCCGCCGTCGCCGCTCCCTCCGTCGGGTTCCGGACTTATCGCCTCGTTTGGGGAGGGAAGCGGCCCTTGAGGCGGGCTTTTCCCTGGGGCCTGGAGCGAGACGGACGGTCCGGCGTTGCTCCGGAAGTCATCAGGAGCAGACACATGAGCATGCACGACCAGGCCTTCAGAACTGTGGAACTCCCGGCGCTTCCGGGAAAACTGGGTGAGATCGACGCTCTTCTACAGGCGGCCAGATCCTCTGGCGCTACAGCCGGCGAGCGCGTCGTGCTCCAGCAGATAGCGCGTATTATCGACCGCTCTTCTGGCGGTCACATCTACCAGAAGCCGCTCGGCTGAGCGGCGTCTTCCACGCTGTAGCGGCGGGTCCGGCGCAATGTTCAAAACCCGACATAACTTCAGAATGCGGACTTTATCGACGATTTCAGCCCGTTTCCGAGCAATTTTGGAGGGTTCCGCTGGAGGTGTTGAAATTTCGGTCGGCAACTCTTCGGGGGGGCATTGCTTGAAATCGCTCACAACGAAAGGCGCTTGAATGAAGCTGTTAATTCCCGCTCTCGCCGCGACGGCGCTGATGCTGACCGCGTGTGGAGACAATTCTTCCGATCGCGGGCAGGTTGAGGGCCCCGTGGTTTCGGGGTCTGAAACGCCGCGCAATCCAGCCGTCGATACGGGCGGCGGCGATACGCTTACACCGGGAGCCAACTCCTTCACGGAGGCTCAGGCGCGTTCGGCGATCGAGAAGCAGGGCTATGTCGTCGCCGGCCCGTTGAGCCAGGACGCCCAGGGCGTGTGGAGCGCGTCCGCCACCAAGGATGGCGCCGAGGCCGTGGTCTCGGTCGACTACAAGGGCGTGGTGAGCGCCGCCGTTCCGGGTCGCTGACCCTTCAACGACAACTGATAATCAAAGGAGCTCTCATGCCTGTTGTTACGCGTCTGTTCGACCACCACACCGAGGCCTTGGCCGCCGTCTCTGAACTCGAGGCCGCCGGCTTTGATCATTCGACCATCAGCATTGTCTCCAACAATGCGGAAGAATGGCATGATGGTCATCAACACAAGGACCATGCCGGCTCCGCCCTGGGCGACAGGAATGGCGACGGCGTCAACGACGTCGGCGAAGGGGCGGGCAAGGGTGCGGCTGCGGGCGGCGCTATCGGCGCCGGCGTCGGCGTTCTGGCCGGCCTGGGCATGCTGGCGATCCCGGGCCTGGGGCCGGTCGTTGCGGCGGGTTGGCTGGCGTCGACGGCTGTCGGCGCCGCGGTGGGCGCGGCGGCCGGCGGCGCGACCGGCGGTCTTCTCGGCGCGCTCAAGGAAGCCGGCCACAGCGACGAAGACGCCCACGTCTATGCCGAGGGCGTCCGGCGCGGCGGCACCCTCGTCAGCGTCCAGGCGTCCGATGCGGATCGTGCCCGGATCGAGACCATTCTGGACAATCGTCGCGGCCTGGATGCTGTCACCCGAGGCGGCGTCTACCGCCAGGCGGGCTGGACCGAGTTCGATCCGCGGGGTGAACCCTATAGTCCGGAACAGATCAGAGCCGAACGCGCGCGCTACCGCTGACGCGGTTCAAAAAACCCGGGGCGTCTCTCCTGACCGGAGCGACGCCCCTCTTTTGTCGGCGACTGCAGTGTCGCCCAGACGACATTTCCCGCCTGCGGCGGGGATTTCGGCGTTCCTGGTCCAGGCAAGGGTCGAAGACATGGGCGTCGTCATTTCTTTTCCAGACAGGGTCCGCCCAGGTCGCAGACGGCGCGCCTTGAGGTTAGCGGTTGTCGGCTTTTGCGCTGGCTTGCTCGTCGCGGCAGGCGTCGTGCTGGCGGGCCAGGATCTTCTTCGAGGAGGACGGGGCGGCCTCCTGAACGAGGCGGCAGGCCGCTCAGCATCGGTCGCTCCGGTCCACCCTGATCAGGCGGCTGTATCCCGTTGATGAGCATCGTTGGAGACCAAGCTTGCAGATTCCGCAGGGCGTTGCGGGCCGACGACCATGGTCGCCGAGGGCGTCCTGCTGTCGCCGCAGCCGCAGGACACGGCGCGCAGACCGGCCAGGTCGAGGATCTGGACCCGTCCACGTCCGAACCGGACCAGACCGAGGGACTGCAGGCGTCCAGCGGCGGCGTTGACGCTGGTCCTCTGCACGCCGAGCATGGCGCCGAAATCGGCCTGGGTCAGCCGGAGGGGCGCGCCATTGGCCCCGCAATGGAGCCGGACCAACCACTTCGCCAGCCGCTCCTGGACCAGGTGCGAGGCGTTGCAGGCCGCTTCGGCGGCCAGCCCGCTCAGTCGTCTGGAAGACTGCCGGGCGACCAGACGGTTGAGCCAGTCGCGGCCGAGGCCGTCGACGACGCAGTCAGCGGGCACCCGGCAAAAGGTGGTGTCGATCAGGGCTCTGGCCGTTGGCCGGCCGGCGTCGGGCTCAAGGGCGTGGTCCCATCCATGAACCGACCCGGCGACGACGGTCGCGACGCAGATGCGGTCGCCATGCGGGAAGAGGCCCAGAACGCCTGCGAGAACAAAGGAGAGAAAGCCGGTTTCCACGAGGGGCTGGCCGGCAGGGATCGTCATCAGCCTGCTGCGAGCCTGTGCGATCGACTGGATGCTGCGCGGGAGCGCCTGGAAGACAGGATGGTCGACCAGGTCCAAGTGCGGTCGATGAAGACCGCAACCGGTATTGGTGAGGCTGATCATAGTTTGCATGTCGGACTCCTGAGCGCAGAGTGACGCCCCGGGCACAAGCCGCACTTACATGGGTTAGGAATAGCGCGAGGAAGTCTGAAATGCGCGAGCAGCCGATGTCGTCTTTTTCGCCAAGTCCGGCTCAGTGCATAAGGAACGAGCGCCCAGGCTTTGAATTCATCTTCGGGACCCGGAGGCGATATGACTCTTTTCACCATTTGCTACAGCGCACGCGGGACCGGCGTGCTGAGAACCGAGCGCCTCCTGGCCGACGAGCAGGCGGCTATCGCACAGGTGAAACGCCGGTTGGGCGCGAGCAGGACGTTTCAGGAAGCCAGGGTGTTCGAGGACGGGGAACTGCGGTTCAAGGTTTCGTCGGACCCCTGTGGCGTGTCGTCGGAGGCCGGCGGGCCCAGTTGGAAATCTTGACCCAAGGCCGACGGCGCGGCGACGGAACGCGTGCGGCGCATGAGGATTAACACGGCGACCCTTAACGCGAGGAGACGTCCTGATCAGTCCCCTGATCCAGAAGCTGTCGCGCCGTGATGACCTATCCGAGCCGGAGAAGCTGGTTCTGGGTGAGCTTCTTCAGCCGCCGGTCGTCATTCCGGCGGGAGCCGACATCGTCCGGCAGCATTCATCGCCCGGCTTCAGCACCCTGATCCTCGACGGCTTCGGGGCCCGATATGTCGTGCTGATGAACGGTTCGAGGCAGATCACGGAACTGAACGTGCCCGGCGACTTCGTCGATCTGCACAGTCTGATGATGAACCCGATGGATCACGGGGTGGTTGCGCTCACTGCCTGCACGGTGGCGCGATGCCCCCATGAGGGCCTGCGCCGGCTGACAGAGACCGAACCCCATCTGACCCGGCTGCTCTGGATGGACACCCTGATCGACGCCGCCGTGCACCGGCAATGGATCGCAGGCCTGGGACGCCGGAACGCCGTGGCGCGCCTCGCCCATCTCCTGTGCGAACTCTATCGTCGCCTGGAGATTGTCCATCGCGCGGGTAGCGGAAGGATGGAGCTTCCTCTCAGCCAGGCCGTCCTCGCAGACGTCCTCGGGCTGTCGGACGTCCACGTCAATCGTTCCATCGCCCAACTCCGGAGCGCGGAACTGGTCAAATGGACAGGACGCGCCATCGAGATCTGCGATTGGGACGGCCTGGTCAGGCAGGCGGAGTTCGACCTCACCTATCTGAGGCTGACAAAGGCTCCGGTCTAAATCTGGTCTAGTTCGTGGTTGTCGATCACGAGACCCGAGGAGGGAAGGCGATGGCTCCGAAATTTCCATAGGGAAACCGGTTCCGGCACGGGCAGGTCCGAAAGACTGTCCAGCCCGGCCAGGCGATCCTTCAGGTCTGTGCCGAAATACTTGTCACGGGGCGGAGAGCCTAGAAGCTTGAAGGGTCCGTTCGACCCCTGTTCCAGGGCGGCGTGGTCTCGCCACAGGCGTCGCCATTGTCGGATCCAGGCGCGCGTCGCCAGGATCTCGACCGGAGTCGCGGCCTCCACCTCGCCGGCGATGACCCGCATCAGGTCCATGATCGAGATCAGGTCGTCCACGACCCCGCGGTCGATGTCGACATAGCGGGGGTAGAGCAGTTCCTCGCGGATGATGGAGACCATGGCGAACAGCCGGCAGAGTTCGGCGGGGCGGTCCGCGCCCGTCTCCGATTCAAGATGGTCCTTGAAACGGCTGTCGAGATAGCGGAGCTCGGCAAGCATGTTCAGAACCTCCTTCTTTCGGGACCAGGGACGATATTGAAAGCCAATCGTCCGCGCCCCGGCGCCCAGAGTCCTCTTTTGGTCACTGGCGGAGGACGGGGCTCGGGGAAACCCAATAGATCCAGGCGGGCAGGCGGCGCTCCGGAACTTTGGCAACCCCTGCAGGAGGCAGGGATTGATTCAGGATGCAGGACCAGATCGTGATCGTGGGCGGCGGTGCAGGCGGCCTGGAGCTGGCCGCCCTTCTCGGACGCCGGCTGGGCCCCCACGAAGGGCCCGGGAAAGTGCTCCTCATAGACCGGGCGGTCTTTCATCTGTGGAAACCCTCCCTTCATGAAGTCGCGGCCGGCTCGCTGGACTCGAGGCAGGAAGGCCTCGACTATCTGATGCTCGCGCGTCGCAATCATTTCAGGTTCATGCTGGGCGAGGTCGAAGGCCTCGACCCCGTCGCGCGCCGCCTTCGTCTGGCTGAAACCCGGGACGTCGACGGCGCCCTGCTGATCGGGGCGCGGTCGCTGGATTTCGAACGCCTGGTTCTGGCTACGGGCGCCGGGAGCCATCTGTTCGACACGCCCGGCGCGGCTGAACACGCCTGTCTGCTCGAGGACGTGGCGGACGCGGAGGCCTTTCACCGGCGGCTCGCCGCGCTCTTCCTGTCATCCGCCTATGACGGTCGCCGTCTGCTCAGGATCGCCATCGTCGGGGCCGGCGCGACGGGGGTCGAACTCGCCACGGAGCTTCTGGAAGGACATGCGGTCCTGTCGGCGGCGCTCGACCCCACCGAGCGCTTCACGCTGGAGGTGACGGTGGCGGAGGCCGCGCCGCGCATACTCGGCGGTCTTCCCCAGACGGTCGCCGACAAGGCGGCCCGGGCCTTGCGGGCGCGCGGCGTCCGGCTCGTCGTCGGGGCGCGGGTGACGCGCGTCCGGGCCGACGGGCTGGAGACCAGCGCCGGCGAGATTCCGGCCGACCTGATTGTCTGGGCCGCCGGGGTGAAGGCGGCCGAGATCAACAGGACCTTCGGCCTGGCCACGGGGCGTCTCAACCAGTTCGTCGTGGACGATCGCCTCCGCACCTCCGCTTCCGGCGTCTACGCCATGGGCGACTGCGCAGAGGCGCCGGGTCCTAATGGACGCCCCGTTCCGGCCAGGGCCCAGGCCGCATCCCAGGAGGCCGCCTACCTGGCAAGAGCCCTGACGCGGCCCGGGGATCCCGGACCCTATCGATACCGCGACAAGGGCTCCCTCATCTCCCTCGGCCCGGGTCATGGGCTGGGCTCGCTGATGGGCGGACTCGTCGGCCCCGACTTCCTGATCGAGGGACTTCTCGCGCGCTGGGCCTACATGGCTCTTCACCTCGAGCACCACCGGGTTGTCGTCGGTCTGCGCAGAACCGTGCTGCTGGCCCTGAGCCGGTTGTTCCACCGCCGTGTCTCTGGGCGGCTCAAACTGCACTGAAGAAAGCCCCTCCTGGTCGGCCAGGGAAGGGCTCGGCGGGTCAGCCGCGCCGACTCGGCGCCGGTCGCCGGGGCGAGACCCGGTTGCGGGTCCGGCCGGACCGACGCATCAGGGGCGTCCGACCGAAGACGAAAGCGAGCAGCCAGCCAACAAGGCCGCCTGGTCGTATCGATGTGGATCCGGCATTCGACATGAAGCCATCCTGACCCTGTGCACAGGGGCGCCCAACAACATGGGTTAGGAAGATCGGCGACGCCTGCGACCGATGGCACGTCGTCTTCGGACAGGCGGGCCGAATCCAGTTTGGGCCAAGGCGTCTTTGGCAGCGTGATCTGGAGTTTGCGCGATCAGGCGACTTGCGCGGCGGTCGCGCTCTAGGTCCGCGTCGAGGCGGCGGTGGAACGGGTGTCTCCGCCCGCATTCTGGCCGGCGCGGAAGACCCGGATGGGTTTCTTTTCCTCCAGACCGTCGGAGCGTCCGTCCGTGCGGGCCGGCGCCGTCACCGTGGGGTCGGTATTGTCCTCCGGGTCCGGTCGGGGCGGCTGGTCTGGGCTTCGGGTCATGGCGTCCTCGCGACTAGGCGTGAGGTCAACCCGTCCGGGGTCCGACCGGTTCCGGTCGCGCCAGGCCCTCAGAAGGCTGTGGGAATGAGCGGTCCGCAGACGGCGCTGAGGTTGGCCGCCTGAACCAGGCCGGGCAGATCCTGAAGCACGGTGCGTCCCGCCCTGTAGTCGACGAGAACATTGCGTCGAAGCTGCTGGAGGGTGCGGTTCATGTGAACGGCGCTCAGGCCGAGAATGTCGGCGAGCACGTCCTGCGTCAGGGGCAGATGGAGGGCGCCGCCACGCGCGGACCCGAGACGGACCTGACGCTCGTGCAGTTCGAGCAGCAGGTGGGCCGTGCGTTCGTAGGCGTTGAGCCGCCCGAGCCGGACGACCTGGCGCGCCATGCGCAGGCGTTCCGCCGTCCGACATCGACGCCAGGCGTCCCTCAGGGGAGAGGCCTTCACCTCGGGCTCGGAAAGCGTGGTCCAGAAGGCGGTGGCGTCCACCGTGACGATCTCGGTCAGGGCCCAGACCTGGAGATCGGCGTCGACCGATCCCGAGGCCACGATGACGTCGCCGGGCAGGCTGAGGCTGACGATCTGACGTCGTCCGTCGTTCAGCATGGCGCCGCGCGCGATCCAGCCGCTCGTCACCAGCCGGGCCTGGTTGCGCTCGGGGTCCATGGGAATGGCGGCGCCGGAGGGCTGCTGCTGGGGCGCGCCTGTGAAATTGCTGCGGATCAGGGCAGTCCCCTCCACCCCGATCGGGGCGAAGCTGGCCAGCATCCGCTCCAGGGGCGCGGTGAGGCGGGCTTCAAGACCTGTATCCGACTGATTCTTCATGGCCTTCGACCAACAGCATGGCTTCGACGACCAGTTCTTCACATAGGTTGGTTTTCGCGCGTTTCGTGCTGGCCGGGTGCTGAAATCAGGCGCCGGCCGATGCGCCGCTGGTCCAGAATTTCGCGTCCAGACAGGCTGCTGGGCGAGTGTCGGCGCCCAGACCGTCGGAGAGAATCTCCAGCGCGGGTTCCAATCTCGCGGGGCGGGAGGGCACGAGACCGTCGCGTGGCGTCCAGAGGTCATAGGAACGCATATGGGCGTCCGCAGCCGTAAACAGGAGGCAGAGATCCGCGGCGAGCCCCACGAGAACCAGGCGGGTGGCGCCGAGGGAGGGCAGGAGCACCGGCAGACCCGTGCCGTAGAAGCCCGACTGCTGGGGTTTGATGATGAAGACGTCGTCGTCGGCGGGCGCCAGACGTCGGGAGATCGAAGCCCCCCGCGCCCCGGCGCGGCAGGCCCGGTCGACGATCTGCCGGCGGTCTTCAGACCATCGATCGAAGTTGTCATTGACGTAGATGACCGGCGCGCCGCAGCGGCGGGCGGTCGCACGAAGGTCGTGGATGACGAGGCTCGCGGCTTCGGCCTGGGCCAGGATCGCCGCGGCGCCGTCGAATTCCAGGTCGTTGATCATGTCTATGATCAGCAGGGCGGGGCGTTCGCCCGCAGGATGTCCGGAAGCCGTGGGCGACATCGTGGGTCAGCCGCCGACGTAGCGATCGAATTCCTGGAGATAACGGATCTTCAGTCGATCCTGGTCCTCGGCATGGGCTTTCAGGTGGAGAAACCACCCGTGCTCTTCCTCGTACATATGGGTCAGGACGGCGCCCTCGACATGTTCCCACTTGTCGAGCCATGCCTGCGAGTCCGGCGCAATCGTCTCCAGTTCAGCCATCTGCATCTTGGCGGCGGTCTGCTCGCCATAGGCCAGTCCGGCCTGGTCCTTGTGGCCGTGGCGGGCCATGGCCGGATAGAGCACCAGCTCCTCCGCCAGGCTGTGACCGTTGAGGACGAGGGCGAGGGCGTCCCGCGCCGCCAGACGCGCTTCGCCCGCAGCCGCTTCACGTCCGGACTGAAACGCCGCCCGGATCGCCTCGTGATGATCCAGGGCCGCGGACAGCCAGTCTCCGGGGGCGGCGGCCTCCCGCGCGGCCGCCGTGGCCTCGGCCCTTTTTTCCGCCGAGGGGGCGGGCGTGATGGCGGCGAGCGCCTTGTCGATGACGGACATGTCCTGCTTCTCCCTGGGGCTTCAGTCAGGCCTAACGATCCGCGAACAGGCCGGTCGGCAGAGACCGGTAGCCGACTCAGCCGTCGACCGTCCGTCAGACCGTGACGACGCCGCCGACGGCGGCGATGCGCTCGACCTCGGCATAGGAGGCCCGTGCGAGGCTGGCGCCGAAGACGTCAGGATCAATCTCCTCATAGACCAGCCGGGCCCCGCGCCGGTCGGCCAGGGTGGCGAGGGCGGTGCGCACCAGGTCTTGGCCGGCCACGACCGGAGCGCCGGTGTAGAGCAGGAGGCGTCCGCCGGGCGCGAGGCGGGAGAGGGCTTCTTTCGCCCACTCCAGAGCGACCTCCGCCCCGTACTGACCGCCGCCGTCGCGGTACAGCCGTCCGCTGCGCCCCGCCATATAGGGCGGGTTGGCGGCGATCAGGTCCCAGACGCCCTCAGCAGGAAACCCGCCTGGCCGGAGATCGATCGGGAGACCGGCATGTCGGGCGTTGAGGCGGCAGAGGCGAAGGGCCTGGGGGTTGATGTCGGTGGCGACGACGGAGGCTTCGGGATCGAGGGCGGCGATCGCGAGGGCTCCGGCTCCCGCCCCGACCCCGATCTCGAGCGCCTGTCGCCACGAGGCGCCGGACAGGGCCTGACGCAGGAAGCGGACGTAGCGATAGCTGTCGGGTCCGAGGAAGACGGCCTGCTCGTCTGCGGAAGAGGCGGAATGCAGGTGCAGGCGTCCGTCCAGACGACTGACGCGGAGCCGGGAGCGCAAACCGTCGGCGTCTTCCCTGAGGGCGTCGGCCTCTGTCAGGACGTTCAGAAGCCATGCGGGGGCGGTTTCGGCATGGAAGGCGCGGCCCCAGCCCAGGACGTCGCGAAGGAGGTCGGCCTCGTCGGCCCGCCGCCGCCGCGCTACCAGGCCATGGACGGCCGGGGTGGGCGAGACGAAGTCGTATCCGGCGGCGTCCAGGCGGGAAAGAAGCTCAAGGAGGGCGGCGTCGCCGGGCGCAGGGACCTGAGCCGTCACGCGGAACGACGCAGGGGGGCTGCGCCCCAGAGATGGGCCCGGTAGGCGTCGAAGCAGCGGGCGCCGGCCATGAGCCGCATGATCGCGCCTTCAGCCAGGGCGCGGACGCACTCCGGGCGCTCCGCGGCTAGGGGGCGAAGCACCTCCTCGTTCCAGGCCTCGGAATGGGCGATGTCCAGGGTGGCGTGAAGGGCGAAATACTTGCGCTCCACCCCGACGCCGAGCCGCTTGAGGCCCTCGGCCACATGGGCGGCTCGCCAGGGGGCCGTGAGCTCTACAGCCCCCAGGGCGCCGAGGGCGTGGTAGGCGTAGCGTCTCTGGGTCGAGAAGGCGACGAGGGTGTTGCCAAGAGCGAGGGACGGCCACGCCGTCTCATCGATACGGGGATGCAGGTCGAGCGCCGCGGCGAGACGGTCCAGCATGGGACCGTGCATGCCGGCTTCCGACCCGCGGCCCATTTCGTCCCAGTAGTTGCGCGCCAGTTCGAGCTTGGGACGGGCCGGCATCTTGACCTGGGCCATGGCCACGAGATCCTCGAACCCGGCCTCGCCCGCCACCTCCTGCAGCAGGAACCAGCGCATCTCCTCCATCGTCGCCGTCTCGGCGAGCCAGGGGAAGAGCGGGTCCGCCTCTCCGGGCCCGGATCCCTTGAGCCCCTCGAACCACGCGACGAAGGCGTCCGCCGTGGTCGGCAGGTCGGCGAGCCAGGGCGCGGCCTCGGCCCGGGCGCGTTCGATGAATTCGCCCTCGACCAGCATCATCTCCGCATCGTGGCGGAGGTCGTCACGCCAGGCAGGGCGCGGCGTGGCCGGGGCGAGGCGACGGTGGTTCCAGTGCGCCAACCGGCGATGAAAACCCGCCGGGTCCGAGGGTTCGGGGGCGGGGAGCGGGGCTGGACCCTCTGGCGACATGAAAGGCTCCTGTGACTTGGGGACTGCCATACGCCCTGCCGCGACCCAGGGTTCCCGAAGGGGTGCGAGGCCCCGAAATCCCTGCCTCCGTGTCGGGTTTCAGACAGTGGAACTGGGTCCGTGACCGTCGGTTCATCCAGTCCTTCAGGGAGGCGCCGAATGGAAGAGACTGGATTTAACTGGACGATCAGCCGGGTCGAGGAGACCTGGGCCTGGGTCGTGACGGACCCGGCGGACGGGGCGGCTCTTGTCGCCGGCCAGGCCCCGTCCCGCGCCGTCGCCGCCGCCATGGTGGTTCGCGCCCTGGCGCGCGGCATGACCGAGGCAGCGCCTCGCGAGTTGGCCGCATGAACGCGACGACGACGAGCGGACTGCGGGCGATGCAGGTCCTGGAGCGGAGCCTCTATCGCGGTCCCCATCTTTACAGCGCCAGGCCCATGGCGCGCATCCGTCTCGACCTGGGTCGGATGGAGGACTGGCCGACCAATCGGCTGGGCGACTTCACGGCGCGCCTGATGGAGGCGCTGCCGGGCCTCGAGCGGCACGGCTGCTGCTACGGCGAGCCGGGAGGGTTCGTGCGTCGCCTGCGCGACGGGACATGGTTCGGCCACGTCGCGGAGCACGTCGCCCTGGAACTGCAGACCCGCGCGGGAACCCCTGTCACCCGGGGCAAGACGCGTTCGGTGCGCGGCCAGCCGGGCGTCTACGACATCCTCTTCACCTATGGCGACGAGACCACGGCCCTTCTGGCCGGACGACTGGCCCTGCAGATTTGCGACGCCCTGCTGCCGGAGGCGCTCGCCGGGATCAGCGGCCTGGACCGGGTCTGCGCGGACAGTCTCGATCCGCGCCTGCCGGGCGCCGTCCAGGCCGATGAGGCGGCGGCCATCCTCCGCGATGCGGTGCGCCGGACGGCGTTCGGCCCCTCCACCCAGGCCCTGGTGGACGCCGCGCAACGTCGGGGGATTCCTGTGGAACGCCTCAACACCGGGAGCCTCCTGCGCCTGGGATGGGGCGCCCGGCAGAGGCGCCTGCGCGCCAGCGTGACGGACCGCACGGGCCTGATCGCGGCCGAACTGGCGGGCGACAAGGCCCAGGCCAAGGCCTTGCTCGAGGCCGTGGGCTGTCCGACCGCCCGCGGAGAGGTGGTGCGCACCGCGGACGAGGCCGCCGCCGCCGCCGCACGCCTGGGCGGCAGGGTCGTGGTCAAGCCGCTCGACGGCAACCATGGACGGGGCGTGACGACAGGCCTGGACACGTCCGAGGCCGTCAGGAAGGCCTTCGCCCTCGCCGCGCCCCACGGTCGGCGGGTCATCGTCGAACAGGAGCTTCCGGGCCGGGATTACCGGGTCCTGGTGGTCGACGGCAGGGTCGTCGCCGTCGCCGAGCGCAGGCCGCCCTGCGTCGAGGGCGACGGGCGTCGTTCGGTCGCGGAACTGGTCGAGGCGGTCAACGCCGATCCGCGCCGGGGCGTCGGCCATGAGAACAGCCTGACCCGGATCCGCCTCGACGAGGAGGCGCTGGCCCTCCTGTCCCGCCAGGGCCTGTCGCCCGAGAGCGTTCCGGGGCCCGGCGTCAGGGTCCTGCTCCGCACCGCCGCCAACCTCTCCTCGGGCGGGACCGCGACGGACCGGACCGACGAGATTCACCCGGCCAACGCCGCCATCGCCCGCCGGGCCGCCCTGGCCCTGGGCCTGGACGTGGCCGGGGTGGATCTTCTTGCGCCGGACATCCGCCGCTCGGTGCGCGAAACCGGCGGGGGCGTGGTCGAGGTCAATGCTGCGCCGGGACTGCGCATGCATCTGTCGCCTTCGGAGGGCGAGGCGAGGGACGTCGCCTGGCCGGTCCTGGACATGATGTTCCCGCGGGGCGTCCGGTCCCGCATTCCCGTGATCGCAGTGACCGGCACCAACGGGAAATCGACCGTGGGCCGGATGATCGCCCATGTGCTGCAGGCGGAAGGACGGACCGTCGGCCTGACCAACACCAGCGGGGTCTATGTCGACGGAGAGAGAATCCGCGCCGGAGACGCCAGCGGTCCGCGCAGCGCCCGGATGGTGCTGAATGATCCCGTCGTCGACGTCGCGGTGCTGGAATGCGCCCGAGGGGGCATCCTGCGCGAGGGCCTCGCCTTCGACCGCTGCGACGTCGGCTGCGTCCTCAACGTCCAGCCCGACCACCTGGGGCTCAAGGGGGTGGACACCCTGGAGGATCTGGCGAAGGTCAAGTCGGTCGTGGCCGAGGCCGTGTCACGTCGGGGTCTGAGCGTCCTCAACGCCGATGATCCGCTCACGCTGCGCATGGCCCGCCATGCGGGAGGACGGGTCTGCTGGTTCTCCATGCGCGGCGGCGCCGAGACGCCGGGCTTCCTGCTCAAGCATGTGGCCGAAGGCGGGGTCGCGGTCCTCTATGACGCCGCAAGCGGCGTGCTTGAGCTTCACGACCGGGGCGATCGCCGCCGGCTGGCCCATGCGGCGGACCTGCCTTCGACCCTGGGCGGGGCGGCGGCCTTCAATGTGGCCAACATCCTGGCGGCTGCGGCGGCCTGCTACGGCGTAGGCGTGCCTCCGGAGCGGATCGGGACGGCTCTGGGCAGCTTCACATCCAGCTACGAGCAGAATCCCGGCCGCCTCAACATCTGCGACCAGCACGGCTTCCGGGTCATCATGGACTACGCCCACAACCCGGACGGCCTTCGGGCCCTCGGCGCCCTCGTGGCGGCGATCCGGCCCGCCGGGGGACGGACCATCGCCATGATCAGCATCCCCGGCGACCGGCGGACGCAGGAGATCGTCGCTATGGGCGAGATCAGCGCAAGCTTCTTCGACGAGGTCGTCTTCAGGGAGACGCCCGACAACCGCGGTCGTCCCGCCGGCGAAGTGATCCGCCTCCTCGCGGAAGGCGCGCTGCGCAGCGGCGCAGACGCGTCACGTTTCCGCGGCGTGCAAAAGGAGGAGGAGGCTGTGGCTGCATGCCTTGAAGCGGCGAGACCCGGGGACCTCGTCGTCCTCACGCCGACCCGCATCGAAGCGGTGTGGGCGCAGATCCTGGCCTTCCGTCCTGCCTTGCCGTCCTCGGCCCTTGGCCTGAATGCGCCCGGCGTCATCCTGGAGCCTCCCCATGGGTAAGGGCCCCCTGATCATCATCGGCGGGCATGAGGACAAGACCGGCGAGCGGGTCATCCTCAACGAGGTCGCCCGGCGCCTCGACGGCGGCAAGCTGGTGATCGCGACCATCGCCTCCCATGAACCCGAAGGCTATTTCGACAGCTATCGGGAAGGCTTCAAGGGCCTCGGCGTCGGTGAACTGATCGAGCTCTACGTCGAGGACCGCGCCGAGAGCCATGAGCGGGACCTTCTCGCCCGGCTTGACGGCGCCGCCGGCGTCTTCTTCAGCGGCGGCGACCAGCTCAGGCTGGCCAGCCAGATCGGCGACACGCCGATCGAACGACGCATTCGCGATCTCCATGCGCGCGGCGGCGTGATCGCGGGGACGTCGGCGGGGGCTTCGGTGATGAGCGAGACCATGCTGGTGAAGGGACCGAGCGCGGAGTCCTACAGGATCGGCGAGGTGCACATGGCGCCCGGACTGGGCCTGCTCCCCAATGTCATCATCGACCAGCATTTCGCCGAAAGGGGACGGTTCGGCCGGCTGCTGGGCGCGGTGGCCCACAATCCGCGGCTCATGGGGCTGGGCATCGACGAAAACACGGCTGTGGTGGTCGAGCACGGGCGGTTGAGGGTGCTCGGCGACGGCGCCGTCTATGTCGTCGACGGGGAGGATGCGACCCATTCCAATATCTCTGAAGGCGGCGCCGAGGACGCCCTGTCCATGTTTGACGTGCGCCTCCACGTCCTGGCCCGGGACGACGGCTTCGACCTCGCCCGCCGTCGTCCGCAGCGCGCGGCCCCGGAAGAGAAGGGCGGGAGCGGCGATCCGCAGTGACCTGAACCCGACACGTCGGCCCCGGCGCCGGTCGCGAGGGTTAGCCTCCTGAACCGACTGCAAGGAGGGACGCCGACATGACCAATGCTGACGACGTCTGGCGCGACGTCTTCGTGACAGGCCTCAAGAACGCCCACGCCGTGGAAAACCAGGCCCTGGCCCTGATGGATCGCCAGATCGACCGGGCCCGGAACTTCACCGAGGTCGCCGCCAGGCTGAAGGCCCACCGTCTCGAGACCGAGGGACAGATCCTCCGTCTGGAGACCCTGCTGGACGGCTTCGACGAGAAGCCGTCCGGCCTCAAGGACGCCGCCCTCTCGCTTGGCGGCAATCTGGCGGCCATGAGCCACAGCTTCGCCGAAGACGAGATCCTGAAGAACGCCTTCGCCAACTACGCCTTCGAGAACTTCGAGGCGGCCTCCTACCGGGCCCTGATCCTTCTGGCTCAGAGCGGAGGCTATGAGGCGGCCTATGACCCCCTCGCCGCCACCCTGGAGGAAGAGGTGCGCATGGCGCGCTGGGTCGACGAAAGCCTGCCCATGCTGGTCGAGAAACACCTCGAGCTCAGACGCGCCGGCGAAAACGCCAGCCGCTGAGTCCTGTAGCTGAAATTGTATATATCTTCAATATAATCAACGGGATAAAACCGTCATGTTCATGCACAACAAGAAGTTGATGTATACGGTGCGGGTCGCCGAACCCAATCCGGCCCTGGCCACTCTCATGCTCGAACAGTTCGGCGGACCCCAGGGTGAGCTGGCCGCCGCCATGCGCTACTTCACCCAGGGGCTGGCTGACGAGGACGTGGGGCGTCGCGACCTGCTGATGGACATCGCCACGGAGGAGCTGAGCCACCTCGAGATCATCGGCTCGATCGTCGCCATGCTCAATCGCGGGGCCAAGGGGAAGCTCGCGGAAGCCGCCGAGGAGGAAGCGGACCTCTACGCCAGCATGACCTCGGGCGGCGAAAGCCACACCATGTCCATCCTCTATGGCGGCGGCACGGCCCTGATCAACTCCGCCGGCGTGCCCTGGACAGCGGCCTATATCGACTCCATCGGCGATCCGGCCTGCGATCTGCGCTCCAATATCGCCGCCGAATCCCGGGCCAAGATCGTCTATGAACGGCTGATCAACGTCACCGATGATGCGGGAATCAAGGACGCCCTGACCTTCCTCATGACGCGCGAAGTGGCCCACCAGAAGTCCTTCGAGAAGGCGCTCTACGCCATCCCCGCCAACTTCCCGCCCGGCAAGCTTCCCGGTCATCCGGACTTCGCCGACAAATACTACAACATGTCCCAGGGGGACGGGGATGCGAACGGGTCCTGGAACGAGGGCGAGCAGTGGGAGGTCGTGGACGACCGCGAAGCCCAGGCGGCGGTGGACGGTGGCGCGGGCGACGCCTCGGTCAAGCTGGCGGCGGCTGACAAGAAGGCGGTTCAGGCCTTCGCGGCCCGCACCCGGTCCGATCCTTCAGCCAATCCGATCACCGGGGCCGATCTCGGCGCAGGTCCCGGGGCCGGGCGCACAACGCCCATGGAGGCTCCGGCCTGACGAGGATCGTGGGACACGCGGGCGCTCGGTGGCGCCCGCAAGTCCCGCCGCCGCGCGACTGAGCGCTGCAAGACGCACGAGGAGCAAGAGCATGACGGATCCATTCCGTGCCCACAGGGGCGCCGCCAGACCGACGGCTCTGGTAACCGGCGCCCGCCGCGCGCAAGGTCTCGGCGGTCTCAAGGGAGCGGGGATAGGGTGAAGCCAGCACGACTTCGGGGCGTTCGTGAGCCGGAAGGTTCGCGAAGCAGGTCCCGAGGGCGCGGGCCTGCACAGGGCCCGGGGGCTAAGCGGGACGTCCGCGTCCCGCATTTCCAGCTGGATGCGGTCATGGCCGGCGGCATGGGCGGCCTCAAGCGCGACATCGCCGGCGCCTTGCCCGTGGCGAACCAGCCAGAGGGCCGCGCGCCAGCGGGACCGGTCAGCCTTCATGGCCGGTCTCAGGTTCGGCGGGGATCGGCGAGCCTGAACCTCGGCCGCTGCATCTCGCCCGCTCGTGGAGGAGCGCCGGTGCGGCTCGACGGGCTCAGGCCGCCTCGGACAGCGCAGGGACGGCCGGAACGGACTGGACGACGTCCTGACCGCATTGGTTCGGAAGAGGGTCCGGCGCAACCGGCTCAGGGCGCTTCATCGGTACCGCCGCATGACAGGCCGGCGACGTGAAGACATAGAAGCCGCGGTCGGCCATGGCGGCGAAGAAGTCCTGATCGTAGACGCGATCCGCAAACATCGAAGCTGACAGTCTCCCTTCTGTTCATCGGGAGGGCGTAACGAGACCCATGCGGCGGCGTTCCATGGGTCCGGCTTCCGACTCTTTGAGCGCGACCTCAATCGCCTACGGCTCGCTCAAGGGGCGCCTCGGCGCCCGTCATTCGCGGGTCGGGCCGCTTATCCTGATTTCTCAGAAACCCGGTCAACGCCGTGGCGAGGTAGACAAGAGCCAGGAGCAGAAGGAGGAGGCCTCCGAACTGCAGGAGCCGCCGGGGGTTGCGCAGGACTGGCGGCTTGTCGGCGGATTTCATCGGAGCGCCTTCCTTCTGGCCGGGTGTGCGTGGGTTCAAGCGCCCGAAGCCCCCGCCTGTTCCAGGGGAGTCGCTGTGTCGCCCATCCGCCGTTTCGAGGCGATGTGCCCGGAACGCGTGGGCCGCCGAAGCGCTACCCGGAAGCAGCGGGCCGCCGGACGCCCCCGTCCTTCGCGGTCGTACAGACAATCCCGAGCCAGGTGAGGAATGAGATGAAATTCTACGAGATCGTCGTCGCCGACGCCCACGGCGCCGAGCGCAAGCTGAGGGTGCCTTCTCCGACGGACGCCCAGGCGGCGGACGCCGCCGCCCCCTTGTTGAACAGCGGCGACTCCATCCTTTCGATCCGCGAGACGCCCGACGACGGCCTTCAGAGAACCGATGGTCCGCCCCCCAAGACCCAGGCGGAGGAGCTCGCGCCGACCACGCCCGGCATGGCGGCCCGTCGCGATCCTTCGTGATCCATGCAGGCCGTCCCGGCGGAGACCCCCGGTGAGATGAAGCTTCGCGTCGGCACGGCGGGCTGGGCCATACCGGCCGGGGTGAGAGACCGGTTTCCTGTCGAGGGGGGCGGGCTCGAACGCTACGCCGGCCGGCTCGGCGCCGTGGAGATCAACTCCACCTTCTACCGCCGCCACCGGGTCTCGACCTTTGAGCGCTGGGCCGCCGCCACGCCGCCGGATTTTCGGTTCGCCGTCAAGGCGCCGCGCGAGATCACGCACCGCCGCAAGCTGGAGAACTGCGAAGACCTGCTCGCGGACCTGGCCGCCGATCTCCGCGGACTGGGAGACCGCCTCGGACCGGTCCTGATCCAGACGCCGCCGAGCCTGGCCTTTGACGAGACCCGGACAGGCGCTTTTGTGGACGCCTGCGAGGCCCAGATCGAGGCGGCGATCGTGATGGAGCCCCGGCACCCTTCCTGGTTCACGGCTTCGGCGGATCATTGGCTCGCCTCTCGCCGGGTGGCGCGTGTTGCGGCCGATCCGGAACCGGCGCCGGGGGCAGGTTCGCCCGGCGGTTCCGGGTCCTATGTCTACTTCCGGCTGCACGGCAGTCCGGACATGTATCGCTCGGCCTATGGGCGCGATCGGCTCAAGGCCATCCTTCAACGGGTCATGGGGGAGGTCGGGGCCGAGCGCTGGGTCATTTTCGACAACACCGCCTCGGGCGCGGCGGCGGCGGACGCGCTTGCGCTCGCCCGGATGGCGAGGTCCGCCTAGTCTCCGGTCTGGTCGTGAGGCGCGGCGACCGGCTTGGACTCGGGCGACTCGCGTTGCCGCAGGAAGATCGACAGGACCACCAAGACCGCCGTCGACAGAAACTCGCTCTGCCAGTTCTGGAAGGACTCGAACCAGAGCTGGGGGTCGGCGAGATAGGCGAACGTCCCCGTGGCCGCCTCGCCATGCTCCAGCGCCTCCTGCGCGGCCGCTCGCGCGCTTTGGGTCCAGTGGAGGATGAAGGAGGCGAGGAAAAGGACCACAAGCGCCAGACCCAGGGAACGGGAATAGACAGCCCGTGCGAAGGCGCCCCAGCGCAGGGGCGCGGGCGCTCCCGCCTTGTCGGCCTGGGCCTGAAGATCAGCGTCGCGGGGCGGCGCCTCGGGGGCCCGGGATTCCGACGAACCCTTCTGGATCAGGAAGGCGGTCAGGACCACATAGGCCGCCATCTGCAGGAACTCGCTCTCCCAGTTCTCGAAAACGGTCGACAGGAAGGGAGCGCTGCCGAGGTATTCCATCAGCGTGCCGCCGTCCTGGCCGTGTCGCAGGGCGTCCCCCGTCTCGACCCGCCATCCTGTCAGGGCGTGGCCGATAATGCTGGCGGCGAAGAGGAGCAGAAGAAAGAGCGTCAGCCCGTTGTCGCGCAAGATCCGCATGATGTCCTCCGGGTCGCCTTTGAAACGTCGTGATACGGTCAAGGCTCCTCTGACGCAGAGGCGCCGTGGAAGCTCCCTGTGTCGGGTAGAGGGCGCGAGAAACAGACGGCTGTAACGGGCATTGCCCTGTCTCACCGGAAGGACATCGCCCATGAACGCCCAGCAGTCCGGAGCGCTTTCGCTCGCCTCGATCGCCCTCAACCTGACCCTGCTCGACACCCTCGTGGAGAAGGGACTTCTCGACCAGGAGGAGGTGCGGCGCCTCTTGCTCCAGGCGGACGACAAGGTCGGGAAGAGCCCGTCCATGGAGGTCACCCGGGGTTTTCTCGCCGGTCTCCGTCGTGATCTGGGGTTAGACGAAGCCTAGGAGCCCCGCCGCCGCTCGAACGGGGCGACGGGGCGAGCGCAGGCTTCGCCTTGGCGCTCTCGGCGGACCGAGACCCCCAGCGCTTGGCCGGCGGCGTTCCAACGGACGCGCCCCTCCGCGGGTTCCGGCGGTGCGCAGGCGGTCCGGATCGGCCTTGTGTCGCCTTTCCGACAGTGGCGGGCAACCCCGCTGCGCGGGGCTCGCAGGGGCCTCGTCGTGACCGTTGGCGGTCGCTGGAACCCCCCCGGCCCGACGCGCGCTTCGTCTGTCACATCCACAAGGAGCTCATAACCATGCGACACGCCCCGACCCTCGCCGCCGCCGCCGCCGCCGCCGCGCTTCTGTCCGCATGCAGCCCGCAGGGCGGAAACGAAGCGGTCGACAAGGCCCAGGACGCAGTCTCAGCACCCGTCGGCCAGACCTCGGCCGCGACCATGGGGAGCAACCTCGTCAGCGCCTATGTGCCCGGCGCGGCCATGGGAGACATGTATGAGATCGAGGCGGCGGACATCGCCCTGGAGCGGGCCAAGCGGGCCGACGTCAAGGCCCTGGCCCAGATGATCAAGACCGATCACACCGCCGCCGCCGCCGCCCTCAAGACGGCCGCCGCCTCCGCGGCTCCGGATGTCGCGCCGCCCGCCGAGCTGGACCAGCGTCGCAAGGGCCTGCTGGACAATCTGAGATCGGCGGGCGTGGCGGACTTCGACAAGGTCTATATCGACCAGCAGGTGGCGGCCCACCAGGAGGCCGTGACCCTGCATCGCGGATTCGCCGACAATACGGATGCGCCGGCCCTGGCGGCCCACGCACGGACTGTCCTGCCGAAGATCGAGGCTCACCTGCAGAAGGCCCAGGAGATCCAGGCCGCGATTTCCGGCTAGGCGACATGGCGCCCAGGCTGAAGGTCTTTGAATGGTCGGACGGCTTCCATCGTTTCACGGTGGCCGCCCCCTCCCGACCCAAGGCCCTGGCCGCCTGGGGCATCCAGCAGGACATCTTCGCTTCCGGCCTCGCAAGGGAGGCCCCCGAGGCGGAGGACGCCGAGGCGGCGCGAGCGCGACCTGGAGAGGTCGTCGAGCGTGGGCTGACGGTCGACATAGGCCAGGCCGGCCCCCGGGCGGCGCGGCGGAAGGCGCGCAAGCGACCGACCGCGGCGGAGCGGCGCCGGGCCCAGCACCTCGCCGACGAACTGGAGGCGCTCGATCGGGCACAGGCCGAGAGCGCGGAGGCTGTTCGCGTCGAGATGAAAAACCTTGAAGCGCGGGCCGCTGATGAGAAGGCGCGGTTTGACCAGACACGGACCAAGCTGGTTCGCGATCTGGCCAGGGCGCGCGAGAAACTATGATGGGCGGAGGCGCCGCGCCTCCCCGGAACCGGAGAGAACCCATGCAGACGCAGCCGACAAGCACTGACGCGGACATGGCGTCGACAGGATTTCTGAACGACGACGTCCACGACGGGGACCACGCCTCCTCGTCCATCCAGGCCGTCATGATCAACCGGCCCCGATCCGAGCTCTACGCCTTCTGGCGCGAGTTCCGGAACCTTCCTCTCTTCATGGCCAATGTCCGGTCCGTCAGCAGCGACGGACGCGACTGGGTCATAGCCGGGCCCGGCGGCATGGATGTCGAACTGGAAACCGAGATCGTCAAAGACCGGCCGGGCGAGAAGATCGCCTGGCGCTCCACGGAGGCGGCGGACGTCGATCACGAGGGCTGGGTCGAGTTCCGCGACAACGCCTTCGGGCGGGGGACCGAGGTCAGGGTCATGATCAGCTATGACCCGCCCGCCGGCGCCGTGGGCAAGCTTGTGGCCAAGGTGATGCAGCGTGAACCGCGCATCCAGGCCCGACGCGAACTTCGCCGCTTCAAACAGCTGATGGAGACGGGCGAGGTTTCCACCTCCCAGGCTCCCGCCGCCGCGCCCCGCGGCTGATCATCAAGGACGAAATCCATGCGCGCACTGACCTGGCACGGCAAACACGATGTTCGGGTGGACACGGTCCCCGATCCCGAGATCGTCAATCCTCGCGACGCCATCATCAAGATCACCGCCACCGCCATCTGCGGCTCGGACCTCCACCTCTATGATAGCGTCATCCCCGGCATGCACCGCGGCGACATTCTCGGCCATGAGTTCATGGGCGAGGTCGTCGAGGTGGGGCGGGGCAATACGAGCCTCAGGGTCGGGCAGAAGGTGGTGGTGCCCTTCGTCATCGCCTGCGGCCAGTGCTTCTTCTGCGGCAAGGAGCAGTATTCGGCCTGTGACAACTCCAACCCCGCCGACAAGTCCGACGCCTCCGAGGTCGCCTACGGCTATCCCGCCGCCGGGCTGTTCGGCTACTCGCACCTGACCGGCGGTTACGCCGGCGGGCAGGCCGAGTATGCGCGCATTCCCTATTCGGACTTCGGCCCCATCGTCGTGCCTGACGGCATCGAAGACGAGCGGGTGCTCTTCCTGTCGGACATCTTCCCCACCGGCTGGATGGCGGCGGAAAACGCCGGGATCGAGCCGGGCGACACGGTGGTGGTCTGGGGGTGCGGGCCCGTCGGCCTGTTCACGATCAAGAGCGCCATCCACATGGGCGCGGCGCGGGTGATCGCCATCGACCACCATCCGCGCCGTCTCGCCCTGGCGAAACAGAACGGCGCCGAGGTCCTCAACTATCATGAGGTCAAGGTGCTGGAGGCCCTCAAGGAGATGACGGCGGGCATCGGCCCTGACGCCTGCATCGACGCCGTGGGCATGGAGGCGCACGGTTTCGCTCCGGACAACATCATAGATGCGGTCAAGCAGGAGACGAAACTGGGCACGGACCGCCAGCACGTCCTGCGCGAGGCCATCATGGCGTGCCGCAAGGGGGGCCGCATCTCCATGCCCGGTGTCTATGGCGGCATCGGCGACAAGCTGCCGATCGGCGCCTTCATGCAGAAGGGGCTGACCCTGAAGACGGGGCAGACCCACGTGCAGAAATACCTGCCCAAGCTGCTGGAGCTGGTGATGGACGGTCAGATCGACACGACCGACCTCATCAGTCATCGCCTTCCCCTCGAGGAGGCGGCGACGGCCTACGAGAACTTCCACGACAATCCCAATGAGTGGACCAAGGTCGTCCTCAAACCCTGAGCCGCCTCAGGACGCCCGGCTCGTCGGCGAGCAGGACGAAGGCCCGTCTCCGGTGGAGACGGGCCTCGATGGCGGAGCCTTGCGGCTCGACGCGGTCGGATGAAGGCGGGCGGTCGGGCTAGTCCGGGCTCAGGCGACGGGCCCAGCGGGCTTCGTCGCTCGAAGGACCGAGGCGTTTACTGGCGATTGTCGCGTTCATGGCGCTTCTCCTCGCTGGACGCCTGCCGTGTCGAACGCGCCTCGGCCGAATGACCCTTGTGCACATCCTTCTCGCCTCCGCCGCCCGAGACCTGGCTGCGGGGCGACAGATGATCGGGATCTTCGGCGTCCTTCACTACGGGATCGGGCTGCGGGGTCTGCCGGTTCTGGTGACTTGAGCCCGGGCCGCCCCAGCGGTCGGCGTCCTTGTCTCGGTCCATTGACGTGTCTCCCTCTGTTGGTCCACGCCTGTCGAACCGTCGGCATGACGCCGTGTTCCTACTGTCGGGCAGCGGGCCCTGGCAGCCTTGGCGGAACCCGTTTCGGTCCCTTGTCAGGGCGGGCGCCCTAGTCGCGTGGTGTTGAACGGTTGCTGACGGGCAGGATATCAGTTCCGGCTTTGTTCTCTTTCTGCTAGGCGTGGCGAATGGACGTTGCCGCGCTTCGTAAGATCATCCATGTGGATATGGACGCCTTCTTCGCCTCGGTGGAGCAGAGGGATGATCCGGCCCTGCGCGGACGGCCGGTGGCCGTAGGCCACGCCGCTTCGCGCGGCGTGGTCGCCGCCGCCAGCTATGAGGCGCGCAGGTTCGGCGTGCGGTCGGCCATGCCGTCGAGCACGGCCTTGCGGAAATGCCCTGAGCTGATCTTCGTACCGCCCCGGTTTGAGGTCTATCGCGCCGTCTCGGCGCAGATCCACGCCATCTTCGCCGACTACACCCATCTGATCGAACCCCTGTCGCTCGATGAGGCCTACCTCGACGTCACCGCCAATATCCGGGGACTGCCGACGGCCTCGGCGACGGCGGAGGAAATCCGCGCGCGCATCCTCGAGAAGACGGGTCTGACGGCCTCGGCCGGGATTTCCTACAACAAGTTCCTGGCCAAGCTGGCCTCGGACCAGCGTAAGCCGAACGGCCAGTTCGTGGTCCCGCCCGGGCGAGGGGAGGCCTTTGTCGAAGCCCTGCCGGTCAAGCGTTTCCATGGCGTGGGGCCGGTCACGGCGGAGAAGATGAACCGCCTGGGCATAGAGACCGGCGCGGACCTGAGGCGTCAGTCCCTGGCCTTCCTGCAGCATCACTTCGCCAAGTCCGGCGCCTGGTATCATGGCGTGGCGCGGGGAGAGGACCACCGCCCCGTCAATCCGGATCGCGAACGCAAGTCGAGCGGGTCGGAGACCACCTTCGCCAGCGATCTGGTCGATCCGGCGGCGATCGAGGCCGGGCTGGACGAGATGGCGGACGATGTCTGGGCCTGGTGCGAGAAGGCCGGGTCGCTTGGCCGGACCGTGACGGTGAAGGTCAAATGGGCGAACTTCCAGCAATCGACCCGGAGCCGCTCCTTCAATGAGCCGGTCGCCTCGAAGGCGCGCTTGCGCGAGATAGCCCGGCTGCTGGCAAGATCCCTCTATCCGCCGACCAGGGGCGTACGGCTTGTCGGCGTGATCCTGTCCAATCTGGAGAAGGCGTCGCCGGGATCGCCCTCAAGGGCTTGTCCGGGCGAGCTGGCGCTATGACCGCCATGCTCCAGGCGGACCTGTTCGGGCACGCGCCCCAGCCTGCCGTGCCTCCGGGCTTCGACTATTGGCCGGAGGTCCTGGCGGCATTCGAGCAAGCGGCGGTGGTCGAGCAACTGCAGCGGTTGAGCTTCAGGCCCTATGAGCACATGGGCTACCAGGGCTTCCGGCAGATCGCCGCCTTCGGGCGCCGCTATGATTTGGAACGGGGCAGGCTGGAAGCAGCCGATCCCTGGCCGGATTTCCTGAAGGGGCTTTTGGGGAGTCTGACCGGTCGGCTCGGCCTTGATGAAACGGCCTTCGTCCAGGCTCTGGTCAATGAATACGCCCCCGGCGCCGGGATCGGCTGGCACCGCGACAGACCGGTCTACGGGGAGATCCTCGGCGTCTCCTTTCTCGCGCCTTGCGTGATGCGTCTGCGCCGGAAGGACGGGACGGGATGGCGTCGGTCAACCGCGCCGCTGGCGCCCGGATCGGCCTATCGGCTGTCAGGCGCGGCGCGCAGCGACTGGGAGCATTCGATCTCGCCGATGACGGTCCTGCGCTATTCCATCACCTTCAGGACCCTGGCTGGCCAGAGCGTCTAGCTCGCCAGGATGTCGGCGGCTTCGGGATAACGCTGGGCCAGGCGAGAGGCCCAGTCCGCAGACACCGGGCGAGCCTGCCGGGCTTCCCGGGGTCGGGACAGGACGAGGGCCGCGGCCTCCCTGTGAGCGGGCCAGTCCATCAGGAGGCGCATGGCGGCCTCGAAGTCCGGATGGCTGGAGGCGTGGACGAAGGCCCGGTCCAGGGCTTCGACGTCGTCGAAGTCGGGCAGGCGCGAGAGGTAGTCACGCAGAACCGGAGCCGACAGGTCGCGTTCGAACAGGCTCCAGCGCAGGTCCTGGGCCTCCTGGCGGCTTCCTTCGGCGTCGAGCACGTCGATGGAGGCGGCTTCCCAGGCCGGGGTCAGGCGTGGTGCGCCGTTCTTCGGGCTGTGGCCAAAGGTCCAGGGGCGGTTGAGCGGGGAGGCGCTCAAGGCGGCCTCCAGGGCGGCGCGGGCTTCGGCGACGCGGCCGGCGTCCAGGAGGCGGCGGGCGATGTCTGCGGCTATGTCGGGGGATCGGGCCTGTTCGGGGGTGACGAGCGACAGCCAGAGGTCGAGGTCCCCGGCCCTGTCCGCGAGGCGGCGCAGCAGGTTCCGGCCTGCCGGGGTCTTCCGGGCCGAGGCGTCCAGGCTCTCGAGCAGCCGGCGGGCGGCGACGGGACCCAGAGCGTCCCCTGCAGCGGAAATCCAGCGCCCATAGTCCTGCGGACGCCGTTCAAGGGCGTCGACCAGATCCTGCAGGGCCTTGTCGCCGCCAGCCTCGGCGAGCGCGAAGAGATCAGGCGCCGCCGCTTCGAAGGCGGCGGGGAGTTCGCCCCTGGTGTCCTTCACGCGGGCGGCCAGGCCAGGATAGAGATCGAACCAGCGGATGAGGACGGCGAGCGCCTCGACGGGCGCCTCCGGCGACAGGCGCTCCATGATCATCCGGAGGTGGGCGTTGAGGTCCTCGATCAGCTCGCCGCGCTTGCGCCATGACACGCGGGTGCGGGCGGCGGCGAGGGCCGTGATGCGCTTGTCGATCTCCAGCGCCAGGACATCCGGACCCGCCTCGGCCGCCAATTCAAGGCGAAGGCGGCGCTTCAGATTGGCGTTTCCGGCGCCAGCCTCGATCAGCAGGTCGGCCAGGCGCGGCGCGCCGAGATGGACGAGGCTGGCGGCTGACAGCCGCGTCGAGAGTCTTGATTGATGCGCCATGAGGTCCTTTGCGAGGCGGGCGAACCTGCCCGAACCCTTATACCATGCTCAGCCTGACGCCTGTCGAAACGGGAGAGGTCGAGTTCGGCGAGGGGTCTTTTAGCGAGATATCCGTTCCGACGGCTTCATGGCGCCGCCGGGGCCCACTGAAGGCCCGCTCTGATAGTCGGCGCTCAGGCGCGGAAAGTCGACCGTTCCGCGGCTGAGTCGCCGGAAGCCTGGACCCCCCGCTCGATGGCCGCGTAGAGGGTTTCGGGTTGCACTGGCTTGCCGATGAAATCATCCATCCCCGCCGCCGCATATTCCTCCTGTTGATGCTGCAGGGCGTTGGCTGTCAGGGCGAGGATCGGCGTGCGCTTGCGTCCCAGGAAGGCCTCTTCGGCGCGGATCGCGCGCGTGGCGGCTATGCCGTCCATGACGGGCATCTGGATGTCCATGAGGATCAGGTCCCAGTCACGCTGTCGCCAGGCCTCGACAGCCTCCTGGCCGTTTTCGACAAAGTGGCATTCCACGTCGGCCGGTTCGAGAAGAAGCTCGAGGACCTTGCGATTGATCGGATGATCCTCCGCCGCCAGAATTTGAAGTGCCGCGGGCGGGTCGCACGGTGAGACTTCGCTGACGGCGGCCGCCGGCAGAGCCGGTTCCGCCTCTTGCTGCGGTCGGGACGTGTTCCGTCGTTCGGGCAGCGGGAGGACGACTTCGAACCTCATGCCCGCGTCCGGAAGACGTTCGGCGCGAATGTCGCCCTTCATCAGCGCGACGAGATCGGCGCAGAGAGAAAGGCCCAGACCGGCGCCGCCGTGACGGCGCGTCGGGGACTCATCGAGCTGCACGAACTTCTGGAAAAGCAGCGCCATCTGGTCGGCCCCCACCCCGGGACCGGTGTCGGACACCGCCAGCCGCAAGCCCTGCGGGGCGGGGCGAGCCTCGACCAGTATCCGGCCATGGTCGGTGAATTTGACGGCGTTCGAGATGAGATTGGCCATGATCTGGCGCACCCGCGTTTCATCGCCGACATAGACCTCCGCAAGGTCCGGCGAGGCGGCCAGACGCAGCTCCAGGCCCTTGGCCGCCGCCGCGGGATCGAAGAGGCGGACCAGGCGGTCGAGCAGGTCGCGCAGGGCGAAGGGGCGGGAATCCAGAACGAAGTGACCGGCCTCGATCTTGGACAGATCAAGCATGTCGTTGAGCAGGACCCTGAGCGCTTCGCCGGATTCCAGGAGCAGCAGACTCTGCTCGCGCTCGCGCGGCGGCAGGTCGGCGTCCGCGAGCGCTCGCGCCAGACCCAGAACGCCGTTGAGCGGCGTTCTGATCTCATGGCTCATATTGGCGATGAAGGCGCTCTTGGCCCGGCTGGCCGCTTCCGCCTGACGGCGCGCGGCGACCGCCGCCGCCTCGGCGGCGCGCTGGCGCGCCATGGTCCTGGACAATCCCCTGACGGCGGCCACGGTCGCGGCCGCCAACAGCATGCCGGCCACCAGGAGCTGCACCGCCGGAAGCGGCGAGTCATAGCTGAGGTAGAGGAAGACCGGCAGGCTCAGGAGCAGTCCGATATGGGGCGCCAGGGCCGCCAGGGTGACAGCGCGCGAGCCGCCGGTCGTCATGGCCCCGTTGATGAGGGCTCCCGAAGCCAGGACAGCGGCGCAGACCAGGCCGAGCGTGTCCTGCGTCATGGCCTGGCGCAGGGCGAAGCTGGCGAAGACCAGGTTGCCCGCCAGTACCAGAGCCAGACCCGGATACGTCAGACGTCGCCGGAGCCGGGGGGAGGCGCTCCACAGGGCGGTCAGGAAGCGCTCGCCCGCCTGGACGAGAAGATAGGTCCCGGTCCAGGCCAGGGCGAAAAGAGGACCCGTCATGGGCCAGAAGACCAGGGCGATCAGCAGGCCGAACCCGATCCGCGTGCGCCACTGCTCCGCGCGCCGTCTCAGGGCCTCTCCAATCCACCGTCGCTCCATAGGGGTCATGCCGGTCTCTCCTGAGGGCGAGGATGGTGGGACGGTCTTCGTCAACAAAACGTTCGCCGTCTGCGTGAAGCGGAACAGAGCATGGCTCTTGATCATTGCCGCTACGGAGCTGTGATGCGCTCCATCCTTCGGCGGGCGGACGTCGTCGTTGCAAGACGCGCGGCGTCCGCCATCCGCCGTTGGAAAGTCCCCCGGTTCCCGATCGGGGGGCGCCGCCAATGTCGGGACTGGCCCTGTGTCGGGCATCCGACACAGGGAGACGGCGGCCGGCGAGAGCGCTTGACGAAGGAGGAGAGCCGGGAGCGATCCATGTCCTATCTGGTCACCTATGAAGCCGGCGAGAAAGACCTCGCCACCTGCGTGTCCGACGACCGCGCCGCCCTGCGCCTGGCGGCGTTGTTCGAGGCCCAGGGGCTGACAGGCGTGGTCATTCAGGACGGGGGAACGGGCGAGGTGTTTTCGCCCCTGGCCTTCCGCCTTCGATGCGGGCCGGACGCAGGACTGCAGGGCCGTGGACTGAAAGCGCTTTGAAATGCGCGGCCCGCCGGCGACGTCCTGGCATCAGGAAAATGAAAGCTCGGCGCGCTCGGCGCCCTGCCGCGCGACAAGGCGCGCCGAACGGCCTCTCACCCGGAGGCGGTCGATCCTGACAGCCTCCCAGCCGGCTGGGAGGGTGATCGGGCGGCGGGCCCAGGTATCCGGCTCGCCGTCGTCCACCACGAGTCCGGTCAGACCGTAGCAGAGGCCGAGAAGCATGCCGCCGAGATTGGCGAAGAAGGGCCCGGCTGCGGGTCCTTCCACGTGATCCAGCCGATATTCGAGGCACTGGTGAAACCGGGGGCGGTCGTAGGCGGCGAAGCCTTCTTCAAACAGCTTGAGCGCGAGGTCCCGGTCGCCGGCCATCGCGGCCCAGACGCAGTAGAGGGCGGGCAACATGGGCGATCCGACATAGTCGGGCCAGAGCTTGAGGTAGAAGGCCAGCGTCTTGCGGCTCACGGAGGGCGAGGCCGGATAGTCATAGGGAAATAGTCCGGCCAGGGGAGAGGGCGTGGCGCCCTTTTCCTCGCGGCGGTCATAGTCGTCATGGGCGGCGATGACCCCGTCGAAGCGCACCGGCAGGTAGAGGTCGGCGAACACCATCTTCCAGGCGTCGGGCGCGGGCCGCCGCAGGCGTTCCGAGACGCGCAGGGCGCGCCGAAGTACGTCGGCGCCGGCCATGAGACTGAAGGCGTCGTTGTCCGGGGGCGTGGGGACCTCCGCCGGGCCCATGGACCGCAGAAGCTCAAATCCCCGACCTGTCCGGCTCACCCGGCTGACGAACCAGTCGGCCACCCCGCTGAGGACCGGCCAGGCCTCCTCTTCCAGAAATCTCTGGTCGCCCGTGGCGTCGGCGAAGAGGGAGAAGGCGCGGGCCACATGCAGGGAGACATGGTCCTCGTGATGGGCGGCGTCGCCGGCGCCGGGCGCCGCCTCCTGGCCGGTGCCGGGCGCCGCCTCCCAGGGATATTGCAGCCCCTGACGGTCGGAGAGGCGCGCATTGGCCGCCGCAGCAGGCCGGCCTCGACTCCGGAAGGCCAGCATGGCGCGCGCCGCGTCCGGCTGCATGAGGATCAGGGGCGGGAGGCAGAAGGCGTCCACATCCCACATCACGTGGCCGTAGTAGTAGTGATAGTCCCGCCAGGTCGCGAGGCCGAAGATCGAGGTGGAGGCCGGCGAAGCGGGGTGGGCGGAAGCGTTCAGGTAGTAGAAGGCGGCGTCGACAAGCGCCTGGTGCCGCGCGCTCGCGCCCACAATGACAATCCGACCCTCCCATATCTCCGCCCAGGCTGCGCGGTTGCATCGTCTCAAGACGTCGAAACCGTCCCGGGACGCTCGCGCCACGCGCCTGACGGCCTCCTCGTCCGGCCGTCCGTGGAGGACGGAGGGGATTAGGGCCGCCAGTTGCCGAAAACGCGCGGCTTTTCCTGAAGCCAGCCGGATCTCATGCTCCGTGCAGAGGGGGCCGGCGTCGCACCAGGTCAGGACCTTGCGGCCGGCGGCCGCAGGGGCTTCGGTGGCCAGGGCCAGGCCGCATTGGCCGAGCGCTTCGGCCGTTTCCCAAAGGAGGCTGCCGTCACAGGCCGCCTCGGGTTCGCCGGGCGCGTCCGTGCGCCGTCGTGCGATCCGTCCGGTCACTCCGGCGATCGACACCACAGCCCGGAACTTCAGGTCACAGGGGCCGTCGGCTGTGACCCGGACCTCCTGGGCGACGATCGAGGGGGCGGTGCGGCTGGCGAAGGTCACGACCTCCACCGAGAGGGTCCGGGCCCCGGCCTTAAAAGTGAAGGCGGAATGGAGCTCGGCGGTCGCGAAGTCGTAGGACTGTCGGAGATCGCCGACGCCCCAGGGCTGCTCGCTCATCCAGACCCCGTCGATCGCCAGATCCCCGGATAGCGGATAGGGCGCAGCCGCGGCGGCCTCGATCCCGCGCTCGGGGTGGGCGCCGGCGAGGCCGCTGACGAGAACCATGCCGGCGAAGAGGGGGACCTCGCGGACCCTCAGGCCGATCAGGCCGTTGCCGAGATAGGCCGGCAGATCGCCGTCCCTCGGCCCGGAAGCCGGTTCGGGGCTCAGGGGCGGCGCGGGACGGTCATCCATTCGGCGGACGCTCCGCCGGCTTATTGGGGCCGGTCTCTTTCGACCGCCGTCGATCGGGCGGTCTCTTGAAGATGTCGCCGACCACCGTCGCGTCCGGACCGTCGGGACCGGCGCGCTTGCGGGCCTCGCGGCCCACGCGCTCCACGGCCTCGTCGGATTCGTCAGCCTCGGGCTTGCCGCCCGGCGTCGCGGCGTTGCGCGCCCGTCCTCGGGATTGCTCGGATGTCATGGTCGTACTCCTGGCCTCCGATACAGACGACCTCCCGGCAGGAATGGTTCCTTTCCACGCGCGAGACCCAGCTTGTGTCGGGGGCCGGTCTCAGCGGCCTTGCTCCCAAATACCGTCTGCTACGACGACCCAGGGGGCGCTCGTCCGTCTGTCGCCCGATACCCTGTACCGCCGGCGCCCCTTCTATCTCCTTCAAGCGGAGCCGGGGGCTTGGCGGCCGGTTTTGTCGCCTGGGTCAAGGCGCAGGCCCACGCCTGCATGGGTAAGGCGTTTTCTGCGAACGCGCCCTTGGGACGGTAGCGGCGGGGCGCATTCAAGCCAGGTGGTCCGCTCGATCCCCCCAACATCGGCCTGATTGACGCTGAGGGCGTCCTGCATCTGAAGGATCGCAATCCGCCATGATCCTCTCCGGCGGCTAACGTCTGCTTGCGACGCTTGCGTTCAGCCCAGGACGAACAGGTGAACGGGGCGTGCGCCGGGTCTGATCCAGCCCTGAGCCAGGCCGGGCGTCTTCGGACCGGAGGGAAGGAAAGGGCGCTCTGGGGCGCTCCGCTCGGGAGCCCAGGGAGGACTACGCCATGACTTCGCTCGTCGCTTTCGATTGCACCATTCCGGCTACGCCCTATGAGGAGGCCGCGGATCTGGACCTGTTGTCGGCTCTCCTGGAGCGGGAGCTGCCGGGATCGGGACGGGACGCCGCCGCCGCCCTGATCACGGACTTCGGGGGCCTGGCGGGGGTGGCGGCCGCGGACGCCGCCGCCCTGGCGCGAACGGGTCTGCCGCCCGGGGCTGTGGCCGGTTTCGCCAGCGTCAGGGCCCTGGCCCTGGCCATGGGCCGGGCCGAGGCCTGCAGGCGACCCGTCCTCTCGTCCTGGAGCGCGCTCCTGAGCTATCTGCGCATCTCCCTGGCCCATGCCCCGCGAGAACAGTTTCGGGCCCTCTATCTCAACAAGCGCAACATCCTGATCCGCGAAGAGCTGAGGGCTGACGGCACTGTCGATCACGCTCCTGTCTTCAATGCGGGGCCTGCGCGGGTGGAGCGTCTGGGGCGGGTTCCGGAAATCCCGGAAACCGAGGCCT
This sequence comes from Brevundimonas sp. NPDC007368, assembly GCF_042869015.1. Lineage (NCBI taxonomy): Bacteria > Pseudomonadati > Pseudomonadota > Alphaproteobacteria > Caulobacterales > Caulobacteraceae > Brevundimonas > Brevundimonas sp. NPDC007368. Next base: position 127,383 of record NZ_JBIAFA010000003.1, on the reverse strand, counting down.
ACGTAGACCTGGTCCTGTCCTGCTATCTGGCCCTGGCCGCAGGTCGGGATGTCCGGTCCGCCCGGGACTGCCGAAGCCGGGAGAGAAGCCCATGATTGCGGAGCCAGGTCGAGCGGCGCCGGACGACGGGGCGGAGGATCTTCTGACGCGCAAGGAGGCCTCCGCCTTCCTCGCCGCCCTGGGCGTGCGCCTGAAACCGGCCACTTTGGCACGCCTCTGGTCCATGGGCGGGAACGGACCGCCATGTCTTCACGTGAGATCGCGTCCCTTTTACCCCCGCGGCCTGTTGCGGACCTGGGCCCTGGACCAGATTTCCGAAGTCCGCACGTCGGCGCCGGCGGCCGCCCGGGCGCGTCGCCATGGCTGAGGAAGGGATTTCGGGCGAGGAGGGCCCTGCGCCCGAGGGGCGTTTGCTGGTCTGGTCCGAGGTTCGGGCCCTGGTCGGCGTCAGCCGGACCACGGCCTGGCGTCTGCAGAAGACAGGCGGTTTTCCGGCCTCTGTCGCCCTTTCGCCCGGCCGGGTCGGCTGGTGGGAGAGCGAGCTGGAGGCGTGGCGGAAGAACCGCGACAGACGGCGTTGGCGCAGTCCTTCCAGCCCCCGTCTCAAGGGAATGGACCGACGCAGCCGAAAACCCTGTGAGGAGAGCCTGGCTTCGGAGTGTGAGGCGATGAAGCCCAGGGCGACTTCGCGACCCTCGCGAAGGACGCCGAGGTCCGCCGTCCATCCTGATCAGATCGACTTCGGCTTCTGATGCGGCCGCGGCAGGCTGGAACGGCCACAGCCTAGCGGTTATGCGCGGCGGGGCGCGCTCGGCTTCCTGACGGCCGGGCGGCGCCGGCTTGCGTCCGCGCCGGTTTCAAGGTCACTGGCGCCATGGGGAAATATGATCCGCTTCGCGACTACCTGAAAAGACAGAAGGTCGACGCTCTCGAGTTGAGCTTCGCCGAGATCGAGCTCAGGCTGCGCGCCATGCTTCCCAAGGGCGCGAGCCTTCCGCAGTGGTGGGCCGACGAGGCCGAACCGACGCCCCGTGATGTTCAGAAGGACGCCTGGCGAGCAGCCGGATTCGACGCCTGTCTCATCCCCGGCAAGGAACGGGTGAGGTTTGTGCGCAGACGCTGATCACCAGGAAGGTTCGGCGCCTGCGGCCGGCAAGAGGGCCTTGCCGAAAGCTTCGCGATCGATGCCGCCGAAGAAGGGGTGTTCGGCCTCCGGCTCACGGGACGTCTCTACCGATCCGACCGAGCGATCGCCGTCGAAGACGTAGCCGGTGCGGCCGCCGAAGCGGAGGGCTCCAGCCTCCTGCATCGCCTGGTCGTCCTCGACGGCCTCCAAGACCTTCATTTCGACGTCATGCCGGTCGTCGCCCTCGATGAAACAGAAGTAGATCATGGTTTCTCCTGGGCGAGCGGTTCAGCGAGCGAAGCGACGGCCGGCTTCAGCGCGGGGTTCATCGATCCGCAGGGCTCGGGCGAAGGGGGCGACCTGCCAGAGACCCGCAAGCCCGACGAGGACGTAGACGCCGCGGGTGATCGCCGAACCGTCGCCGAAGAGGGCGGATACGAGGTTGAAATCGAAGGCGCCGACGAGGCCCCAGTTCACGGCTCCGATGATGATCAGGAGAAGGGTGATGAGATTGACGGCTTTCATGGTCTGTACTCCGTGTGACGTCGATCAATCGGGCCGGGCCCCGCCCTTGTTCCGGCAAGACCGGTATCGGTCACAGACGCAGGCGTTCGCGAAACGCCGAGCCGGCCGGCCGGCCCGGGCGGCTCATGGTCCGATCCGCACATATCGAACTCCCGGGCGAGGTCAGGGATTGATGTCGTGGGACCGAACTGGATGGAGACGCAGACCCATGATCACGAACCATGAAACCGACGACACCCGGCACGGCGATCAGCGCGGCCCGCACGCTCCAAAGGCCGGTCATCAGGGCCCGGCCGAGGCGGTCGATAGTCTGGCCGACGACCAGGCGGAAGAACTCCTGATGGACGGTCAGGAGGAGGTGTTTTCCCGAACGGAGATCGAGAGCGGCCGTATTGAACATCATGTCGGCGAGGAGGGGGCCGCCCCAGTGTCGTCTTCCCGACCCAAGTCCGCCGACTAGGAACCTCGGGCCGGGCCATGGTTTCAGATCCCATGCCCCATCCCCTTCAGGAAAAGGACGCCCAGTGGCGCCGACGCGGCCAGGGCGCCAGGCCGATCTTCGATCCCGGCACGGCGCCGGCGGGCGCGGACGAAGAGGCCGGAGGCGCCCGTCGTTCGCCCCTTCCGAAGAGGGTCCTGAGACCCCCTTGCCCACGGAGCCTGTGTACCAACCGGGAGGCCCGCGTCTCACGCCGACCTTCTGGTACGGATGTGCGGCCGCCATCGGCGTGGTCATGGCCGTGCTCGGTCTCTTGAGCCTTTGAACAGGCGGACCTGAACGAAGTTTCGACTATCGGTCGAGCGGTCCGCGCCCCCTTGCCCATATGAAAAGGACCAACATGCTCCCGAATCCCCATGAAGCCTCGGCCAGGGCCGTGCGGAACAAACGGCCGGTCGAGGCCCAGTACGTGCGCCAGGGCCGAAAAGGGTCGCGGATCATGGCGGTTCTCCTGGGAGGCCTGGTGCTGACGGCTGTCGGCTTCGCCGTGGTCTGGGCCTTCTGGGCGGGGCCTTTCGCCTCCGCTCCCGTGGATAACGGCTCCCAGGTCGAAGACGCCGCAGCCTTCCAGGATGAGGCCGGCAGGCGGCTGACGACGGATGCGCCTGTGACGGCCGCCGGCGACTCCGCGCCTTCCCGGACGAACGGGGCGTCGCGCGGCGCATCGGGCGCCGCCGCGACGGCGTCACGCTGACGCCGAGATGCAGAGCTTCCTCTTCGAGTCTGACGCAGGGCCTGACGGCAGGACGTTTAGGTGGCGATCGAGCCTCGCATCGGTGGACGAGGCCCGGGTGGAGGCGGTGCGCACCCTGGGCGAGCTTCTTCGGGACGACGGCGCCGCCTTCTGGAGTTCGCGCGAGGCGCGGATGACGGTCTCATCCCCTCGGGGCGAGATCCTGTTCCAGCTGGTGCTGAGCTCCGCCGGGGCGCCGGCCCTCACGGATGACCAGAGACGCGAGGATCCGGACGCCTGTCGAAGAGCGCTGTGGGAAATGCGCGAGATCGCCGCCGCCGCCGCGCTCCAGGACAGTCCCATGACTGATCAGGAAGCTCTGCACACCCTCGCCGCCATAGCGGCCTGGGTGCAGACCGAGGCGCCGGCCGACGGCGCGGCCTGCGGGACTGTGATCGATCTCCTGGTCGATCTCACCGCCGGGATCGATATCGACGCCCTGGACGACGCCCAGGCCATGACGCGGTTTCGCCAGATCGAGAAGAGTCTGGTCGTCTGACGGTCGTGGATACCGTCAGTCGGCGAGTTCGATCCAGGTCGGCGCGTGATCGCTCGATTTTTCCCAACCTCGGACCTCGCGATCGACGTTGGAGGCGCGGAGGCGATCGACGAGGGAGGGGCTGACCAGAAGATGGTCGATGCGCAGTCCCGCGTTGCGGGCGTAGGCGTTCCTGAAATAGTCCCAGAAGGTATAGATGGTCGCCTGCGGGTGGTGCAGGCGCAGGGCGTCGGTCCAGCCCTGGTCGAGCAGGCGGCTGAAGACGCGCCGCGCCTCGGGACAAAAGAGGGCGTCGTCCGTCCAGCGCTCCGGCTTGTAGACGTCCGCGGGGGTCGGGATGATGTTGTAGTCGCCCGCCAGCACCACCGGCGCTCCGGTCTCGATCAGCCGGGCGGCATGGGCGATGAAGGCCTCCGCCCAGGCGAGCTTGTAATCAAAGCGGGGGCCGGGCGCCGGATTTCCATTGGGAAGATAGAGGCAGCCCACGAGAACGCCGTTTATCGCAGCTTCGATGTAACGGCTCTGGCTCGGGTCAGGGTCGTCGGGAAGGCCGCGTCGGGTTTCGTGGATGGCCATTCCCTTCGCCAGAACGGCGACCCCGTTCCAGCTTTTCTGACCCAGCCATATCGCCTCATAGCCGAGGTCGCCGAGGGCCTGCGCGGGGAAGTTCGCCTGCTGGGCCTTGAGCTCCTGCAAGCAGACGACGTCCGGGCGGCTCGCCTCCAGCCAGCGGAGCAGCACCGGCGCCCGGCCGTTGATCCCGTTGACGTTATAGGTGGCGATCCTCACCGCGCAAAAGCGCCGGGTCGAGAAGGTCGGCGGCGCCGATCATCCGAAGGAGCCCTTGTAGGGAGGAGCAGAAAGACCATGGCACTTTAAAAGCGGCTGGCGCAGAGCTGTTCCGCCACGTCGGGGACGCCTCAGGAATGGTCGGGCTTGGCGGGGGCCGTGACCGACACGCGCCAGATCTCGCGGCCGTCTGCATTCTGGACGACAAGGTCGAAGCCGAAAGGCGCCGGGAGAGCCGTAGACTGTTCAGCCAGCAACTCGGCGGCGAAGCGAACCCCTTCGCGGTAGGCGAAGGCGTCCGAGGCGGCCTCGTTCTCGAGCACCAGTTCCTTGTCCGGTTGGGTGACGATATATCTGTAGAGCGCCATGACAGACATCTATACGCAGCTACGTGAAGATCGGATGATTTCGGGTCAGTCACCGACACAGGGGCTTATCGCCAGACTCGCGCGGCGGGACAGGATTGGTCCCGCCGAGCGGATCGCACTGGAACAGGCGCTCGACGCCCCCGTCCTGCATCGCGCCGGAGAAATGATCCTCCAGTCAGGCGCCCGTCCTTCGAGCTGCCGCCTGCTCGTTTCCGGGCTCGTCGCCCGCATCAAGGATTTCCAGAGCGGCGCGCGCTCCATCGCCCAGCTTAGCGTAGCTGGAGATTTTCTCGACCTGCACGGCTTGGTCATGAAACAGGTGGACCATGGCGTCCTGGCGCTGACCGACTGCATCACCGCGTCCCTGCCTCACAGCCTTATGGCGGATATGATTGAGACCTGGCCCCATCTCGGTCGGCTGTTCATGCTGGAGCTGGCCGTCGACGGGGCGATCCAGCGCGAGTGGTTTCACCGACTAGGCCGCCAGGATGCGCTCGGGCGGATGGCTCACCTTCTGTGCGAGCTCGACGCCCGGATCGCTATGGCGGGACTGGGGAACGAGGACGGATTCAGCCTGACCATGACCCAGGAAGATTTCGCCGACTGCCTCGGGCTTTCATCGGTGCACGTGAACCGGACGCTCGCCGTGTTGCGCTCTCGCGGCCTGGCGTGCTGGCGGGCCGGACGGGTCGAAATCCATGACCGCGCCGGGCTTGTCGCCCTGGCGGGCTTCGATCCGAACTATCTTCGTCCGGACGCCGCGCCGATCTAGGCGGCGCGGCGGATCAGTCGGTCTGGGCGATCCGCAGTCTGTGGCCAGGAACGACGCCGCGCTGCAGATAGGCCGGCTCGAAATCGGCCAGACCGACCAGTTGTTCCCAGTCCAGGACCTGGGCGGACCGGCTCGCGAGGGTCGCCACGGATCGGAGGGCCTTCAGAGTCCGATTGACGTGGACGGAGGTCATGCCCGTCGCGTCGGCGATCTGGTTCTGGGTCAGGGGAAACTCGAAAGAGTCCGCCCCGGTTTCGCGGACGCCCTGGCGCGTCGCGATTTCGCAGATGAGATGGGCGATACGCCCAACGGCGTCCCGCCGACCTATGTTCACGACCCACTGCGACAGGATGGCTGCGTCGACCATGCAGTCCCGCCAGAACGCCTCGGCCAGGGCGGGGTGCCGGGCGGCTGCCGATCGCAGGGCCTGGTGAGGGATTTTGAGGACCTTCGTCCGGCAAAGGGCCTGCAGGGCGGAGGTCGCGCGGGGCTCCACGACGGACTGCAGATTGGCCATGTCGCCGGGAACGTGAAGCGCGGTGATCTGCCGGTCTCCGCGGGCGTTCTGGCCGAAACGTCCCAGCGCCCCCGTGACGACCAGGCTGGCGAATTCCGTCATCTCGCCGAGGGCGACATGGTCGATGTTCGCCTCCAGCTCGGATGGAAAGGCGGGCAGGTCCAGTACGGCCTGCTGTTCGACGGGCGTGAGCTGGGAGCGAAGGTTGAGACGGTTCAGAAAAACCTGAAGCCCGGCGCGGTTCTGACGCGGCAAACGATCACTCCGCCATGCAGCGGGAGCGTGCGCCCACGGCTGTCGAGGCCTGCGGACTCTTCTCGACAGTGAGTCACCATGATCTGCGGGAGAAGCGGCCGCAATAACCTATGATATAAAACGCCTGGCGTCGGAAAGCGGTGAGCGGCAAATCGCCCGAACGCAGATCTGCTCGTCAGAGGCAGGCTCAGGGTGAAAATCAGACCGTCCGGTTCGAAGCCCAGAAGGGTCCCGCCGGAGCGCGACGGCGCCTCCTCATTGCGGCCCGACTGCACGCCGGAGCGGGGAGGGATCAAAGGCGCCCGGCCAAGCTCGGGGTTAAGCAGGCAAGGAGAGGACAAGGCGCGGCGAAGTGTCCGGTACCGGACACCAAGAACCGTCAGCGGAAGAGGACATTTACAGTCGGCAATCACTTCGGGAGGTGAATTGTAATGCGGCTCGGCGACGTGTCAGCCCCTCTTCGGCACGTCCCGGGCCGCATTTTGCGGGCGAACGCGGGAGGGCGGGGGTGTTGAGGAAATCGGCTATCGAGCGGGCCTTCGAACTGGCGGATTCGGGTCGCTTCGCAATCCCCAGCGCAATACGAAAGGCCATGATCTCCGAAGGCTATACCCAGTCGGATGTCTTCACCCTCGAGGGTCGTGCGACCTGGACGCAGCTTCGCCGTCGGTGTCTGGCCGCCCGTGAACGGAGCGCGCGCTCCGGCAGCGCCTGCGCCGAGGATTCCAGCAATCCCGGTCGAGGAGCGGCGGCTTCACGGACATGACGACGGCGCGCGCCCGCGGCGGCCCGCTTTTCGAAGTCGCCCGTCTTCTCAAGGCCAGGGGCGTTACCTCGCTTCCTGGAAGCCCTTGTCGCTCAGTAAGAGGGCCCAGGCGCAAGATTGTCCGAGGATCTGACCTGCGGCGTGATCCCGACGTAGCGGCCGGGTGTCGAGGAGGTCCGGGCCGGTGTTTTCAGCAGGATCCGATACGGTTCGTCATCATGGGCGTCGCATCGCCCTCCACCAGAAGTTCACCCACAATCCTGCCCGTGCTTCTCAGGGCGTCCAGCCTCTCTTCGGCCTGATCCCATTCGCCTGCAGTCAATCGGCAGGAGAGGGTTTTGCCCAGCCATTCGTAGTCGATGAGGAAGGTCTTGTCGGCCATGATGGTTCTCCCCTGGGGGTGACGGGGGTGGAGCGGTGATGCGTCCGGACCGAAGGCCGGACGCATACCTGCTTATCAGCGACGGTTTTCCCAGCCCCGCCGGGAAGCCTCGGAATGGCCGCGGGAATCTCCGAACCAGCCGCCATGCCCGCGATCCGAACGTCCCGAGCGATCATCGTCGTCGCGACCTCTGTTCTCCCAGCCGCGACGCGCCGCTTCGGCATGACCGCGAGAGTCTCCGTACCAGCCGCGGCCGTCGCCATCATCGTCGTCGCGTCCGCGGTAGGACCGCTCATCGCGGTCGCGGTCCGAAGACGAACTGCGCCCGCGCCCGTCGCCGCGGCCGGAGCGGTCGTCGTCGCTCATGAAGCGGCCCTGGTCGTCACGGTCCCGGTCGGAGGAGGCGTTGCGGCCGCGTCCGCCGCCGCCGCGGCCGGAGCGATCGTCGTCGCTCATGAAGCGGCCCTGGTCGTCTCGGTCCCGGTCGAGGGAGGCGTTGCGGCCGCGTCCGCCGCCGCCGCGGCCGGAGCGATCGTCGTCGCTCATGAAGCGGCCCTGGTCGTCACGGTCCCGGTCGGAGGAGGAACTGCGCCCGCGTCCGCCGCCGCCGCGACCGGAGCGGTCGTCGTCGCTCATGAAGCGGCCCTGGTCGTCCCGTTCCCGATCGTAGGAGGAACTGCGCCCGCGTTCGCCGCCGCCGCGACCCGAACGATCGTCGTCGCTCATGAAACGGCCTCGATCGTCCCGGTCGCGGTCGTCATCGCCGCGCATGGACCGGCGTTCGTCCCAGCCGCGCCGAGCGGCCTGGGCATGACCGCGGGAATCCCCGTACCAGCCCCGACCGTCGCCATCGTCGTCGTCCCGGAAGCTGCGACCCTCGCCACGGCTGCGCGCGGCCATGGAGTGGCCCTCGGAGTCTCCGAACCAGCCGCCGCGACCACGGCCTCGTGCATTGTCGTCCCGGCGGTCGTCGTCGCGAGACCGGGAATAGGATCCACCGCGGCGATCATCATAGTCATCGCTGATGAAACGGCCGCGTTCGTCTCGTTCCGGACCTTGATTTCTGGGCATGCCATGCTCCTGGGTTGGGCGATTTTCGCCTTGAAGTTGATGAAAAGACACGAGGTGCGACGGGCGCAGCCGGTCGGCCTCCTTCAACAGCCGACGCTTCCGTTCCAGAAGTCGGCGGCCCAGCGCGGCTGTGTCGACGCCGGCTGACTCCGCCTTGGCGAAGACGCCTGTCCGGGGCGCCTCCTCCTCAGCGACATGGTGTTTGATCTGCTCGGCGAGGACCTTGAACCGAGCGGCCTGGAGCGGATCTTCCTGGCTGCTCGCCAGCAGTTCGATGATGAGGAGCTTGGCGCAATCGTGCTCGACCTGGGCTTCGTCCAGGGCGTCCTCGGTCTCCTGGCCGTCCGCTGCGCGGCAGGCGGGGTAGAAGATCTCTTCTTCGAGCAGGGTGTGAAACGTCAGTTCCGTGCAGGCCTCGCGGATGATCGCGGCCTTGCGCCGGTCGGGGGCGGACTCGAACTCCGCGAACAGGGCCTCTACCCGCCGATGATCAGCCTTGAGCAGGTCGACGGCGTCGGCCTCCGGATCGGATGGGAGCTCCGGGGCCTTGCCGGTCTTGGGGGTTTGACCGGGTTTCCCCTGGTTCGCGGCGGCCGACGACCCGGCTTCCGCCCTGGTTTCGCCGGGAGGGGCCTTGGCGCCTGCAACGGACTTTCCCGACGTCGGGGAGGGTGCAGCCGCGGCTGCGGGCGTCGGCGGTTTTGCGGTTGGAGAAGGGGCGTTTTCTTCCGGCGTCTGCATGACGGCTCCTGTCGAAAGGGGACAGGGGGCAAATCGGCTTTGTGGATGCGAGTTCCGGTCATGCCGTCCAGGTCCGAGCCGGGATCGCGAGCGCAGGTTTTAGCCGATCTGCCGGATTCTATACTGCACTGCATGTGCGGCTTTGCCGGTGGAATTCCGGTCTGGCGGGCTCAGGCGCCACAGCTTGACGTTGTTGTTGGCGTCTGCGCTACGGGGTTCTCGTCAGGGCCTCGCACCCCGAGGCGGCTTCGAAATTATTCGTCAGTCGATGCTCGCCGGAGACCTTATGTCGCATAGGCGTCTCATCAGAACGGGACGTGAAAGCCGGCCGCCGTCCGGGAGCGCCCCAGGTTTGGTCGCGTCCCCTCGAGGCCGGCCGACTCCGGTGCGACTGTGAGCGCTAGGATCGCGCTGCGCGGGGACCGTTGTCCCTGAAGCGCCATTTCATCAACAGCACGCCGGACGCCATGGCCAGGGCGCAGGCGTTTGCGATCGTCACGGGCCAGGCCTCGGTCATGACGCCGTAGACCACCCAGAGGACGAAGCAGGTGACGGTCAGCCCATAGGTCTTGAGGCTGACGGCCGAGGCGTCCCTCTCTTTCCAGATCTTGACGCCTTGGGGCGCGAAGCTGGTGATGGAGCAGACGGCGGCGGCAGAGCCGACGATATTGGCGACGAGTTCACTCATACGGCCGCAACGCCAGGCGTCATCTGCTGTTCCTTGAGGTTCGGGTGCGCATGCGGCGATGACTAGGACCGGCTTTGCTCTCGAGCGTGGCTTGCTCCTGCTCGCGCAGCCAGTTGTGCGCCCTGGTGGCCGCCACGGCGCCGTGGCCCATGGCCACGCTGATCTGATCCAGGCCTTCCACAAGATCTCCTGCGGCGAAGACGCCCGCGACGCGGCTGTCGAAGACGGCGTCGGAGGTCACGCAGCCGGCCTCGGTGAGAGCGAGCCCGAGCTGCTCAGCAAGGGTTGAACGCGGTCTGCATCCCAGGGCCGGGTAGATGACGTCGAACGTCAACGGCGCGCCGGTGTCGAGACGGACGACGATGTCATCGGCGCCGGGCTCTAGAGCGAGAAGGGCGCCGGCTTCCAGCCGGATTCCCGCATCGGCCAGGGCCCGGGCCTCGGCGGAAGAGAGTTCAGGGCGGTTGAGCGGCATGAGAGTGACGTTCTGGGAATACCCCCGCAGGAAGAGGGCTTCAGCCGCGCCATTGGTGTCGCAGCCGATCACCCCTATCCGTTTGCCGATATGCTCATATCCGTCGCAGACCGGGCAATAGCGCAGCACGCCCGCCCGGATCGCAGCCTCATGGACGGCTTCGGGCAGATCGACCTGGTTGAGATCCACGCCGGTCGCCAGGACGACGGCGCGGCTCACGCGCGTGGAACCGTCTGCGAGATGAAGGCTGAATCCGCCGGCTACGGCCTCGACAGCCGCCACCTCGGCCTCCTGGATGGTCGCGCCGTATTGAACGGCGTGGCGGGTCATGCGTGCGATCAGATCCGGTCCCCGAACGCCCTCAGGAAATCCCGGAGCATTGTGCGTGAGGGGAATGCGCAGGGCCCGGCTCTTGCCGTCGTGCAGCACGAGAACACTCCGGCGGTATCGCGCCAGATAGAGGGCTGCGGTCAGGCCCGCGGGCCCGGCGCCGATGACGACGACATCGGGTTCAGAGGTCGGTTCTGTGTCTGCGGCCATGGTTTCGCTTCGAGGAGGCGCCCCATCCGAACAGATGACAAGGTTCGGCGTTCCATCCCGGCCCTTCCAGGACCGGGGCGACGAAAGCCGTCGGCCGGAGTGCGGCCGCAGAGAGTTCAGCGAGCGGAAGCGATCAGGGAGCCGCAGTCTGCGTCCTCGGCCAGGCCGGGATCGATGAAGCCCAGGAGGGCCGCGACCGGACTGACGAGGGTGGCAAGGGCGCCCACCAGACCGCCCTGCGTCGCCACCGCCGAGGCGTCCACGCCGAGGCGCGGGGAGGCGAGGGGGCCTTTGATGGTGATCGGCGCCCAGACGCGCAGGAGGCGCGGCTTCTTGGTTTCGCCGTCGATCCGGAGGTTCATGGTCTCGGCGCCGAGGTCGATGGTTCCCGAACCCTGGGCCAGGACCACGTCCGTGTCGATCACAAGGGTGCGAGAGGTTGCGACGCCGCCGGCCACCTTGAAATCCGCAACCGCGCAGCGAATGCCGGACGTGGACTGGTCCCCGGAGAGCAGCTTGCCGAGCCCGGCGCCGACATTGATGCCCAGCAGTTCGGCGAAGGCCGATCGCATGTGACCCTGGGGCGCCACCAAGCTGATGGATCCCTTGGAGTTGGCCGCCAGGTCGTGAATGGATGCGCCTGGCCCCTCCAGCCTGGCCCGCCCCAGGGCGCGTCCCGTCACTGTCGGGGCGCCCCCGCGCGCTGGGATGATCGACTCCAGGGGATAGCCGCTCAGGCGGAAATCGACGACGCTGTAGGGAATGGACTTGCGGGCGTCGATGCGGGCCGTACCGTTGAGTTCTCCGCGATTGAAGGCGAAGGCGACGGGGTCGAGCTTCAGGATCCCGTCCTTCAGGTCGGCCCCGAGGCTGACCTGCCGGATGTCGAAGGCGTTGGTCTTGACCGTACCGGCGCGGTAGGAGAGCGACCCGTCCATGGCGCGGAGCCGTTCCGTCCGCAGCGGGGCGTCGGGCAGGAGCTTGCCGGGCGCGCCCGAGGTTGCGACCGTCCCCTCGCTGGTGACCTGTGGTCGGGCGCCCAGGACGGCGGCGAGGTCGTCGATGTCCAGGGTGCGGGAGGTCAGTTTCGCGTCGACGCGGCGGCGCTCGCCGACCTTGTTCACCTCCAGGCTTCCGGACAGGTCGGAGGATCCGACCCGCCCGCTGAAATCGGCGAAGCGGAACAGGGCGCCGTCCCGGCTCAGATCGCCCTTCAGTCTGTAGGGCGGCGTGTTGGGCGTGGTGATCCCGGTCAGGAGATAGATGTCGGCCAGGTCCTGGCCCTCAAGCTCCAGCACCGCATTGAACCGCCCGAGGTCGAACGGCCGGGTGACTTCGCCCTCGGCCCTAAGTCTCGAGCCGGCGCCCGCCAGATCGGCGGTGAAGGCGTAGGGTCGGTCGCGGCGAATATTGACGAAGGGGCCGCCGGTTACGCGGAGAGTGAGCGGCGCGCCGTTCATCGTCCCCTTGCCGTCAAGCAGAAAGCCGCTTTCGCCGTCCTCGGGGGAGCGCGCCTCGCGCGCCGTGATCATGGCGTCGAGCTTCATGCCCCGTCGCTGTTCGTCCAGCGTCAGGCGGCCGTCCTTGATGACCAGGCGCTGGATGACCGGCAGTTTCGCCCCGCGACCGTCGTCGGGCCGCTCGGGGTGCAGGTCCCAGCTCCGGCGACCGTTCCCGTCCACGACAAGATGGACCGCCGGACGGGTCATCACCAGGGAGGACACCTCCACCTGACCCAGGAAAAGCCGTCGCAGCCGGACGGAGACGTCCAGTTGTTCGACTTCGGCCGTGTTGCGATCGTGCGCCCAGGCGGGGCCGCCTATGCTGAGGCGGCGCACCGTCGCCGAGGGCGTCCAGCTGAACAGCCTGACATCGAGGTCGCCGTTCAGCACGACCTCGCGACCCGTGGAGGCGGAGGCCGCCCGACTGATCGGCCCGCGCAGCCAGTTCCAGTCGAACAACATCAGAAACACCAGAGAGCCCGCGATCAGCCCAAGAGTGATCGTGGCCGCGATGATCTCCGCCTTTCCCGGACGCCGGACGGCCGACCAGACAGGATCCTGATCGAGGACATAGGTCTTGAGCCGGGCTGCTCTCGCCCTCATCCCGCGCCGGAGGGAGGCCGCGGCGGAGCGCAGGGTCTGCAGAGCGGATTTGTGGCCTGGTTCGTCGATCAAGGTCGCCTCCGGTGAAGCTGGTCAACGCCTGAGACCGCAAAGGGCGCCATGGGGCTGAGCCTGGGCGGAACGAGCCCTGCGACACGGACATTAGGTCGGCATGCCCGAGCGCGCCTGATGCAGGCCGCGCGCCTTCAAAGGAAGACCCATGTCCGATCGCCTCGCCATGCAGGATCCGCGCAACCAGTATCCTCGACCGCCCTTTCCCCGTCAGCCTCAGCCCGAACCCGGTCTGGCGGGCCGGATGATCCCGCGGCCCGACCATGGTGAGGACAGCTATGTCGGACATGGCCGTCTGAAAGGGCGCCGGGCCCTGATCACGGGCGGAGATTCCGGGATCGGGCGGGCGACGGCGATCGCCTATGCCCGCGAAGGCGCCGATGTGGCCATCGCCTATCTGCCGTCCGAGGAGAAGGACGCGCAGGAGGTGGTCGCCCTGATCGAGAAGGCCGGGGTGAAGGCCCTGGCCCTGCCAGGCGACATTCGCGACGAGGCATGGAATGCGACCATGGTCGCCCGGGTGGCGGAGGCCTTCGACGGTCTGGACATCCTGGTCGTCAACGCCGGTCATCAGCAGTACCGGGAGAATGTGGCCGAGGTCTCGACCGCCGATTTCGACGCCACGATTAAGACCAACCTCTACGCCTTGCACTGGATTTGTCAGGCCGCAGCGCCTCATCTGCCGCCGGGCGCGGCCATCATCACCACCGCCTCGATCCAGGCCTATGAGCCTTCGGACATCCTGCTGGACTATGCGACCACCAAGGCCGGGATCGTCGCCTACACCAAGGCCCTGGCCAAGCAGATGATCGAGAAGGGCGTGCGGGTGAACGCCGTCGCGCCGGGACCCTTCTGGACGGTGCTGCAGCCCAGCGGCGGTCAGCCCCAGGAGAAGGTCGAGCAGTTCGGGGCCCACAGCGCCTTCGGCCGGCCGGGGCAGCCGGTGGAGATCGCGCCGGTCTACGTCCTGCTCGCCTCCCAGGAGGCCAGCTTCGTCACCGGAGAGGTCTGGGGCGTGACCGGCGGGGCCGGCGTCGGCTGAGCGGCGAACGCCGTCCGACCTGGAACGGCAAGGCTTGTTGGATCTTGGAACGAAATGCGCCCTGGCTCTGGGGCGGCGCTCGTGAAGGACGTCGTCAGTTCGTGGCGGCGGATGGTTGGGAGGATCTGAAGGATGACGTCCGCAGACCGCGGGTTGGGTTCGGAGATCGACTATCTGTCGGATCTGGGGCGCGCATTCGGCGGCGCCCTGTTGTTCAGTCTCCCCTTGCTGATGACCATGGAGATGTGGGCCCTCGGCGTGTCGGCTGCGCCCGCGCGGCGCCTCGCCTTCGTGATCGCCGCCTTGCCCGTCCTCTACGGCTTGGCTCACTACGCGGGCTTTTCTGCGCGAAGGGGCTTGGTGAACAACAGCCTGGACACCCTTGTGGCGCTCGCCGTCGGGTTCACGACCTCGACGGCGCTTCTGGCCATGTTCAACGTCCTTGACGACTTCTCCCTGACTTCGGCGGCGGGGCAGGTTTCGCTTCAGGCGGTCCCGGCCGCCCTCGGCGCCCTTGTCGCCCGTCGGCAACTTTCAGGGGATGAGGAGGAGGGCGACGAGGACGAGGCGTCCTACCCTGGCGAGCTCTTCCTCATGTTCGCCGGAGCCTTGTATTTCGCCATGAACCTGGCGCCGACCGAGGAGATGCGGCTGATCGCCTACCTGACGACTCCGTCAGGCGCCTTGGGGCTGCTGGTGCTGTCGCTGGCGCTTCTGCATGTCATCGTCTTCGAGGCCGGTTTCGCGGGGCAGGAAGAAAAGGAAAGCCCTCTTCGCGCCTTCCTGGACTTCACCCTGCCGGGCTACGCCCTTTGTCTGGCTGCGAGCTTCGCCATGCTGTGGGTGTTCGGCGCTGTAGATGGGCATGGCGCGGGCGCCGTCATGGCCAATGTCGTCGTTCTCGCCTTCCCGGCCGCCCTGGGCGCGGCGGCCGCGCGGCTTCTGGTGTGAAGATGAAGAACCGGGAGAAGCCCGCTCGCGAAACGCTGTCACGGCTGCAGTGCGTCTGCGCCTTGATGGGTCTCATCGTCACCGCCGCAGCGATCGCTGTGCTCGCGCGATCCGCCTTCGCCGATCACAGGCCGCCCGACCTGACCGTCCTGCCCCAAGCTCTTCGTCCTGTGGGAGCGGGCTGGGCGCTGGAGGTCAAGGTTGTGAACAACGGCGACATGACGGCCGCCGCCGTGGAGATAGAAGGGGAGGCGGACGGGGAGAAATCCGGGGCTACGCTCGACTACGTGCCGGGACACGGCGAAAAGCGGGCGACCCTGGTCTTTTCCTCTGATGGGAAGCCCCAGGCGCAAGTCCGCATCACGGGATGGAGCGATCCATGACTCCCTATGAGCGCCTGCGAAGAGAGGGCGACGCCGCCGGGAACCTTCGGAGCTCGCCCGGCGCTGGTTTGATATGCAGATGCTTGGCGCCATTCTTATTGTCATTCTAGGAGCTGTTCCGGTCGCCATGGGATTGTCCCTGATCAGCCGCGCTTTCAGACGCATCGGACGGGGATGGAGTCCGGGGAAGGGCGCATGAATTTCCTGCTTTTCGCTCTTGGTCTCGTCTTCGCCGCGGTTGCGGCGGCGGCGATCCGGTGGAGCCGCCGTCATCCTGGAGCGCCTGGGAAGAAGGCCGATGAAACGCCGCCAGACGCCTGACTTTCGAAGCGTTCGACACGGGCGGTCGTGTGGGCGCCAGCTGAGTTAGCAGTCGAATACGATCAGGCCCAAGGCTTAGGAGGTCTCAATGTCCGGAACCGGACACAACCGCTTTTATGTCTACGCCGAAGGCGCAGGCCGAGCCCATGGCCACGTGATCGAGGCCCCGAGCTTTGAGGCGGCGGCGGTCGGGTACGCCGAACTGTTCTTTCCCCCTGTGAACGCCGGGGATGAGGTTCGTCTCTTCGTGACGGATATGGAGGGAGGTCGGGAGCACTGCTTCGTTTTCGACCTGGAAGACGGGCAGGCCGAAACCTGCGGCTGAGCCGTCGGCTCGGGTGAGACGCAGGGCCGGGAGCGAAACGCGTTTCATGGAGTTGATTCGGCGCGACGGCGCGGCGCCCGTCCCGGAGGCTCGAAATGGCTTATCGCCCCACCTGGCAGGGACACCTGCGTCTGTCCCTCGTGACCTGCCCCGTCGCCCTTTACACGGCGACCAGTTCAGGGGGCGAGGTTCATTTCAATCTCATCAATCCCGAGACCAACAATCGTATCCGGATGATCACCACCGACCCCGACACGGGCCCGGTCGAGCGGTCGTCCCTGGTCAAGGGCTATGCCGTCGCCAAGGACGAATACATCCTTCTGACCGATGAGGAGATAAAATCCGTCAAACTGGAGAGCACGAAAACGATCGATATCGAGCGCTTCGTGCCGGAGGAGGAGATAGACCGCCTCTACTGGGATAATCCCTACTACCTCGCGCCGGCCGGAGCGCTGGCGGAGGAGGCCTTCGGCGTTATCCGTGAGGCCATGCGCTCGGAAGGCAAGATCGCCCTGGGGCGCGTGGTCCTGTCGACGCGGGAGCGTCTGCTGGCGCTGGAGCCGCGAGACCAGGGAATCCTCGCCTATTCTCTCCGTACGCGAGGGGAGGTCCGCGCGATGCGCGACGTGTTCGGAGCTATATCGGACAAGGCGCCCGACCCGGCCATGGTCGATATTGCGCGGCGGATCATCGAGCAGAAGGCCGGGCCCTTCGACCCGGACCAGTTTGTCGATCGATACGAGGAGGCGCTCAAGGCTCTGATCGCCTCCAAACAGAAGGGTCATAAGCCTGTTCGCGCCGCCGAGCCGGAGGACACCAATGTCGTGGATCTGATGGCCGCGCTCCGCGCCAGCCTGAAAGGTTCGGGCGCCGAACCTCGCAGGGGCGCGCGGACGGCCAAGCGGCCTGCCGCTTCGGAAAAAGGGAAGAGAGCTACGCCCCGGAGACGGGCGAGCTGAGGTTCGCCGGGGTCCTGTGATGCTCGGCGCTCGCGACTGACCGAAAGGCGACAGTCGCAACAATCCTCGGCCTAGCTCTTTCCGTTTTGTCGAAAGGGAGCTCGATATGAAGACCTACATCAAGATCGCGGCCGGCCTGGCTTTCCTTGGTTTGCTGGCCGCCGCCTGCAGCAGGGACGCCGACCGGCGGGCGCGAGCAGCGTCCGGGGCGGAAGGGGAGCGTGTGGGGGAAGTGGGGACCTTGACTGATGTTCCTGCTGGACCGGGGACGTCAGGGTCATCCAGCGAGGCGGTCAACGGGGCGGTTGCGACCGAGGCGCCGGGCTCCCCTTCGCTTCAAGGGGCGGGGACAACCACGCCGTCCCGAAGCACGACCAATCCGAGTCCGCCCGCTGCGACCAGTTCACCTCCGTCTGCTCCGGACTGAGTGAAGCGGCCTCGCTGGATGCCTGGTGCGTTACGCCGGCCGGGCCTTCGTCGGTCCTTGCTGAAGCGTTCCTGGCGAGCGACGGCAATGCTGCTATGCTTGTTCGTGGCGTATTGGTGCTTGAAACAGCCTGAAACGCCGTTTTGAGCGAGGTTTCCGGCGCCCCCCTAGCGCCCCCCTAACGAGGTCAAACCTCAGACGCCCCAGGTTCACGGCCAGGCGATGAGTTCTATCTTGTTGTAAGATTAGGGGAAAAATGGTGGACGCGACAGGGATTGAACCTGTGACCCCCTCGGTGTGAACGAGGTGCTCTCCCGCTGAGCTACGCGTCCAGCGCAGGAACGACCAAATCAGAAAGGCTTGGGCCGTCGGGAGGCGCGATGTAGCCCGCGATTCCGACGACGGCAAGCCTCTTTGATCAAATACCCGCCGCGCGCACGCCTTCGGGCGTTTCCGTCTCGGGATCGCCGGGCAGCCAGGCGACGTGACCGTTGTAGATGTCCTCGTTCAGGATGCCTTCCTCCCTGGCGACCAGAACGGGCACGACCATCTGGCCGGTGACATTGGTGGCGGTGCGCATCATGTCGATGATCCGGTCGATGGCGACGATGTAGCCGATGCCTTCCAGCGGCAGGCCCGCGGTCGACAGGGTCAGGGTCAGCATGACGATGCTGGTCCCCGGCACGCCCGCCGTCCCCAGCGACCCCAGCACCGCCGTCAGCCCGATCAGCACATACTGGGTCAGGGTCAGGTCGATCTGGAAATACTGGGCGATGAAGATCGAGGCGATGGCCGGATATATGGCCCCGCAGCCGTCCATCTTCACATTGGCGCCCAGAGGCACGGCGAAGGCGGCGTAGGCCTGCGGCACGCCCAGACGCTCGACGGTCTGGCGCAGGGTGATGGGCAGGGTCCCCAGCGAGGAGGAAGTGGCGAAGGCCGTCTGTTGGGCCGCAAAGGCCCCGCGGAAAAAGCTGCGGACCTTCAGTCCGTGCAGCTTCAGCAGGCCCGAATAGACGATCAGGATGTGGAACAGGCAGGCCGCATAGATGGCGAAGATGAACTTGCCCAGCGGCAGCAACGCCTCCCAGCCATAGCCGCCGACGACCGAGCCGATCAGGCCGAACACGCCAAACGGCGTCAGCTGGATCACCCAGCGGGTGATGCGGAAGATCAGGGCCGCGCCTTCATCCACCAGTCTCCGTGCGTTCTGCGCCCGGTCGCCCAGCGCCACCAGGGCCGCGCCCAGCAGGGCCGAGAAGAAGATGATCTGCAGCACCTTGCCCTCGGCCAGAGAGGCGAAGGGATTGGTCGGAACAACGCCCAGCAGCACCTGCAACGGCGTCGGGATCACGCGTTCCTTGACCTCGCCCAGCGGCAGGTCAGCCAGTCCGACGCCCGGATTGATGATGTGCCCGAAGGCGAAGCCGACCAGGACCGCCAGCATGGAGGTGATCGCGAACCAGACAATGGTCCGCACGCCCAGCCGCACCGCGCCCACCCCTTCACCCAGCTTGGCGATCGAACTGGCGATGGTGAACAGCACCAACGGCGCCACCACCATGCGGATCAGGTTCAGATAGACGTCGCCAATCGGCTGCAGCCAGACGGTCGCCTGCTCGCGCAGGATCAGGCCGGCGAGGATGCCCAGGGCGAAACCGGCGGCGGTGCGCTGCCAGAGGGGAATGGCGAAGAAGCGACGGAACATGACGACCCTTGGGGAGGAACGGGTCGACCTATGTGTTGCGCGGGCGCGAAGACGGCAACAGCGGCGGGAGCGATTAACGCTGAGAAGTTCTGTCGTGGTGTTTAGATTTTCTGAGATCCAACCCCGCTCATCCCGGCGAAGGCCGGGATCCAGATTGTATGGCGCGGCGTCAGAACCCGCTGACGCAATCCCGTCCCTTGCCGCCACCCGTAGAGTTCGGCATCTGGATCCCGGCCTTCGCCGGGATGAGCGATGTAGGGGTGGGCGAGGGGCCTTAGCCCATCACCTCGGCCAGCGCCGCCTCGAAGTCGTCGTAGTGGTCGATCACCACGTCTCCGCCCAGTTCCTCGCGCGGCACGTCGTTGTAGCCGAAGCCGACGACGATGCAGGCCACGCCCGCGTCCTTGGCCGCCTTGGTGTCCGTCGTGCTGTCGCCGACCATGACGCAGCGCGCCGGATCGCCGCCCGCCTTCTGCACCGCTTCATGAATGTGCGCGCCGCTGGGCTTGCGAGCCGAGACCGCATCCGGCCCGGCGATGAAGGCGAAGTGTTTCGTCAGGTCCAGCGCCTCGATCAGGGCGACGGACAGGTCGGTGCGCTTGTTGGTGGCGACGCACAGGATGGCCCCGCGCGCGGCCAGCCGCTCCAGCGCCGGGACCACGCCGTCAAACACGGCGCTCTCGTCGGCGATGTGGGCCAGATAGTCCTCGATGAAGCGCTCGAACAGACCGGGCGCATGGGCCTCGTCCCAGGCGGCGCCCGCCTCCATGAAGCCGTGACGCAGCAGCGCCATGGCACCATGTCCGACCAGATGCCGGGCCGAGGACATGGGCACGGGCGGCAACTCATATTGCGCCAGCATCCGGTTCAGCGTGCCGATCAGGTCGGGCGCCGAGTCCACCAGGGTCCCGTCCAGGTCGAAGGCGATGGTCCAGCCTTCCAGATCGTGTTCAGTGCTCATGTCGTCTCCCGGCTCGCGCAGACCCCGGCAATGGGCTAGATCGCGCAGGACGACAAGCCGCCGGATCGATTCATGACCGCACCACATCCTCGCGCAGCCATCATCCTCGCCGCAGGCCAGGGCACGCGGATGAAGTCGCCGCTGCCCAAGGTGCTGCACCCGGTGGGCCGGCGCGCCATGCTGGATCACGCCATCGACGCCGCCGAGGCCCTGGGCTGCGAGCGCATCGTGGTCGTGGTCGGCGGCCATTCCCCTGAAGTCCGCGCCCATGTCGAGAAGCGCCTGGGCGAGGACTCCATCGCCGTTCAGGACCCGCCGCTGGGCACCGGCCACGCCGTGCGCGCCGCCGAGGCCGTGCTGGGCGACTTCATCGGCCATGTGGTCGTCACCTACGGCGACGTGCCTCTTCTGAAGGCCGCCGACATCGAGCCGGTCTTCGCCGACAGCCATGAAGGCGTCACCGTCATCGGCTTCGAGGCCCGCGACCCCGGCGCCTATGGTCGTCTGATCCTGCAAGGCGACGACCTTCTGGCGATCACCGAGGCCAAGGAGGCGACCGCAGACGTGCTGGACGTCACCGCCTGCAACTCCGGCGTCATGGCCGCCCCGGTCGGCCTGCTGTTCGACCTGCTGGCCGAGGTGAAGAACGACAACGCCAAGGGCGAATACTACCTGACCGACGTGGTCGAGCTGGCCCGCAAGCGCGGCGCCCCGACCCGCGCCGTCTTCGCCGCCGAGGACTCGGTCATGGGCGTCAACGCCCAAGGCGAACTGGCTCAGGCCGAGGCCCTGTTCCAGTCGACCCAGCGCGAGCATTTCCTGGCGGCAGGCGTGACCATGAGCGCCCCCGACACGGTCCACTTCGCCTGGGACACTGAAGTCGGCGCCGGCACGACCATTGAGCCCTTCGTCGTCTTCGGCCCCGGCGCGGTCGTGGCCGAGGGCGCGCGTATCCGCAGCTTCAGCCACATCGAAGGCGCCAAGGTCGCCAGAGGCGCCGAAGTCGGTCCCTACGCCCGCCTGCGCCCCGGCGCGGATCTGGGCGAGGGTGTCAAGATCGGCAACTTCGTCGAGGTCAAGAACGTCCGCATGGACGCGGGGGCCAAGGCCAACCACCTGGCCTACCTCGGCGACGGCCATGTCGGCGCGAAAGCCAACATCGGCGCCGGCACCATCTTCTGCAACTACGACGGCTTCTTCAAACACCGCACCACGGTGGGCGAGGGGGCCTTCGTCGGTTCGAACTCCTCGCTGGTCGCCCCCGTGACCATCGGCGCGGGGGCCATGATCGGCTCCGGCTCGGTGGTGACCAAGGACGTCGCGGCGGGCGATCTGGCCCTGGGCCGCGCCGAACAGACGACGAAGCCGGGCTGGGCCGCCCGCTTCATGGACACCATGCGCGCAAAGAAGGCGGCGAAATCCCAATGAGCGACCTGCAGAAGAAGAACGCCGGCGAAGCCGCCGCCGCCCATGTCGAGGCCGGCATGGTGGTTGGTCTGGGCACCGGCTCCACCGCCGCCTGGTTCGTAAAGGCCCTGGCGGCGCGCAACCTGCCGGACCTGCGCTGCGTCCCGACGTCGGAACGCACCGCCGATCTGGCGCGCGAGCTGGGCCTGACCCTGTCGACGCTGGAAGACACGCCGCGCATCGACCTGACCGTCGACGGCGCCGACGAGATCGGCCCCGGCCTCGCCCTGATCAAGGGCGGCGGCGCGGCCCTGCTGCGCGAGAAGCTGGTGTGGGAGGCGTCTGAGCGCTGCATCTGCATCGCCGACGCGGCCAAGGTGGTCCCGGTGCTGGGGACCTTCCCCCTGCCGATCGAGGTCGTCGCCTTCGGTCACAAGACGACCGCCAATCGCATCGCCGACGTCCTGGCCGACCACGACATCGCCTCGCCCGCCCGCGTGCGTCAGGCCGACCGCGGCCTGATCCGCACCGACGGCGGCAACCTGATCTACGACGCCGCCTGCAAGGTCATCGCTGACCCCGCCCGCCTCGCGGCTGACCTCAAGAGCCTGACCGGCGTGGTCGAGCACGGCCTCTTCCTCGACCTGACCGACCTGGCCATCATCGGCACGGACGCCGGGGTCGAGACGCTCAATCCGTAGAAGGGTCGGCCGCCTGGGTGTCGGCAAGGCGGTTGTGAGCGCGATGAATCGATTGCGCGATTTCGAGGTTTCCCGCCCGGGTGTTCTTGAGCGTCATCTGCGCCTTATACAGACCTTCTAGGTAGGCGTAGTCCCACTCGGTCATGCCTTCGCCCGAGGCTGCGGACTCGTCGAACGTGTTGAGAACCGAGACGTATCGGCTGGTGTCAGCCTGGGGATCGATCTGCGCCAGGGCGACGAAGGCGATGTAGTCCGCGAGTTGGCGGCTTTCGATGCCAGCCAGTTGTGATGAATCCACGACGATGATGACGCGCTGAAGATTGTCCACGATCTGGGTCGTGAGATTTGAAGCGGAGATTTTTACGGCAGGAGCGCAAGAAACGGGCGTGTCGCCGCATGGATCGCCGGGCAGGCGCACAGCTCGCAGGTTGGTGTCCCGATCGACAGGGAAGCTGACGTGCCACCACCGCACCGGGGCGGCGGAATCGCGGAACGCGCGCAGAGCGGCGGCGCCCTGATCGGTTGTACTCGACCCTGGGCGGAAGCTCAGCGGCGACCTCTCAGTGATGGCATGGGCGACATTGGTGGCGTCGGCTGATGCGACAACGACTACATTGGGGTTGCAGTTGGGGCCGCCCGAACGCACGTTGACGCGGTCGGCTACCTCCGCCACGCGGTCGATGATGTACTGGGCCCCGTCCTGTTCGATGTTGACGGTGGAAACGCATATGGGGTTGCGCCAGCGAGCAAGGCTCCGGCCCTGATTGGGTGCAGCCACCTCGGTCACAAACGACTCGATCAGGCGCTGCAGCGGGCGACCAATGACCGTCAGGTCTTCCAGGCGTGTCGGCTCCTCGGCATCATCTTGAGGCTGAGCCATCGCCCCGGAGGCGAACAGGAGGCTGCCAAGCGCCGCAGCGGCCAGGGTAAGTTTCAGCATACGTGCCTCCAAATGGAACTGGTACCGACACTGTCAGCCAAGGAAAGGCCTGTCCAGACTTCGCACAACGCCGAGATCCGGCTGGGGGCGTCGACGCCTAGCGTTTGACGGTTCCAACTCCTAGATTGCAGGTTCCAGTAGATTTTTCAGGAATTTGACGTGGCTTCTTACGACTACGACCTCTTCGTCATCGGCGCCGGTTCGGGCGGGGTGCGCGCCGCGCGCCTGACCGCTCTGGGCGGCAAGAAGGTGGCCGTGGCCGAGGAATATCGCGTCGGCGGCACGTGCGTCATTCGCGGCTGCGTGCCCAAGAAGTTCATGGTCATGGCCTCTGAAGTCAGCCACGCGCTGGAGATCGCCGAGGGCTACGGCTGGTCCTTCGACAACGCCAAGTTCGACTGGCCGACCTTCCTTCAGGCCAAGGACGTCGAGATCGCCCGCCTGTCGGGCATCTACGCCGCCAACCTGGGCAAGGCGGGCGTTGATCTGGTCCACGGCCGCGCCGTGATGAAGGACGCCCACACGGTCGAAATCGTCGGCAAGAACCAGACCTTCACCGCCGAGAAGATCCTGATCGCCACCGGCGGGCGCCCGTGGATGCCCGAGGACCTGCCGGGCGTCGAGCACGCCATCACGTCCGAAGAAGCCTTCCATCTGCCGGAACTGCCCAAGCGGATCCTGATCGCGGGCGGCGGCTATATCGCGGTCGAGTTCGCGGGCATCTTTGCGGGTCTGGGCGTCGAGACGACCCTGATCTATCGCGGCCCGAACATCCTGCGCGGCTTCGACGACGATGTGCGCGCCCATCTGGCGGGCGAGATCGAGAAGCGCGGCATCAAGGTCATCCTGGGCTGCCAGCACACCTCGATCGAGAAGACCGAAAGCGGTCTGGTCAGCCACCTCGGCAACGGCATGACGCTGGAAACCGACGTGATCATGTTCGCCACCGGCCGCGTCCCCTACGTCAAGGGATTGGGCCTCGAGAACGCGGGCGTCGAGCTGAACGACGAGGGGGCTGTCGCCGTCGATCCCTTCTCCAAGACCTCGGTCGACAACATCTGGGCCATCGGCGATGTGACCGACCGGATGAACCTGACCCCCGTCGCCATCCGCGAGGCCGTCGCCTTCCACGAGACGGTCTTCAAGAACAACCCGCAGCACTTCGACTATGAAGCCGTCGCCACCGCCGTCTTCAGCCAGCCGCCGGTCGGCGTCGTCGGTTTGACCGAGCATGAGGCGCGCCGCGCCTGCACGAAAGGCGTCGATGTCTATGTGACCCGCTTCCGCCCGATGAAGTACGCCTTCACCGGTTCGGACGAGCGGGTGCTGATGAAGCTGGTGGTCGACGCCGACAGCCAGCGCGTTGTCGGCGTCCACATCGTCGGCCCGGAAAGCCCGGAGATGATCCAGTTGGCCGCCATCGCCGTGAAGGCCGGCCTGACCAAGGCCCAGTGGGACGCCACCTGCGCCGTCCACCCGACCATGGCCGAGGAACTGGTGACTCTGAAGGAGAAACAGTCGCCCACCTCGATGGCGGGCTGATTCCTGCTGTCCGGAGCCGCTTGCCAGCGGCTCCGGACGCGCGCCTTATGCGGCCCAGCTTTCCCGGAGGTCGCCCCATGAAGTCCCGTCTGCTCGCCGCCGCACTGTCGGCCCTGCTAGTCGCCGCCGCTTCGCCGGTTCTGGCTCAGAACGCGCCGCCCGCCGCCTATCAGAGCGCCGTCGCCGACTCCCTGCGCCCCGCCGATGAGGTCGCGCGCGATCCTCTGCGTCATCCCGCCGAGATCCTGGCTTTCGCCCAGGTGCAGCCGGGTCAGAAGGTCGCCGACATCCGTCCTGGCGCCGGCTACTTCACGCGTCTGTTCGCCCGCGTCGTGGGCGAGGGCGGCCACGTCTACGCCTTCGTGCCCAACCGCACGGCCGAGCGCGAGAACCCGCGCGCCGACGCCCTGGTCGCCGCCTATCCCAACATCAGCCGCGTCAACGGCGACCTGGACGCCATGGCCTTCGATGCCCCTCTGGACGTCGTCTTCATGAGCCAGGAATACCACGATTTCCACATCCCCCGTTTCGGCGTGGACGTGGCCAAGATGAACGCCGACATCTTCAAGGCGCTGAAACCCGGCGGCCTGTTCGTGGTCATTGATCATCAGGCCGAGCCCGGCGCCGGCAATACTGTCGTCGAGACCCTGCACCGCATCGAGGGCGCGCAACTGCGCAAGGAAGTGGAAGCCGCCGGCTTCGTCTTTGACGGCGAGACCTCGGCCGTCGCCAACCCCGCCGACGACCATACCTTGAATGTCTTTGACGAGGCCATTCGCGGCAAGACCGACCAGTTCGTCTATCGCTTCAGAAAGCCGGGCTGAACCGGCTGAAATCACAGGAGGAGTAACCATGCGTCCCTTCCTCGCCTTCGTCGTCGCCGCCTCCCTGGCGGCGGCCGCGCCCCTGAGCGTCGCCTCGGCTCAGACGGCGCCCGCAGCCTATGAAGCCGCCCTGGCCAGCCCCATCCGTACGACCGAGGACCGGGCCCGCGACACGGCCCGCCACGCCGCCGACACCCTGGCTTTCGCCGAGGTGAAGCCGGGTCAGAAGATCGGCGACATGATCATCGGCGGGGGCTACTTCACCCGCCTGTTCGCGGCCGCCGTCGGTCCCGACGGCCACGTCACGGCCTGGCAACCGGCCGAGTTCATCGGCTTTCAGGCCAGCTATGGCGAGGCCCTGGCCGCCGCCGCCGCGCTCGACAACGCCGACGCCATCAGCTCGCCCATCGGCGCGCCGGAATGGCCCGAGGGTCTGGATCTGATCTTCACCGCCCAGAACTATCACGACCTGCACCTCAAGCCCTTCGCCACGGACACGGCGGCGAAGGTCAATGCGGCGGCGTATCGGGCGCTGAAGCCCGGCGGCCTCTATGTCGTCATCGACCATGACGCGGCGACGGGCGCAGGGCCGGACGCGCCGGACAGCCTGCATCGCATTGACGTGGATCAGGTCAAGCGCGAGATCGAGGCGGCGGGCTTCGTGCTGGACGGCTCCAGCGATCTTCTCGCCCGCGCCGACGACCCGCGCACGGCCAACGTCTTCGACCCGTCCATTCGCGGCAAGACCAGCCAGTTCATGCTGCGGTTCAGAAAACCGGTCTGAGCCGAAACTGTCGAACAGGTGACTGGCGAAGCGGAGCGGGGGGCGCTAACCCTGCCGCAAAATCCATAAGGGAAACGCCTCAGATGACTCGCATCGCCTTCATCGGTCTCGGCAACATGGGCGGCGGCATGGCCGCCAATCAGGCCAAGGCCGGGCATGACGTCGCCGCCTTCGACCTGTCGCCCGCCGCGCTGGAACGCGCCGCCGAGGCCGGGTGCCGCACCGTCGCCTCGGTCGCCGAGGCCGTGAAGGACGCCGAGGTGGTCATCACCATGCTGCCCGCCGGGCCGCATGTGCTGAGCGTCTATTCCGAACAGATCATCGGCGTGGCCCCGTCCAGCGCTCTGCTGCTGGACTGCTCGACCATCGACGTGGAGACGGCGCGCAAGGTCGCGGGTCTGGCCAGGGAGGCGGGTTACGCCTTCGCCGACGCCCCCGTCTCGGGCGGCACCGCCGCCGCTGACGCCGGCACCCTGGCCTTCATGGTCGGCTGCGACGAGGCCGACTTCGCCCGCGTCGAACCGGCCCTGGACCCCATGAGCCGCATTACCATCCGCGCGGGCGACCACGGCGCCGGGCAGGCGGCCAAGATCTGCAACAACATGCTGCTGGGCATCTCCATGGTCGGCACCTGCGAGGCCATCGCCCTGGCCGAGAAGCTGGGTCTGGAGCCGGAACGCTTCTTCGAGATCGCCTCCAAGTCCTCGGGGCAGTGCTGGTCGGTCAGCAACTACTACCCCTGGGCCGGCCCGGTCCCGACCGCCCCGTCGAACCGCGACTACGAAGGCGGCTTCGCCACCGCCATGATGCTGAAGGACCTGAAACTGGCCCAGGACGCCGCCGCCAAGGCCGGCGCCACCACCCCGCTGGGCGCCCAGGCCGAGGCCCTCTACGCCCTGTTCAACGGCCTCGGCTACGGCGGCAAGGACTTCTCGGCCATGGTCCAGATGCTGCGCGGACGGCTGGATACGCTGGCCCAATGAGGCTCCGGGGGGGGCTTGCTCTACTGACCGGTCTGGCGGCGCTCGGCCTGATCGCCGCCGCGCCGGCCGATCCGCCTTACAGCGCCGCACCTGGTCTGTTTCAGGCCGGGGCGCCTGATCTGGGACTGGAGCCCGCGCCGGGCACGCAGACCTTCACCGTCTTCGCGCCCGGCGAGGCCACCGATCGGTTCAGCAACGGCGTGGTGTTGATGCCCTTCAAGGGGCGTCTCTACGCCCAGTGGCAGAGCTCGGCCCGCGACGAGGACGCGCCCGACACCTGGGTCGCCTACAGCGTCAGCGACGACGGCGAGACCTGGCGCGCCCCCGTCGCCTTGGCCCATGCGGGCGAGGGCGGGCTGATGCGCTCCAGCGGCGGCTGGTGGACGGACGGTCAGACCCTGGTCGCCTACGTCAACGTCTGGCCCGACGGGTTTCAGTCCGGGGCGGGCGGCTATGCCGAGTACCGCCTCAGCCGCGACGGCGAAACCTGGAGCGAACCGCGCCGTGTCATGGGCGTCGAAGGCCGCCCGGTCGAGGGCGTGATCGAGCAGGACCCGCATCTGATTGGTGGTCGGCTGATGACGGGCTTCCACATGCGCCCCGGCATGATCGCCAAGCCCTTCTTCACCGACGATCCTCTGGGCCTGTCGGGCTGGACGGAGGGGCGGATGCAGAACCTGCCCCGCGACGCCAGCGGCGCGGCGGCCGAGCATGAAAAGCGCCTCAGTCGCGAGATCGAGCCCAGCCTGTTCCAGCGCGGCGACTGCGCCGTCATGGTCTTCCGCGACGAGGAGTTGAGCTTCCGCCAGATCGCGGCCGAAAGCTGCGACCGGGGCGTCACCTGGACCACGCCGGTCCTGACCGACATGCCCGACGCTCGCGCCAAGCAGAGCGCGGGCAACCTGCCCGACGGGACCGCCTATCTTGTCAATGCGCCCAATAGCGACCGTCCGCGCATGCCGCTGGCCGTGACACTGAGCGACGACGGACGCGTCTTCGACCGCAGCTTCCTGTTGCGCGGGACAGGGGATCTGCAGCCCCTTCGCTACGAGGGCCAGTACAAGCGCCCCGGCTATCACTATCCCAAGAGCGTCGTCTGGAATGGCGCGCTCTACGTCGGCTACGCGACCAACAAGGAAGACGTGCAGGTGACGCGGGTTCCTCTGGCGGCGCTGGCGCCGGCAGAGGACTGATCGCTCAAGGCTTGCTCGCGGGCGACCAAACAGCCCGCGTCGGGTCGGGAGGTCCCGTAGGGCCGACGACCGCGGGCGACTAAAGTGAGAACCGTTATCAATTAAGGGGTTGAGACGTTTTGTCCGGCTCTGAACATGGACAAGGCTGGTCGGCGAGCGCAATTAGGCGCACGAAGCTATATAAGCGAAAGAACTACCGTCTTGTTCGACTATAAAGCCGCCTTTCAGAACTCGGTGGAGCAGGTCCGCAGCGAAGGGCGCTATCGCGTCTTCGCCGACCTGAAGCGCGTGCGCGGCCAGTTCCCGCAGGCGGTGCGCCGCCGCGAGGACGGCTCCGAACAGGACGTCGTGGTCTGGTGCTCCAACGACTATCTGGGCATGGGCCAGCATCCGGTGGTGGTCGAGGCCATGACGGCCGAGATCGACCAGACCGGCGCCGGCGCCGGCGGCACGCGAAACATTTCCGGCACCACCCGCTCGGCGGTCGATTTGGAAGTCGAGCTGGCCAGCTGGCACCAGAAGGAAGCGGCCCTGCTGTTCACCTCGGGCTATGTGGCCAATGAGGCGACGCTGTCCACCCTGCAGAAGATCCTGCCGGGCCTGATCATCTTCTCCGACGCCCTGAACCACGCCTCGATGATCGAGGGCATCCGCCACGGCGGCGGTCCGCGCCATATCTTCCGCCACAACGACCTGGAGCACCTCGAGGAACTTCTGGCCGCTGCGCCTATCGACGCGCCCAAGCTGGTGGCTTTCGAGAGCGTCTATTCGATGGACGGCGACATCGCCGACATCGCCGGGACCATCGCCCTGGCCAGGAAGTACGGCGCCATGACCTATCTGGACGAGGTCCACGCGGTCGGCCTCTACGGCGAAACCGGCGCCGGCGTGGCCGAGCGCGACGGCGTCCTGGACGGCATCGATATCGTCGAATGCACCCTGGGCAAGGCCATCGGCGTCATGGGCGGCTATATCGCCGCCGACGCGGTGATCGTGGACGCCGTGCGCAGCTGGGCCTCGGGCTTCATCTTCACCACCAGCCTGCCCCCCGCTCTGACCGCCGGGGCCCTGGCCTCGGTGCGTCACCTGAAGGCTCATCCGGAACTGCGCGTCGCGCACCAGGAGCGCGCCGAGACCCTGAAGCGCCGCCTGCTGGAGGCCGGCATCCCGGTCCTGCCCAGCGTCAGCCACATCGTCCCGGTCCATGTCGGCAATCCGGTCCACTGCAAGCTGATCTCGGACATGCTGCTGGAAGAGCACGGCATCTACGTCCAGCCAATCAACTATCCGACCGTGCCCAAGGGGACCGAGCGCCTGCGCTTCACCCCGTCGCCGAACCATGACGACGGCATGATCGACAAGCTGGTCGATGCGATGGACAGGCTGTTCTCGCACTGCAACGTGGCGCGTCGTCCGGTCGCGGCCTGATGCAGGACGCGGAACTGGGCGAAGTCATCGTCGAGTTCGTCCGTAACGGCACCTATGTGAAGTGCTCGGCCGTCCACACGGCCACGGGCGTCGAGGTGTCCGCCATGGGCCCGGCGCTGGAGCCGCGCGCGGTCGAGCGGGTCGCCATCGCCAAGCTGAAACGCGCTTTGGCGACCCGTCGCTGACCTTTTGACGTCAGGCCGTCTGGCGACGCCGTTGCAAGTGCAGCGCCGTTCCACCCGCCAGCAGAACCCCCAGCAGGATCATCGCCCATTCCGACATGGTCGGCACCGCCGGCGGCGGGGGAGGGGTCAGCGAGATCGTCACCGCTGAGGACGCCGCCTGCGACGCGCCCTGGGGAGCGTTTGACGTCGCGTTAATGCATCCCAGCCCGAACGTGTTGCCGCCCGTATTGTCTCCGCGCGCCGTGCACAGGCTGTTGCTCTGCACGAAGGCATAGCTGCCGCTCGGCGTATTGGCGAGGTAGATGGACGTCACATAGGACTTCGGGTCGCCGGCGTTTCCGACGGCCACGGGCAGCCCGTGCATCTTGTCGAACTTGAACTCGAAGTAGGTCAGGTTGCCGCTGGCGTCGGTCGAGACCTGAGCGGTTTGTGCAACGATGCTCCAGTTCAGGAAGTCGGTCTGGAAGGTGTTCTGCCCGTCGCTGAGGTTCAGATCGCCCAGGCGAACGTCGATGACCTCATCGACCATGTTCGGCGCGAGGGCGCCGAAGATCGTGAAAGAGCCCGAGACGCGTTGCGAAGTGGTGAACGTGGCGGTGCAGCCGCCCAAAGGGCAGGCCGTGTAGTTGCTCACGCTGTCGTATGGCGCGCTCTGGACATAGTAGGTGACCGCCTGCGCGGCGACTTGAGGCGCCGACATCAGGCAGGCTGCCGCGGCCAGGCCGCCAAGC
This sequence comes from Brevundimonas sp. NPDC007368, assembly GCF_042869015.1. Classification (NCBI taxonomy): domain Bacteria; kingdom Pseudomonadati; phylum Pseudomonadota; class Alphaproteobacteria; order Caulobacterales; family Caulobacteraceae; genus Brevundimonas; species Brevundimonas sp. NPDC007368. The sequence goes on along the minus strand of NZ_JBIAFA010000003.1, from coordinate 96,665 downwards.
AAGGATTTCATGGGCGCTCCCTCGAAGATTTTACAAAGCTTGGCTTTGCACTAGCATTGTTACGGCAATATTCGAACCTTGTTGTGCGTGTGGGCGGATCGGTCGCGGGGCCACCAGATGTTGTGGTGTCCGGCGGCGCGGCCTAGATAGGGGCGCCGTTTCCGCCCTCAGCCCTCGGGATGCCCGCCAGTGACCGCCTTCACCCACGACTCGTACTTCTCCAAGAGCCTCGCCGACGCCGATCCGGCGATCTTCAAGGGCATCCAGGGCGAACTGGGCCGCCAGAAGGAGCAGATCGAGCTGATCGCTTCGGAAAACATCGTCTCGCAGGCGGTGCTGGATGCCCAAGGCTCGGTCCTGACCAACAAGTACGCCGAGGGCTATCCGGGCCGTCGCTACTACGGCGGCTGCGAGTTCGTGGACGTCACCGAGGACCTGGCCCGCGAGCGCGCCAAGGAACTGTTCGGCGCCGCTTTCGCCAACGTCCAGCCCCACTCGGGCGCCCAGGCCAACCAGGCCGTCTTCTTCACCCTGCTGCAGCCCGGCGACACCTTCCTGGGCATGGATCTGGCCTGCGGCGGTCACCTGACCCACGGTTCGCCCGCCAACCAGTCGGGCAAGTGGTTCCGCCCTGTGACCTACAAGGTCCGCGAAGACACCCATCTGATCGACTATGACCACGTCGCCGAAATGGCTCAGAAGGAAAAGCCCAAGCTGATCCTGGCCGGCGCCTCGGCCTATAGCCGTCACATCGACTTCAAGCGCTTCCGCGAGATCGCTGACAGCGTCGGCGCCTATCTGATGGTCGACATGGCCCACTATGCGGGCCTGATCGCCGGCGGCGTCTATCCCGACCCGATCCCGCACGCCCACGTCGTCACCACCACGACGCACAAGACCCTGCGCGGCCCGCGCGGCGGCATGATCCTGTCCAACGACGTGGACCTGGGCAAGAAGATCAACTCGGCCGTCTTCCCCGGCCTGCAGGGCGGTCCGCTGGAGCACGTCATCGCCGCCAAGGCCGTGGCCTTCGGCGAGGCGCTGAAGCCCGAGTTCAAGGGCTATGCCCAGCAGGTGGTCAAGAACGCCCAGGCCCTGGCCGGCGTCCTGGTCGAGCGCGGTCTGGCCATCGTCTCGGGCGGCACCGACAGCCACCTGATGCTGGTCGATCTGCGGCCCAAGGGCGTGACCGGCAAGGCCACCGAGCATGAGCTCGAGAAGGCCCTGATGACCTGCAACAAGAACGGCGTGCCGTTCGACACCGCGCCCTTCACCGTCACCTCGGGCGTCCGTCTGGGCACCCCGGCCGGCACCACGCGCGGCTTCAGCGAGGAAGAGTTCAAGCAGATCGGCCACTGGATCGCCGACGTCGTCTCGTCGATGAACGGCGGCGACGAAGCCGATCCGGCCGTCGTCGCGGGCGTCGCCGCCCAGGTGCGCGAACTGACCGCCCGCTTCCCGATCTATCGCTAAGAGGTCGACTGAATGAAGTGTCCCTTCTGCGGAAACGCCGACACCCAGGTCAAGGACAGCCGCCCGTCTGACGACGGCGCGGCCATCCGCCGCCGTCGGTCCTGTCCGCAGTGCAACGGGCGCTTCACCACCTTCGAGCGGGTGCAGCTGCGCGAACTGGTCATCCTGAAACGGAACGGCCGCCGCACCCCCTTCGACCGCGACAAGCTGGAACGCTCGCTGGGCATCGCCCTGCGCAAGCGCCCGGTGCAGCCCGATCAGGTCGAGCTGCTGGTCAGCCGCATCGTGCGCCAGCTGGAAAGCCTGGGCGAGACCGAGATCCCGTCCAGCATCGTCGGCGACTTCATCATGAAGGCGCTGAAGTCGGTCGATGAGGTCGCCTACGTCCGCTACGCCTCGGTCTACAAGGACTTCCGTCACACCGGCGACTTCGCCAAATTCCTCGGCGACGAGGGCTTCGACGAGACCAAGCCCGACGACCCGCGGTGATGCGCCCGCGCGTCACCCTTAAGCTGGCCACGTCGCTGGACGGCCGCATCGCCACGGCCTCCGGCGAAAGCCAATGGATCACCGGCCTTGAAGCTCGCCAGCAGGGCCACCGCCTGCGCGCGATCCATGACGCCATCCTGGTCGGTGTCGAGACGGTGCTGGCCGACGATCCCGAACTGACGGTGCGTCTTCCTGCCTACGCCGGGACGCATCCGCTGCGCGTCGTCCTCGACAGCCGCCTGCGCACCCCCGCCACAGCCAGGGTGGCCAGCGGAAACACCCTGGTCCTGACGACCGCCGCGCCTCGGGCCGTCGGCCAGGCCGAGGTCGTCGCTGTCGCCGCCGACGACGGCCGACCCGCCATCGCCGCCGTTCTGGATGCCCTGACCGCGCGCGGCGTCACGTCGCTGCTGATCGAGGGCGGAGGCCGCGTCGCCGCCTCCTTCCTGCAGGCGGGCGTGGTGGACGCCATCGAATGGTTCCGCGCCCCGATCCTGCTGGGAGGGGAGGGGCGGCCCTGCGTCGCCTCTCTGGCGCTTGCAAAGCTGGCCGACGCCCCCAAGTTCCGTCGTCTGGGCGTCGAGCCTGTCGGAGACGACCTGTGGGAACGCTACGCGCGCTTCGACGGCTGATTTCAGACGATTCAGACTATTCAGACTATGTTTTTTGGGTCCGAAGGGACCGGAGTTTCCATGTTCACCGGCATCGTCACCGAAATCGGCCGCGTCCGCAGCGTCCGCCAAACCGACCGCGACCGTCGCTATGAGATCGAAACCGTGTGGGACACGGCGAGCATCGACCTCGGCGCCTCGATCAGCCACGCGGGCTGCTGCCTGACGGTGACGGAAAAAGGCGAAGGCTGGTTCGCGGTCGAGGTCTCGGGCGAAACCCTGTCCAAGACCAAGTTGGGCGACTGGGCCGAGGGTACGCGCGTCAATCTGGAGCGCGCCGCCAGGCTGGGCGACGAACTGGGCGGCCACATCGTCTCGGGCCACGTCGACGGTCTGGGCGAGGTCGTCTCCATCACGCCCGAGGGCGGGTCGCACCGGATCGTGGTCGAGGCGCCGGCGCCTCTGCACCGATTTATCGCGCCGAAGGGCTCAATCACCGTCGATGGGGTTTCCCTGACCGTGAATGGGGTGCAAGAGCGCCGCTTCGACTTGAACATCATTCCGCATACGTGGGATGCGACCACGCTCGGCGGCCTCAAGGTCGGCGACAAGGTCAACCTGGAGATCGACATGCTGGCGCGCTACCTCGCGCGGTGGCAGGAGACCGCATGATGAAACTGGCCGTCCACAATACCGACAGCCCGATCAGCCCGATCGAGGACATTCTCGAGGATGCCCGCAATGGCCGTCCCTACATCCTGGTGGACGCCGAGGATCGCGAGAATGAGGGCGACATCGTCATTCCGGCCCAGTTCGCCACGCCGGATCAGATCAACTTCATGATCCGTTATGCGCGCGGCCTGGTCTGTCTGGCCGTGACCGGTGATCGGGCTCGGCAGTTGCGGCTGCCGCCGATGGCCGCCGACAATCGCGAAAGCATGAAGACCGCCTTCACCGTCTCGATCGAGGCCAAGGAGGGCGTGACCACGGGCATCTCCGCCGCTGACCGTTCGCACACGATCCAGGTGGCGACCGATCCCACACGCGGGGTGGACGATATCGTCTCGCCCGGCCACATCTTCCCCCTGGTCGCGCGCGACGGCGGCGTTCTGGTCCGCGCGGGCCATACGGAGGCGGCGGTCGACATCAGCCGCATGGCCGGTCTGAACCCGTCAGGCGTGATCTGCGAGATCATCAAGGACGACGGGGAAATGGCGCGGATGCCCGACCTGATCGCCTTCGCCCAACTGCACGGCCTGAAGATCGGCACCATCGCCGACCTGATCGCCTACCGCCGCCGCACCGAGCGCTTCGTCGAGCGCGTGCTGGAGACTCCGTTCGAGAGCGTCCACGGCGGGCCGTTCAAACTGATCCTGTACCGCAACACCATCGAGGGCGCGGAACACATCGCCCTGGTGCGCGGCGACATCGACCCGAGCAAGCCGACCGTGGTGCGGATGCACCAGATCGACTTCGCCGCCGACCTGCTAGGCCATGTCGAGGCGCGTCAGGACTATATTCCGAAGGCGATGCAAGCCTTGACCGTCAATGACGGTCCTGGGGTCGTCGTCTTCCTGCGCGATCCCGGCCTGCACGGCCTGGCCGAGCGCCTTGGGGGCTCGACCAAGCCCGCCGCCGTGGATCGTTCGCTGAAAGCCTATGGCGTCGGCGCCCAGATTCTGCTCGACCTCGGCGTCAAAGACATGATCGTGATGAGCTCGACGCGGCCCAATCCGACGGCGCTTGAAGGCTACGGCCTGCGCATCGTGGGCTGGCGCGATATGGACGGAGAAGACCAATCCTGAACGACCCCACCCGCGTCCTGATCGTCGAGGCGCGTTACTACGATGATCTGGCCGACGCCCTTCTTGAAGGGGCCAAGGACGCCCTGCGCGCGCAAGGCGCCCAGTTCGACGTCGTCACCGTGCCGGGCGCCCTCGAGGTCCCGACCGCCATCGCCATGGCCGAGGAGGCCGGCCGCTTTCCGACCGCGCCCCGCTATGACGGCTATGTCGCGCTTGGCTGCGTCATTCGCGGCGAGACCTATCATTTCGAGATTGTCTCGGATCAGTCGGCCGCCGGCATCATGCATCTGGGCCTCAAGGGTCTGGCCATCGGCAACGGCATCCTGACGACCGAGGACGAAGACCAGACCTGGGCGCGCGCCCGGATGAGCGAAGGCGACAAGGGCGGCGGCGCCGCTCGCGCCTGTCTGGACCTGATTGCGCTGCGCAAGCGCCTGCGCGGAGGATTGGCCTCGTGACCGAGCCGACCAACACCAACCCGGCCCCCACCCCGGCGACCGTCGCCGAAGTCATGGCTCAACTGGCCGAGGCCGATAAGGCCCGCGCCGAGCCGCAACTGACGTCGCGTCAGCGCCGCGCCCGCACGGTCGCTCGTCTGGCCGCCGTTCAGGCCCTCTATCAGATGGAGCTGGCGGGCGAGGGCGTCGAAGTCGTCGTCAAGGAATTCCGCAATCACCGCTTCGACGCCGACATCGACGGCGCCCCCTTGGCCGAGGCCGATGAGCAGTGGTTCTCCGACATCGTCCACGGCGTGGTCGAGGATCAGCGGGCCATCGACGAGGCCGTCAAGGCGCGTCTGGCCTCCAACTGGCGCATGGAACGCCTCGACGCCACCCTGCGCGCCCTGCTGCGCTGCGGCGCCTGGGAGCTGAAGTCCAAGCCCGACGTGCCGCGTGAAATCGTGATTGACGAGTATGTCGAGCTGGCCAAGGCCTTCTTCGACGACGCCGAAGCCAAGTTCGTGAACGCGGCGCTCGACGGCGTGGCGCGCGATGCCCGCGATTGATGTCGCTGGCGAATTCGAGACCATCCAGCGGTTACTGAAGCCGCTGGCGCACCCGGAATGGGCGAGGGGGCTGGCCGACGATGTCGCCGTGCTGCCCTCGCGTCCGGGGCATGATCTGATCCTGACCAAGGACGCCATTGTCGAGGGCGTCCACTTCCTTCCAGACGACCCGCTGGACACGGTGGCGCAGAAGCTGCTGCGCGTGAACCTGTCTGATCTGGCCGCCAAGGGGGCCGAGCCCTTCGGCTATTTGCTGGCCTGCCACTGGTCCGAACGCTGCGGCTGGCCCGAGCGCGAGGCCTTCGTCGCCGGGCTGCGGCGCGATCAGGCCATCTTCGACATCTCCCTGTTGGGCGGCGACACGGTCAAGACGCCGGGACCGGCCAGTTTTTCCGCCACCATGATGGGCTGGGCGCCGTCGTCCTCGACGGTCAGTCGCGGCGGCGCGCGCCCGGGCGATCTGGTCTTCGTCACCGGCACGATCGGCGACGGTTGGCTGGGGCTGCAGGCGGCGCAAGGCACCCTGTCGCTGGAGCCCGAGCGTATGGACGCGCTGGAGGCCGCCTACCGCACCCCCATGCCGCGTCTGGAGTTCGCCCCGGTCGTGCGCGGCCTGGCCACCGCCAGCGCCGACGTGTCCGACGGCCTGCTGGCTGACGCCGGCCACATCGCCGAGGTCAGCGAGGTCGGCATTGAGCTGGATCTCGAAGTCCTGCCCCTGTCGGCGGCGGCTCAGGCCTGGCTGGACAGCCGTGTCGACCCGCAGGCCGCGCTGGAACTGCTGGCCACCGGCGGCGACGACTATGAGATCATCCTGACCGTCCCCCCCGGCGCCGAGAACGCCTTGCGACGCGAGGCCGAGCGCCGCCACCTGCGCCTGACCCGCGTGGGCCGCGTGGTCGAGGGCAAAGGCGTGACCGTGCGCCATCTGGGGCAGGAGATCGTCCCGACCCGCACCGGCTGGACGCACGACTAGGGCCGCAACGGAATCCTAACCGGGGCAGGGCAAGGTGGCTTCATGCAACGTCGCGCCCTGATTCAAGCTGGAGCCCTTCTGACCGCCTCTGCGGTCGCTGGAACCGTACAGGCCAACGAGAAGGCCGAACCCGCCGCCGCTGTCCTGAATCTGCCGGGCATGGGCTTGCCGGTCATCACTGACGGGCGGGTGCGCAACTACGTCTTCATCGTGCTGAAGCTGCATCTGGGCGCGGGCCATACAGTCGAGGCGGTGCGCGCCAAGGAGGCCTATCTGCGCGACGCCCTGGTCCGCGCCGGGCACCGCACGCCCTTCGTCCTGCCCAACACCTGGGTGGCGCTGGACACGGCGGCTCTGAGCGCCAGCCTGATCCGCTCCGCCTCCACCCTGATCGGGCGCGGCGCCGTGACCCGCGTCGAGGTCGTCAGCCAGACGCCTCGCCGCCGCACGGGCATGCAGGGCGTCTGAAGCCGCCTCGGAAACCGCTGTTGCTTCACAGCGCTGCATTTGACACAGTTGAGCCGCAATTCCCGGGGGACGTGAGGTTGCGTCCGTAGGCGCACGGGGGGACCGGAAGGCGGTGAGAGGCGCAAAGCCCGCCCGCGCCAAGGATCCGTGTGCTCGTTGCACAAGGGCTTGGAAACGCCATGATGAACTATGTTTGGCTGGCCATCGCGGCCGGCGCGCTGGGGGTGCTCTACGGCGCCGTCCAGACCGCCGTCCTGATGAAGGCCGGCACTGGTAACGACAGGATGCGAGAGATCGCCGCGGCGATCCAGGAAGGGGCGTCGGCCTATCTGAAGCGTCAGTACACAACGATTGGTATGGTGGGGGTCGTGATCTTGGTCGCGGCCTTTTTGCTTATCGGGCCCTGGGCTGCGCTCGGGTTCCTGATCGGGGCGGTGCTGTCGGGCGCGGCCGGGTTCGCCGGGATGCTGATCTCGGTGCGGGCCAATGTGCGTACGGCGCAGGCGGCGTCTGAGAGCCTGTCGAAGGGACTGGACCTGGCTTTCCGCTCGGGCGCCATCACCGGCATGTTCGTGGCGGGCGGCGCCCTTCTGGGCGTGTCGGGCTACTACGCCTTCATGACCCACGGCATGGGCTTTGACAGCACTAGCCGCGCGGTCGTCGACGGCCTGGTGGCCCTGGGCTTCGGCGCCTCGCTGATCTCCATCTTCGCGCGACTGGGCGGCGGCATCTTCACCAAGGGCGCCGACGTGGGCGGCGACATGGTGGGCAAGGTCGAGGCCGGAATCCCCGAGGATGATCCCCGCAACGCCGCCACCATCGCCGACAACGTAGGCGACAACGTCGGCGACTGCGCCGGCATGGCCGCCGACCTGTTCGAGACCTATGCGGTCACGACCGTGGCGACCATGGTGCTGGCGGCCATCTTCTTCCGCAACCAGCCCTATGTCGAAGTGATGATGATGCTGCCGTTGGCGATCTGCGGCATCTGCATCGTGACCTCGATCATCGGCTCCTTCTTCGTCCGCCTGGGCAAGAGCGGCAACATCATGGGGGCCCTGTATCAGGGACTGATCGTGACCGGCATTCTATCGGTCATCGCCGTCTGGTGGGTCATCAACTCCCTGGTGCCCGGCGCGGTCGAGACGTCTGGCGGGCTGCTGATCCAGCCGATGAACCTGTTCTGGTCGGGCGTCGTCGGCTTGCTGGTCACGGCGGCTATCGTGGTCGTCACCGAATTCTACACCGGCACGGGCTTCCGTCCGGTCAAGTCGGTGGCCAACGCCTCGGTCTCGGGCCACGGCACCAATGTCATCCAGGGTCTGGCCGTCTCGCTGGAATCCACGGCCCTGCCGGCCCTGACCATCATTGTCGGCATCGTCGCGGCCTTCCAACTGGCCGGTCTGTTCGGCATCGCCATCGCCACCACGACCATGCTGGGCGTGGCGGGGATGATCGTGGCCCTGGACGCCTTTGGTCCGGTCACCGACAACGCGGGCGGCATCGCCGAGATGGCGGGCCTGCCGTCGGAGGTTCGCGTCTCGACCGACGCCCTGGACGCCGTGGGCAACACCACCAAGGCCGTGACCAAGGGTTACGCCATCGGTTCGGCGGGTCTGGGCGCTCTGGTGCTGTTCGCCGCCTATGTGGAGGACCTGAAGCACTTCTCGGCCGAAGCAGCGCCGGGCAGCTTCTTCCACGGCATGGGGGCGGTCGCTTTTGACCTGTCCAACCCCTACGTCGTCGTGGGTCTGCTGTTCGGCGGGCTGCTGCCCTTCCTGTTCGGCGGCATGTCGATGACGGCGGTGGGCCGCGCCGCTGAGGCGGTCGTGGCCGAGGTGCGTCGTCAGTTCCGGGAAAACCCGGGCATCATGACCTTCCAGACCAAGCCGGAATACGGCCGGGCGGTGGACATCCTGACCAGCGCGGCCATCCGCGAGATGATCGTGCCGAGCTTGCTGCCGGTGTTGTCGCCGATCATCCTGTTCGTCGTGGTGCTGTTCATCCAGCCAGACAAGGCCAATGCCTTCGCCGCCCTGGGGGCCATGCTGATGGGGGTGATCGTGACCGGCCTGTTCGTGGCCATCTCGATGACCTCAGGCGGCGGCGCCTGGGACAACGCCAAGAAGCTGATCGAGGAAGGCTTCACCGACAAGAACGGCGTGGTCCACGGCAAAGGCTCGGAAGCGCACAAGGCCGCCGTTACCGGCGACACCGTGGGTGACCCCTATAAGGACACCTCCGGTCCGGCCGTGAACCCGATGATCAAGATCACCAACATCGTGGCCCTGCTGCTGCTGGCGGTGCTGGCGAGCGGGAAGATCGTTTGATGAAAAAGGCCCCGGGGATCGCTCCTCGGGGCCCGATTTCTCTCGGCCGGAAAGTTTAATCCGGACGGCGCTGGCCGGGGACATTGTCCTCGGTGCGCGGCAGCTGGCCGCGGCCGACGTTACCCAGCAGCTGTTCCAGGATCGTCAGCTGACGACCGCGTGTCGGCGTCTCGCGGCGCTCCATGGCGATCTGGCGACCGTCTTCAAGGCTGAGGGTGCGGACGGAGGCGACCTTGTCGTCGGCCTTGTTGAAGGTGATCTCGGTCACCGTGCGCTGCGACACCTGCGGCTTGTTGTAGGTGTAACGCTCGGTCATCTGGGTCATGTAGTACCAGACGGTGTCGGGCTCGAAGGTCGAGGTGGTCGAGGGCGAGCCGAGGCGCGCCAGGACGGTTTCCTTGGTGTCGGTGCCGGCCACGACATCCTGGGGCTTGGCGTCGATCGCCTGGAAGCCCTGGGTGGCGACGACGGGCGCGCAGGCGCCCGCAGCTGCGGCCAGCGCGACGGCGGCGAAGATCGGAGTAATTCGGGGCATCAGCGTCCGCCTCAGCATAACAAGGTCTTTGACCTAACCGGCGCTGCGTCCTAGTGCAACGGCGCGGCGAAAAAGGGGCTGTTGCTCATGCTTAGAAATCTCTTCCGACAACGGCCCGACGAGCGTCAGGGCGACGCCCTGTACGCCTTGGCGGTCGAACAGGCGCGCCAGCCGGCTTTTTATACGTCGCTGGGCGTCGCTGATCGGATCGACGCCCGATTCGAACTCTACACCCTGCACGTGCTGATTCTGTTCCTGCGCCTCAAGCAGGACGGCGAGCGCGGCGAGGTGGCTGCCCAGAAGCTGTTCGACACCTACATCTCGTCGCTGGACCATACGCTGCGCGAACTGGGAGTAGGCGACGTCTCTGTCGGCAAGAAGATGCGCAAGCTGGGCGAGTCCCTGTACGGTCGCATGGGCGCCTACGAAGGCCCGCTGCGCGCCGAGGATGTCGACGCCCTCGCGGCGTCGCTGGCCAAGAACGTTTATGAAAGCGCCGAGGCCGGGACCGGAAACGCCTTGGCGCGTTACGCCGTGACGTCGCGTCAGAACCTTACGACCCAGTCTTTCGAAGCCGTGTCCAAGGCTCCGGCCTGGGCGGAGATCACCGCATGAACGACCTTCCCCTTCTGCCCTACAGCGAGCCGCTGAGGCTGCACCAGATCGGGGCGGGCGTGCAGCGTCGCCTGACGCCGGACGCCGAGGCCATGAAGCGCATCGCCCGCGCTCTGGATCTTCAGGCGCTGGACGCCTTCGAGGCGGACATCAACCTGGTCCCGACGGTGTCGGGCTGGCGTCTGGATGGGCGGGTGACCGCTGACGCCGTCCAGACCTGCGGCCTGACGCTGGAACCCTTGCCGGTGCACGTTGATCGCAAGTTCTCGGTGCAGATGGTCGAGGCGACCGAGCGCGATGACGCCGACGACGAGGGCGAAATCGATCTGGAACTGGACGACGATTCGCCTGATCAGATCGAAGGCGGCAGTCTGGATCTGGGGCAATATGTCGTTGAACAGTTGGCGCTGAGCCTTGATCCCTTCCCGCGCAAGCCCGGGGCCGTGTTCGAACAGCCCAGGGAACCCGGTGAAATCTCGCCCTTCGCAGTGCTGAAATCCCTGCAATCCAAGGACGATTCCGGCGAAGGTTGACCTTACGTCGGGCTGGTAGCATCCCAAGGGTGCGACATTTGCGTCCTGCATCCCTATATGAAGCGCCGCGACAAGACGGCGACGGAGTCCATTTCCACTTGGCATCCCCAACACTGATCTCGCTTGACGCCATGGGGGGAGACCACGGTCCCTCGGTCGTGGTCGGCGGCGTGAAGGACTATCTCTCGCGGCATAATGGCGAGGGCGTGCGTTTCCTGCTGCATGGCGACGAGGCGTCGATTCGCGCCGAGATGGCGCGGTACGGCCTGACCGAGTCTGTCTGCGACGTGCGCCATACCGACAAGGTCGTCGCCATGGACGAGAAGCCGGCCCAGGCCATGCGCCGCGGCAAGGGCTCCAGCCTGTGGAACGCCATCGAGGCGGTGAAGACGGGCGAGGCTGGCGCTGCCGTCTCCGCCGGCAACACCGGCGCCCTGATGGCCATCTCCAAACTGATTCTCCGCATGGCGGCGCCGGGGCTGGAACGTCCCGCCATCGTCGCCAGCTGGCCGACGACGCGCGGCTATACCGCCGTGCTGGACGTCGGCGCCAATATCGGCAGCGACGCCAAGCAACTGATCGAGTTCGCCATCATGGGCGAAGCCTTCCAGTCGGCGGTGCACGGCGTGGCCAAGCCGACCGTCGGTCTGCTGAACGTCGGCTCCGAGGACATGAAGGGCCACGACGAGGTGCGCGAGGCCCACGCCATCCTGCGCGAGGGCGGCATTCCGCTGAACTATCACGGCTTCGTCGAGGGCGACGACATCGCCAAGGGCACGGTGGACGTGATCGTCACCGACGGCTTCACCGGCAACATCGCGCTCAAGACCGCCGAAGGCACTGCGCGCTTCATCTCGGGCCTGCTCAAAGAGGCGCTGACCTCGGGTCCGATCGCCAAGCTGGGCGCTCTGATCGCGATGCCGGCCTTGAAGCGCATGGCGGCCAAGATCGACCCCAACGCCATCAACGGCGGGCCTCTTCTGGGGCTGAATGGAATCGTCGTGAAAAGCCACGGCGGCGCCACGCCGCAGGGCTATGGCAACGCCATCCGCATCGCCGTCGATCTGGCGCGCAGCGACTATATGACCAAGGTCGGGGCCAACCTGGGACGGCTCGCCGCCCTGGGACAAGCCGCGTCGACCTCCGAAACCCTCGGGGAGACCCAACAGTGAGCGTCATCCGCAGCGCCGTGACCGGCGTCGGCTCCTTCCTGCCGGAGAAGGTCGTCACCAACGCCGACCTGGCCAAGTTCGTCGACACCTCCGATGATTGGATCGTCGAGCGCACCGGCATCCACCAGCGTCATCAGGCCCGCGACGACGAGCCGACCAGCGATCTGGCGGTCGAGGCCGCGCGCCGCGCCCTGGCCGACGCGGGCAAGACGGCGGCTGACGTCGATCTGATCATCGTCGCCACCACGACGCCGGATCAAACCTTCCCCGCCACGGCCGCCATCGTGCAGGCCAAGCTGGGCGCGCCGGTCGGCATCGCCTTCGACGTTCAGGCCGTCTGCTCGGGCTTTGTCTACGCCATGAGCGTCGCTGACGGCTTCGTCGCGCGCGGTATGGCCAAGTGCGCCCTGGTCATCGGCGCCGAGGAAATGACCAAGCTGATGGACTGGTCCGATCGGACCACCTGCGTCCTGTTCGGCGACGGCGCCGGCGCCTTCGTGCTAGAACCGCGCGAAGGGCAGGGAACCAAGGCGGATCAGGGCGTGCTGGGTTTCGCCCTGCGCTGCGACGGCTCCAAGTCGGACATGCTCTACGTCGATGGCGGTCCGGCCACGACCGGCACGGTCGGCCACCTGAAGATGCTCGGCAATCAGGTCTTCCGCCACGCCGTGGTGAACATCGCCGAAGCCATCGTCGGCGCGACCGAGGCTGCGGGCGTCGAGATCCCCGAAATCGACTGGTTCGTGCCGCACCAGGCCAACCAACGCATCATCCGCGGCGTCGGCGAGCGCCTGGGTCTGGATGAGAACAAGGTCGTCTCCACCGTGGCCCTGCATGCCAACACCTCGGCGGCCTCCATCCCGCTGGCCATGGATGCGGCCATCAAGGACGGGCGCATCAAGCGTGGCGATCTGGTGGTGATCGAGGCCATGGGCGGCGGCCTGACCTGGGGGGCCTGCGCCTTCCGTCTCTAGAATTGCATTCAGGGCTTTGATTCGGGGCGACTTTGCCCTTCTATGCGTGCGGATTGGCAGCGGAGAGACGCAGTGACGGGACAAGACACCCTGACCCGGGCGGATTTGTGCGAGGCGGTGCATGACGAGGTGGGGCTTTCCCGCCAGGAATGCTCCGGTCTGGTCGAGCGCACGCTCGAACTGGTGGTCGAATCGCTGGAACGCGGCGAGACGGTGAAGCTGTCAGGATTCGGCGTCTTTCAGGTGCGCGAGAAGCGCGCCCGCATGGGCCGCAACCCCAAGACCGGCGAACCGGCTGCGATCAACCCCCGTCGGGTCATCAGCTTCCGCGCCTCTCAGATCATGAAGAGCCGGGTCCACGACGCGGTCGTCGAGGACTAAGCGACTGTGGCCAAAAGCCCGAACGCCTTTCGCACCATTTCCGAGGCCGCTGACGAAGTCGGCGCGCCCCAGCACGTCCTGCGTTTCTGGGAGACGAAGTTCGACTTCATCGCCCCGGTCAAACGCGCGGGCGGACGGCGCTTCTATCGCCCCGAGGACGTCACGGTCCTGAAGGGCGTGCGTCGGCTGCTGCATGACGAGGGGCTGACCATTCGCGGCGTCCAGCGTCTGCACAAGGAGCAGGGCCTGGCGCGCCTGTCGGCCTACGGCGATCCGGCGACGGTGCTGGAGATCGACGCCGACGTGGAGCGTGAACCCGTCGCTTCCGCCGCAGCCGCGCCGTTCGAGGCCGCTCGCCTGGGTGCGGTTCTGGCAGACCTGGAGTCGGCGAAGGCACGTCTGGAGGCGGTTCTGCGCCGCTGAGGCGAACTTGTTGTTCAAAGAGCGTTTTAGCGTTTGCGGACTGCGGAATCGCCGTCTATACGGAGCGCCTTCGGAGCGTGGCGCAGCCTGGTAGCGCACTTGACTGGGGGTCAAGGGGTCGCAGGTTCGAATCCTGTCGCTCCGACCATTTCCTTAGGGAAATCGGTTGGTTAAAGGGGTCGCTCTCGAGCGGCCCCTTTTGCAATTCCGAGCCTATTTTGCGCCCGGTTCACGCTCGGCCCAGCGCAGCATCGGGATCAGGGGCACGCCCCAGCCGATGCCAGCGACCGTGAAGAAGATCAGGTCCAGCCACCAGATGTCGGGCAGCAGGTCGTTGATCGTCACCGCACCCCAGACCCAGAAGGCCAAGAACAGGACGACGCCGATCGTGGCCACGAATCGACGGGCGCGCGGCGGCATCAACGCTTGCTCCGGAACAGGAAGAAGGCGACCAGGCAGATCACGGCGGCGACCATCGACCAGACGACCCAGATCCAGTCGCCCAGCGTCGCCAAGGCAAAGACGCGCATGGCCAGGAAGGCGCCGCTGCCCGCGCCGACGGCGGCGACCAGAATGGTCCCGCCCAGGCCGCGACGACCAGTCAGCAGGTCGGCGATCCAGGCCAGAACCAAAGCGCCGACGACGGCGATGGCGATATCCGCATATGGCGCCACGGGCGCTCCTTCAGGTTGGTGCGACGCCTTGGCGTCGAAAGCGACTCGATCTTGCCGCGCTTGAGGGGCATACCGCCCCGGTCGCCCGGTGGGTTTGGCGACAGTGTATCGGGGCGAACGGCAGGCGTCGAATGAACCGTTTTGTAAATCAGGATCGCAGCCGCGCGGTGGCGCTGTGGCTGTTCTTCAGCGCGGCCATGGTTTTCGCCATGGTGGTTATCGGGGGCGTCACGCGCCTGACGGGCTCGGGCCTGTCGATCACCGAGTGGAAGCCCATCATGGGCGCCATACCGCCGCTGAACGACGCCCAATGGGCCGAGGCCTTCGACAAGTACAAGGCGATCCCGCAGTACGCCCAGGTCAACGCCGGGATGAGCCTAGGCGAGTTCCAGGGCATCTTCTGGTGGGAATGGCTGCACCGTCTGGTCGGCCGTCTGATCGGCGTGGTCTTCGCGGTTCCCTTCCTGATCTTCCTGTTGCTGCGGCGGATGCCGAAGCGGCTGATCGGGCGCTGCCTGGTCCTGCTGGGCCTGGGCGGACTGCAGGGCCTGATCGGCTGGTGGATGGTGTCCAGCGGCCTGTCGGAACGGGTCGACGTGGCCCCTGAACGGCTGGCGACCCACCTGGGTCTGGCCTTCCTGATCTTCGCGGGCCTGATCTGGACGGGACTGGAAGCCTGGAGCGGATCCGACCATTCGCGTTCGCCGCGCGGCTGGACCTGGGGCGCGGGACTGCTGCTGGCCGCCGTCTTCGTTCAGTGCCTGCTCGGCGGTCTGGTGGCCGGGGCCAAGGCCGGTTTCGTCTTCACCGACTGGCCGATGATGAACGGCGCGGTCTTCCCGCCGGTGGAGTGGGGCATGGGCGGTTTCGCCTTCCTGCATGACCACGGCCTGGTGCAGTTCAATCACCGTCTCGGGGCCTATATCCTGCTGGCTGCAGGCACGGCCTATGCGATCCACGCCTGGCGCTGGCGCCTTGCCGAAGGCCTGGGACTGTCGGCCTTTGTTCTGGCGGGCTTGCTGTGGCTTCAGGCGGCGCTGGGCGTCGTCACCCTGATGCACGCCGTGCCGATCACGCTGGGCGCGCTGCACCAGGCGGTGGCGGCCCTGGTGCTGGGCGCGGCGACGGTCAACCTGTGGCTGGTCCGCCGCTCGCGCCCGCGTCTGTTCATGAGCGGACCGCGTTCCACGGGCCTCTGATCGCGAAGGTCAGGCCGGGGTACATGATGTTCACGAACAGGACGCTGCCGTCCGGCGAGAACACGGCCCCGGCGAACTCGGAGTTCCCGGTGAAGACGTTGCGGGCGATGGTGTAGAGGCGGCCGTCGGGGGTCACGCCCTTGATGTGGTTGCGCACCTCGTCGGAATAGTTGTCCTCGCAGACGATCAGGTGGCCCCACGGGGCGATGCACAGGTTGTCGCCCATGTTCATGGTGCGCAGGTCCGTGCTTTCCACGAACAGCTGGATGCGCCCGGGGGTGCGGGCTTCGTCAGCGCCGCCTTCATCGGGCGAGGGAATGTAGCGCATGATCTGGCCGCGGCGCAGCGGACCGCCGGAGGTGGCGGTCAGATAGAGCTCGTTCTCGCCCCAGAAGATCCCTTCGCCACGCGCCACCTTTGCGGCGCCCGCCGCATGGCCGCGCTTGCGCAGGTCGCCGGCGGGGTCCTCGACGTCGTCCATGTCGATCCACTCGACCTCGCGCCAGTCGTTGACGGACCAGACGCGGGCGTCGTGGTTGGAGCTGTCGGCGCTTGCCTGCCCCTTGAAGGCCATGGCCTGCAGTCGCCCGCCGCGCGCCAGCTGGCCGGGAACGGTCGGGATGAAACGGTAGAAGAGGCCGTCCCCCTGATCCTCGGTCAGGTAGGCGATGCCGGTGCGGGGGTCGATGCAGACGGCCTCGTGATCGAAGCGACCCATGGCCTTCAGCGGCACGGGATCGACCAGACCGGTCGCATCAGCGGGAACCTCGAAGACCCAGCCGTGGGTCTTGGCCACGTCGGCGTCGGCGGGGGTCTCGACCGTCTCCTCGCAGGTCAGCCAGCTGCCCCATGGCGTATGGCCGCCGCAGCAGTTGGTCGAGGTGCCGGCCAGCGACAGGTGCTGACGCACCGTGCGACGGGTTTCGAGATCGTAGATCAGGGTCGTGGTGCCGCCGGGCAGGGGGCGACCGTCCTTATAGGTGTCGTAGGCCCTGGAGGCGTCCAGCAGGCCGAGGCGCTCGTGGTGGAAGCCGCCCGGCCCCATGTTGCGGTGAAGCGCCTTGGAGCCCTTCAGTTCATGGTTGCGCACAAGGGCCACCGTGGTCGGCGTCAGGGCGAAACAGCCCATGCCGTCGGGCTGACCGGGCACCAGCAGGCCGTCGTCCATCGTCTCGCCGCTCTGCGAGATGACCTGATAGGAAAAGCCCTCGGGCAGGTCGAGCAGGCCGTTGGGATCAGCCTTCAACGGGCCATAGCCCTCGACCTGATTGAGGTAGGTCTCTTCGCCCGCTGATTGGGCGTGGACGTTGCGCGCGAAGCCGGCGAAGGCGAAGGCCGCAGCCCCGGTCGAGATCAGTTGACGGCGCTGCAGGCGCATAAGACGACTCCGATAGGTTCGAAGCCGCTTAGAGCGGTCGCAGACGACAGCGCCGTCAAGCTAATGTGACGGTTACGCGGCTGCGTCCTTCCGTCGCCGGACGGCGCAGCCCGCGGTCAGCCAATCTTCACCCGCGTGGCGGCTTCCGGCAGGTCCTCGCCGAAGGCGCGCTGGTAGAACTCGGCGATGGTGGGGCGTTCCAGCTCGTCGCACTTGTTCAGGAAGGTCAGGCGGAAGGACAGGGCCAGGTCGCCGCCAAAGATGATGGCGTTCTGGGCCCAGGTGATCACCGTGCGGGGCGACATGACGGTCGAGATGTCGCCGTTCATGAAGGCGTTGCGGGTCATGTCGGCGACGCGGACCATGGCGGCGATGCGGCGCTTGCCCTCGGTGTCATTCCAGTCCGGGATCTTGGCGGCGACGATCTCGGCTTCGACGTCGTGGTCGAGGTAGTTCAGCGTGGTGACGATGTTCCAGCGGTCCATCTGACCCTGGTTGATCTGCTGGGTGCCGTGATAGAGGCCCGAGGTGTCGCCCAGACCGATGGTGTTGGTGGTCGAGAACAGGCGGAACCAGCGGTTCGGACGAATGACGCGGTTCTGGTCCAGCAGGGTCAGGCGGCCCTGGGCCTCCAGCACGCGCTGGATCACGAACATGACATCGGGACGGCCCGCGTCGTATTCGTCGAAGACCAGGGCGACCGGGCGTTGCAGCGACCAGGGCAGGATGCCCTCGCGGAACTCGGTGATCTGCTTGCCGTCCTTCAGGACGATGGCGTCCTTGCCGACCAGATCGATACGGCTGATGTGGCTGTCCAGGTTCACGCGGACCAGCGGCCAGTTCAGGCGAGCGGCGACCTGCTCGATGTGGGTCGACTTGCCGGTGCCGTGATAGCCCTGAACCATGACGCGGCGGTCGAAGGCGAAGCCGGCGCAGATGGCCAGGGTCGTCTGCGGATCGAAGCGGTAGCTCTCGTCGATCTCGGGCACGTGGCTGTCGCGCGTGTCGAAGGCGGGGACGACCATGTCGGAATCGACGCCGAACGCCTCCCTGACCGTCACCTTGCGGTGCGGCTCCAGCGTGACCAGGGGATCGGGCGAGGCGTCGAGGGGGGAGGTCATGACAGGTCGATTAGCGCAGCACGACCGGGTGGTCGAGACCCAGACCGATGCGCGCGACGCGTTCGATCAGGAAGGGCAGGCGGGTGACGACGGGAATGGCCGCGCGACGGGCCAGATCGGCCCCGGCGCCGGTGTTGCGCACGAAGCTGGTCAGGGCGCGGACGCGGCGCACGACGGCCTTGTCCACCGGGCGGCGCAGGCGATCATAGTCCTCGATTCGCTCCGGATCGCCGCTGAGGAAGTCGGCGGCGCAATCGGCGAAGACGAAGGCGTCCTCGATCCCCAGGTTCATGCCGCGCGCCCCGATGGGGGAGTGGATGTGACCGGCGTCTCCGCCCAGGGCGACGCGACCGACGCTCATGGCCGAGGCCATGCGGTGCGAGATGTGGAAGTCCGAGCGCCACAGCACGGCGCCCGCGCGCCAGCCCTCCGGCAGGTTGTCCAACAGCGGCTGGCCGAAACCGATCAGGCGGAATCGCGTGCCCGAATAGGGCAGGCAGACGAAGACGGCGTCGTCGCGAAAGTCGATCCAGGCCTCGTCCGGCGGCGGCCCCACCAGATCGGCGTCGATCAACTGCCAGGGCTCGGCCCAGGCGTCGCCAGGGAAGCCGAGACCGAGTGCCTTGCGCACGGTGGAATGGGCGCCGTCGGCGGCGAACAGCAGGGGCGCGCGCACAGTCTCGCCCGACGACAGGACAGCGGTGACGGCCTCGACGTCTTGCGACAGACCGGTCAGGGCCAAGCTGCGTTCGACCGTGACGCCGCGCGCCGTCAGGACTTCGGTCAGCAGGGCTTCGGTGCGGGCCTGGGGCAGGATGGCGAGGGGGAAGCGTGCGCCGACGTCGAGTTCGTCCAAATGAACGACGGCTAGGGTCTTCCCATGCCGATGGATGTGTAGCCGCGCGGCGGTCCCGGCTTCGGCCAGGATGCGGGCGGTGACGCCGGTCGGTTCCAGCAGGTCGAGGGTGCGCGGATTGACGCCGAGCGCCTTGGAGGTGGCGGTCGGCGTCTCGGCCGCGTCGATGATCCGAACCGGCACGCCGCGCCGCGACAGGAAGAGGGCCGCCGCCAATCCTGCGGGACCGGCGCCGACGATCAGGACCTGGGGCGCGGCGCTCATGGCCGCTGGCTCAGCCGGCGCTCAGGGCCACGTCGACGTTGCCGCGCGTGGCGTTGGAATAGGGGCAGACCTGATGCGCCTTGTGGATAAGGTCGTCGATCACCGCCTGATCCAGGCCGTGGTCGGTGACATGCAGGGTCACGTCCAGATTGAAGCCTTCGCCGCGGGTGTTCTTGCCGAAGCCGACGCCGGCGGCGACCTTCGTGTCCGGGCCGACCGGCGTTCCGGCCTTGCCCGCGACCAGACGCAGGGCGCCGAGATAGCAGGCGGAGTAGCCGGTGGCGAAAAGCTGCTCGGGGTTAGTGCCGTCGCCGCCCTTGCCGCCCATCTCGGTGGGGACGGACAGGCGCACGTCGATCTTGCCGTCGTCGGTGGCGGAGCGGCCCTCGTCGCGGCCGCCTCCCGATGCAGTGGCGTGAGCGCGATACAAGACTTCCATGAGGCGACTCCTTTGGCGTTCCAAGGACTCGCATATGGGCGTCAGTCGTTCAGAAACAACGGTTCTGTGATTCGTGTAATCCACAAGGGGGTGTTAACAATTTGTCCATCACTTCCGTCGGGGAAGGGGCAAGGCAGATGCACGCGCAGTTCTTTTGCTACGTCTATGACGCGCCTGAAGGCACGCCACATATGTTCGCGCTGGATGCAGACAGTTGGCCAGAGGCGGTCAGCGAAACCCGGCGCATGATGCTGGACGAGGCCGACGGCGCTTTCGCGGAAATCTGGGACGGGGCCGGGGAGAAGGTCACGCGGATCGACGGGCCGGCCCGGTCGGGCGGGCTGCTGAGAAGCCTCAGGCGTGACCGGCCTTCTTCAAGGTTTTCCAGGCCTTGATGACGTTCTGAAGCTTGGCCTCGGCCCCGCGATCGCCGCCGTTGGTGTCCGGGTGGAAGCGTTTCAGCAGTTCATGATAGCGAGCCTTGATGGCCGCCTTGTCCGCGCCGGGCTTCAGGTCGAGAGCGGTCAGGGCCGCGAGCTCGATCTTGCCGATGCGATGGACCTCGGCCGCCGCCGGACCGGCCTGTTCATGGGTGCGGCGCCCGAAGAGGCCGAAGCTGTCGCGCCATGACCCGGCGCCTTCAGTATTGGCGGTGCCCATCTTGGCGGCGAAGGCGGCGGCTTCGCGCGTGTTCTTGCCGGCCTTCATCTCCCAGGTCGGGCGGCCGCCGGTCATGGCCTCGTTTTCCTGGGCGGCGCGAATCTCGCCCTCGCTCATGCCCGCGTAGAAGTTCCAGCCCTTGTTGTACTGGCCCGCATGGGCCTGACAGAAGTCATAGAAGTCGGCCAGCTGGTCGCGCGACTTCGGCGCCTTGGCCGTCGCGGGGCGGCTGCAGTCCGGCCACTGGCACGCCTTTTCGCCCGGCTTCAGGTGCAGGACGTCGGCTTCGGCCTGCTCTTCCTCAGGCTTGGGCGGCTTCACGCGGATATCGGTGAAGCGAGGCTTGTATTCAAATGACGCGGACATCGACCCAAGTGTAAGCTGGAATTGGACAGCTTCAAGGAACGACCGATGTCAGACGGCCCCGTGGCGGCACTTATCCGCGAAAAACTGACAGCGGCCTTCGCTCCGCACAGGATCGAGCTGGAGGACGACAGCTGGAAGCACGCCGGCCATCATCATGAAGGCGGCATAGACGCCAGGGACGGCGGCGAGAGCCATTTTCAGCTGACCATTGTGTCTGACGTCTTTGAAGGACAGGGGCGCGTAGCGCGCCAACGTGCGATCAACGCCGTGCTGAAGGAGGAATTGGCGGGGCCGGTTCATGCCCTGGCTGTGCGCGCCCTTACGTTGAGCGAGGCGGGCTGACGGCGCGCCGTACCATTTGGTACGTAAGAAAACGTATTCACCTCGTCTTAGAACCTTCACCCTAGCGTCCGCTCCGTACTGATTTGCAAAGGCGGGGGCTAGCGAATGGTAGGTTCTGACGGGATCAAGGGGTTGGACGGGCAGGCGCCCGGCGAAGCTGCACAAGCGCTGACCGCGATCCTGCAGACCCATTATCTGCGCTATCTGATCATCGTAAGCTGGGCGGTCGGCGTCATCGCCACCGTCGGCCTGGCCCCCGGACTGACCTGGTTCGCCGCGACGCTGGCCGCCGGCGCCTTGCGCGGCGAAGTGGAGAAGCGCGTCAGCCAAAGGGTCGGCGCGGGCTGGGGCATGGTCTTCCCCGCCGTGGCCACGGCGACGACGGCGGTGTGGGCCGTCGCTCCGCTGATGGCCTGGTTCTCCCAGTCGCCGTTCGGGCGTGAACTGGCGATCGCCCTGCTGGTGTCGGGCTATGTTCTGGTTTTCGCGCAGCTTCGGAGCTCGCCGCGACAGGCCATCATGATTTCCTCGCCTTATGGCGGGGCGGCGGCGATCATCGCCGTGAGCCTGTTTGGCGGGCCGCTGTTCTGGCCGTTCCTGGCCTTGATCCCGTTCACGGCGGCCAGCCTGTTTGTTCTGGTCACCATGACCATGCTGCGTGAAGACCGTATTCGCGCCTTCCAGGAGCATCAGGCCCATCTGATCGAGGAACTGGAAGCGGCGAGAGACAAGGCGGACGCCGCGAACGAAGCCAAGTCCAGCTTCCTCGGCGTCATTTCGCACGAACTGCGCACCCCGATGAACGGGGTGCTCGGCGCCGCGCAGTTGCTGAGCGCGACCCGGCTGGAAGGCACGCAGCGCGAGTATCTGTCGATCATCCGCAACTCGGGCGACAATCTGCTGAGCCTGCTGAACGACATCCTGGACATGACCAAGATCGAGGCCGGCAAGATGAGCTTCGACGTGGTCGATGTTCAGATGGACGATCTGCATCGTCGCGTCATCGGGCCGTTCGAGGCCCAGGCCGAAGCCAAGGGGCTGGCGCTGGTCTCGGTCTTCGAGGGCGAGATTCCGTCGGTGGTTCGGGGGGACCCTCTGCGGGTCTGTCAGGTCGTGCAGAACCTGTTGTCGAACGCCGTCAAGTTCACAGACCAGGGCGAAATCCGTTACACGATCCGGGGCCGCCGCATCTCGGATCGCCGCGTCGGCTTTGAGTTCTCGGTCACCGACAGCGGATCGGGCATTTCACGCGAGGACCTGGAGCGGCTGTTCCAGCCCTTCACCCAGGTCGACAACTCCTCCACCCGCAAATTTGGCGGCACCGGTCTGGGCCTGACCATCGCCCGGCGGATGGCTCAGATCATGGGCGGCGACATCACGGTGTCGTCTCGCCTTGGCGAGGGCTCGACCTTCACCCTGTCCATCGAGGGCGAGGTGGTCGAATGGAGCCGCGCCGAAGCGGTCGAGGTCATCGACGCCGACATCGACGGCGGTGATCATCTGGACGTGCTGGTGGTCGAGGATCACCCGGTCAACCGCATGATTCTGGAGGCCTGGATGGGCTCCGCCGGACACCGGACCAGCACCGCCGAGAACGGCCAACTGGCGGTGGATCTGGCCAAGAGCCAGCGCTTCGACCTGATCATCATGGACGTGAACATGCCGGTCATGGACGGGTTGAGCGCGACGCGGCTTATTCGCGAAGGGCGAGGCGTCAATGGCGATACGCCCATTGTCGTCCTGTCGGCTTCCGCTCGGATCGAGGATCACGAGGCGGGTCTGGCCGCGGGCGCGGACGCCTATCTGAACAAGCCGATTGATTTCCGCAGCCTGGCCGGGTTGATGGCCCAGGTGCCGGGCGGGCGGGCGGCGCTGCGTCAGGCCGGCGATGCGGCTGAGGGAACAGCGGTCGCCGCCTGAACCGTCGTCTCACGGGCCGCCATGGATGCGCCTGAGTTTTTTGCATCGCAATCTTTCGCGCAAAGCCTGACGTGCAGGGCTTCCATTCGCCGGGGCAGGCGCTAGACCCAAGGTCATGTCTTTCCTGCACGAAACCCTGACGCAGACGGTAGCCGCCGGCGAAAAGCGGCTGACGGTCGACGCCGCCATCGTGGCCAAGCTGGCCGACATGGCCGGCGATCTGGCGATCAACCTGACGATCGCCGCGCTGATCTTCGCCGTGACCCTGTTCGTCGCCCGTTGGGCGTCCGGGGTGACGCGGAGGGTGCTGGGGCGGATGCGGGCGTTCCGGCACGACCAGACGGTGCTGAGCTTTGCGGCCCAGGTCGTGCGTGTGGTGGTCATCATCATCGGTTTGATCGCCGTGCTGCAGCGTCTGGGCGTGCAGACGACCTCCATCATCGCGGTTCTGGGCGCGGCCTCTCTGGCGGTGGGTCTGGCCCTTCAGGGCACGCTGTCGAACGTCGCGGCGGGGGTCATGCTGCTGGTGCTGCGCCCCTATCGCGTCGGCGAGGTGATCGACGTGGGCGGCGCCTCGGGCACGGTGCAGAAGCTGGACCTGTTCACCACCCAGTTGTCGAACGCCAACAACCACAAGATCGTCATTCCCAACTCCAAGGTGCTGAGCGACGTCATCATCAATCTGACGGGTCAGCGCACGCGCCGGATCGAGATCAAGTTCACGGTCGGCTATGGCGAGAACCTGAAGGACGCCTGCGACGTGATCGCCGGCGTGGCCACTGCGCACGACAAGGTGTTGAAGGATCCGACGCCCTGGACGGGCGTGACGGCCCTGCTGGACAGCTCGGTCGAGGTCACCCTGCACGCCTGGGTCAATGTCGCCGACTGGTGGCAGAGCCAGGCCGACCTGATGCAGGGCGGCAAGGAGGCGCTCGACGCCGCCGGAATCGAGATACCCTTCCCGCATCAGGTGGAAGTGCCGGCCAAGGACGCCCAATTCGCCCGCATCGTCATGGCGCCGGCAGAACAACAGGAAGACTGACGCGTGCGTTACGACTTCGGATCGGACAACACGGCCGGGATGGCGCCCGCCGCTCTGGAAGCCCTGGCGGCGGCCAACGGCGGCTTCGCGCGGGCCTATGGCGCCGACGAGATCTCGGCGCGGGCGGCGGATCAGATCCGCCAGCGGCTGGACGCCGACGCCGAGGTGCGCTTCGTCTTCAGCGGCACGGCGGCCAACGCCATCGCCGTCTCCATGCTGGCCCAGCCCTATGAGGCGGTGCTAACGCATCATGCGGCCCATATCTGCACAGACGAGACCGGGGCGCCCGGCTTCTTCGGGCATGGCGTCGGCCTGATCGGATTGCCAGGCTACTCGGGCAAGATCGACGGGCTGGCCCTGCGCGCGGCGCTGGAGGAGCCGGTGGTCGGCTATCGCCAGCCGGCGGCGGCGCTCAGCGTCACCCAGGCGACCGAATACGGCGCGGTCTATTCCGAAGAAGAACTGCGCCACCTGATCGAACCCGCCAAGCTGGCGGGACTGGGCGTCCATATGGACGGAGCGCGGCTGGCCAACGCCGTCGCGGCGGGCTTCGACCTGAAGGACATTCCGCGTCTGGGCGTCGATGTTCTGGTGTTCGGCGGGGCCAAGGCGGGCGCCAACTGCGCCGAGGCCCTGGTCATCTTCAACAAGAGCCTGACACGACGGATCGACAATCGGCTGAAGCAGGCCGGGCAGACGGCCTCCAAGGGGCGGTTCCTGGCGGCGCCGATCCTGGGCCTGCTGGAATCGGGCGCCTGGGAGACCGGGGCGGCCCACGCCAATCTGATGGCCCAGCGTCTGGCCGAGGGGATCGAGGAGCGCTCGCCCTTCGTCCTGGCCCATCCGGTCGAATCCAACGCCGTCTTCGTGCGGATGCCCGAGGAGGCGCATCAGAGACTGAACGCCTTAGGTTGGGCCTGCTATCAGTTCGACGACGGGTCGGTGCGGTTCGTCTGTTCCTGGGCGACGCCCGAAGGCGCGGTTGATGAACTTCTTGAAGCCATAGTGAGCCTGAACTGAATGTCGCTTTCGCTCCGGCCAGGCGCGGCCCATATGCTGGAGCATGGCAATGCGCGGTGAACGATCCGGCCGACGGGGCGACTCCACGGTTAAGGCGATGGCCGCCGGACAGGCCGAGGTGAAGCAGGAGGCGCCGCCGACCCTGCAGGCCCTCGGCGATCTGCTGCGCGTGGTTGGTCGTTCCGGCGCGCCGCAACTGCATCTGCGGATCGCCGGCGCCATTGGCCTGACACTGGCGGGCAAGGCGCTGGGCGTGGCGGCCCCTCTGATTCTGGGCGCGGCGGTCAATCATCTGGCGGCGGGGCAGGGCGCGGCGGCGGCCGTGGGCTGGGGTTTCGCCGCCTTCGCCGTGGGCTGGGCTCTGGTGCGCTTCCTGTCGGCCGCGACGCCGCAGCTGTCGGACGTGGTGTTCGCTCCAGTTCGAGCGGCGGCCCAGCGCAAGACGGCGGCCGAAACCTTTGCCCACGCTCTCAGCTTGTCGCTGGACTTCCACCAGACCAAGCGCTCGGGCGCCCTGTCGCGGACCATGGATCGCGGCTCGCGAGCCGTGGACTTCCTGCTGCGGATCCTGGTGTTCAATCTGGGACCGACCGTGGTCGAGCTGGTGCTGGCGGCGGCGGTGCTGAGCGGCAAGTATGACTGGCGTTTCGGCGCGGTGGCGATCGGGGTGGTGGCCGTCTATGCGACCGCCACCTTCGCCATGGCCAACTGGCGGCTGGAGCATCGCCGCGCCATGAACGCGGCCGACAGCGAGGCGGCGGGCCTGTCGGTCGACGCCCTGCTGAACTATGAGACGGTCAAGTCGTTCGGGGCCGAAGGCCGCGCGGCCGAGGCTTATGACCGGTCGCTGTCGACCTATGTGGATGCGGCGCTGAAGGCCAACACCTCGCTGGCGACGCTGAATCTGGTCCAAGGCCTGATCATGAACGTCGGCCTGGGCATCATGGCCGTGATGGCCGGGTTCGAGGCGGCGGCGGGTCGCATGGGGCCGGGCGACGTGACGGCGGCGGTGCTGATCATGATCTCGCTGTATGCGCCGCTGAACATCCTGGGCTTCGCCTATCGGGAAATCCGTCAGTCCTTCATCGACATGGAGGAGATGCTGAAGGTGACGCGTCAGGCGCCGCAGGTGGCCGATGCGCCCGAGGCGGTCGCTTTGCCGCGTCCCGCCAGCGGCTGCGGGGCTGAGGTCGTGTTCGACCATGTCGGCTTCCGTCACGATGCACGGGCGGCGGGACTGGACGATGTCAGCTTTGTCGTTCCGGCAGGGACGACCACGGCCCTGGTCGGGCCGTCGGGGGCGGGCAAGTCGACGATCGTCAAACTGGCTCTGCGTCTGCTGGATCCGCAGGAGGGCCGCGTGCTGATCGACGGCCATGATGCACGATCGGTGACGCAGGCCTCGCTGCGCGCGGCGGTGGCCCTGGTGCCGCAGGACGTGGCCCTGTTCAACGACAGCATCCGCGCCAACATCGCCTTCGCCCGGCCGGACGCCGACGAGGCGGCCATCTGGGCGGCGGCCGAGGCGGCGGAACTGGCCGACTTCATCCGCGACCTGCCCGAAGGCATGGAGACGCGCGTGGGAGAGCGGGGTCTGAAGCTGTCAGGCGGCGAACGTCAGCGCGTGGGCATCGCCCGCGCCCTGCTGGCCAATCCCTGCATTCTCATTCTGGACGAGGCGACCAGCGCCCTGGACAGCCGCACCGAGGCCGCCATCCAGAAGACGCTGCGAAAGGCGCGGGCGGGTCGGACGACCCTGGTGGTGGCGCACCGCCTGTCGACCGTAGCCGACGCCGAGCAGATTCTGGTGCTCAAGGCCGGGCGGATCGTCGAGCGCGGGGCCCATCACGAGCTGGTGGCGCGTCAGGGCGGGGAATACGCCAGCCTGTGGCGCAAGCAGACGCGCGGCGCGAAGAGCCAGATTCAGTCGGCGGACTGACCGCCCGGGACCTTGGCCTTCAGCACGTCCTTGAGGCTGGCCAGCACCTGGGTGCGGGCCTCTGCGGCCTCGGCCGGCAGGGTCAGCAGCAGGCGCAGGGCCTGGGCGTGGACGGTGACGATGCGCCAGTCGAAGGGCTTGTCCTCGGGCGCGGCGTCGATCAGGTCGCACAGGTTGGCGGCGGCGGCGCACAGGTCCTTGAGCTCGAAAGGACCGGCGGCGTCAATCACGGCGCTGGAATGGTCGTAGGCCTTATCAAGAAGGCGGTTGGACTCCTCGAGCGTGGCGGCGGGCTGAAGCGCGGCCAGCGCCGAGACCTGTTCTTCGATCACCGCGCGGCTGCGGTCCGCCATCTCGGCCAGGTTGGCCTTGGCCTGGGCCAAGGCGACGCCGGCGCTGACTCCGCCCGGCTGGTCGATCAGGGTTGAGAGGCGCGAACGACGGCGATTGTGCGTGATGACGGTCATAGTTCGATCGACGCTCTGCGTTGGGCTTCGAATTCGGCCTTGCGGATTTCCTCGGAACGGCGCTCGGGCCCCTCCCAAGGTACGGAGTGGAAGCGACGATCAGGCCCGAAATAGTCGCCGACTTCAAGGAAGGGGCGGGCGTCGCGGGCGACCCAGACGATGCGCTCCAACAGCACCCCGGCGCTGAACGGCTTGGTGATCAGGAAGTTGGCGCCGCAGTCGCGGGCCTCGCTGACCTTGGAGCGGCGCACGTGGGCGGCGGTCATGATGACCGGGGCGAAGGCGTTGGGCTCCAACCCCGAACGGCGCAGCCAGCGCACGAACTCATAGCCGCTCATGCCCGGCATCTCGCAGTCGACCAGGATCAGATCGACCGGGCGATCGCGCAGGACGGCGATGGCCTGGGCGGCGCTGCTGCAGGCGTGACGCACCTTGATGCCGAAGCCGAGCAGGGCCTGGGCCGTCAGTTCCAGGGCGAAGGGCGAATCGTCGATGACCATGGTCACCGCGCCCGCGAAGTTGAACACCGCGCTTTCGCGCAGGGATTCGCCGACCCCGTTCATGCCGCGCATGACAAGGCCCCGAGGTTCAGGAGGGGCGAGAAACCGATTCGCATGGCGTCAGCTTCGGCGGCGCGAAGCCGCCGTGCAATGAGCGATCAGCCCAGACGGCCGATGGCGTAGAAGCGGTCGGCGCGGGCCTTGCGGATTTGCTCCGCCGACAGCGACGACAGCGACTTCAGCTCGTCTTCCAGCACGTCGCCGACGGACTTGATGGCCTGGTCGCGAGCGGTGTGGGCGCCGCCCATGGGCTCGGGGATCACGCGGTCGACGATCTTCATCGCCATCAGGTCGGGGGCGGTGATCTTCATGGCCATGGCGGCGTCCTTGGCGCGCGAGCCGTCGCGCCACAGGATGCCGGCCGCGCCTTCCGGCGAGATGACCGAATAGATCGAATGCTCCAGCATCAGCACGCGGCTGGCGGCGGCGATGGCGATGGCGCCGCCCGAACCGCCCTCGCCCGTCACCGTGGCGATGGAGGGCACGCCCAGGGTCAGCCCGCGCTCGGTCGAGCGGGCGATGGCCTCGGCCTGACCGCGCTCTTCGGCGCCCAGACCCGGATAGGCGCCGGCGGTGTCGACGAAGGTCAGGACCGGCAGGCCGAACTGCTCGGCCATGTCCATCAGGCGGACGGCCTTGCGATAGCCCTCGGGGCGGGCCATGCCGAAGTTGTGGGTGATGCGCGTCTGGGTGTCGTGACCCTTTTCGTGGCCCATGACCACGACCGGCTGGCCGCGGAAGCGGGCCAGACCGCCGAGGATGGCCTGGTCGTCGCCGAATTGACGGTCGCCGTGCAACTCCACGAAATCGGTGAAGAGGCCGTCGATGTAGTCGATGAAGTGCGGGCGCTGCGGGTGGCGCGCGACCTGGGTGCGCATCCACGGGTCGAGGTTGGCGTAGGTCTTCACCCGCAGGGCGTCGGCCTTCTTGCGAAGAGCTGTGATCTCGGTCTCGAACGAGCCGCTGGTCGGGGCCAGATGCGACAGCTCCGCGATCTTGGCTTCCAGCTCGGCGATGGGCTTTTCGAATTCGAGATAGTGCGTGGCCATAAGGCGTCCGTGAGGAGAAGCGCGGTTGGCGCTACGGAAAGCGGCGGAAACTAGTGCGGGGAACGCCGTGGGGCAAGCCGGGTTCAGTCGTCCTTCGCCAAGGGGTGCCTGGAATGGACGACCTGGGCCAGTCGGTCGGTGGCGACGTGGGTGTAGATCTGGGTGGTCGAGATGTCGGCGTGACCCAGCAGGGTCTGGACCACGCGCAGGTCGGCGCCGCCTTCCAGCAGGTGGGTGGCGAAGGCGTGGCGCAGGACGTGGGGGCTGACGCGGGCAGGGTCGATATTGGCCGCCAGCGCCGCCTGATCCAGCAACTGGGCGAAGCGGCGGGGCGTCAGGTGGCCGGTCTTGCCGTGAGAGGGAAAGAGCCAGGCGCTGCCGGGCGTGTTCGGCTTGCGCGCGGCGTCGCGGGCGTCGAGCCAGGCCTTGATCGCCTCGCGCGCGGCGGCGTTGAGGGGAGCCAGCCGTTCCTTGCCGCCCTTGCCGCGGACGATCAGATAGGCGGGGTCGCGACGCACGGCCTCGACCTTTAGCGCCAGCAGTTCGGACACGCGCAGCCCTGAGGCATAGGCCATCTCGACGAGGGCCACGAGGCGCAGCCCCGCCGCGCTGTCGGCGGCGCCGGCGGCGGCGAGAAGCGCTTCTATCTCGTCGCGGCTGAGGGTCTTGGGCAGGCTGCGGCCCTGTTTGGGGGCGTCGATGCGACGGGACGGGTCGTCGCTTCGCCAGCCCTCGCCGAGAGCGAAGCGGTAGAACTGACGCACGGAGGAGCGTCTG
Organism: Brevundimonas sp. NPDC007368; assembly: GCF_042869015.1. NCBI lineage: Bacteria > Pseudomonadati > Pseudomonadota > Alphaproteobacteria > Caulobacterales > Caulobacteraceae > Brevundimonas > Brevundimonas sp. NPDC007368. The sequence continues at coordinate 66,801 of NZ_JBIAFA010000003.1, read as the reverse complement.
CGCGCCGCCGTGGCCGCCGACAGGCCGCGCCGGGACAGGTCGGTGAACCAGGCTTCGACCGCTTCCTGAGACGCGCCCATTAATCCGCCGGCGTCGCCCAGCCAGGTTTCGGCGTCGGCCAGGTCACGGCCATAGGCGGACAGGGTGTGGGGCGACGCGTCGCGCTCGACCGCCATCATTTCCAGAAAGGCCTCGACCTGGGGCGTCATGCGGCGTGCTCAACACAGGTGTGGAGCGAACGGCCGGGTCGTGTAGAGAATAGCAGAACCATGCCTGCCGACGCCTCGCCCGATTCCTCGCCTCTGTCGCCGTCCTTGACGCCCGACCGCACCATAACCCTGGTGGGGCTGATGGGCGTGGGCAAATCGACGGTGGGTCGCCGACTGGCGCAGCGGCTGGGCCTGCCCTTCCACGACGGCGATCATGAGATCGAGACCGCCGCCGGCATGAGCGTCAGCGAAATCTTCGCCAGCCGGGGCGAGGCCGAGTTCCGGTCTGGAGAGGCGCGAATCATGCGCCGTCTGCTGGAAGGCCCGCCGATCGTCCTGGCGACCGGCGGCGGGGCCATGATGAACCCCGAGACGCGGGCCCTGATGAAGAAGCACTCGGTCAGCGTCTGGATGCGCGCCGACCTGAAGGTGATCGCCGAACGGGTGCAGCGCCGCGACACTCGGCCCCTGCTGCGTGGACGCGATCCGCTGGAGGCCCTGAGCCAGTTGGCCGAGGCCCGCTATCCCATCTATGCGGAGGCCGATCTGACGGTGGACGTCGGCGGCGGCTCGCACGGCCAGGCGGTCGAGGCGATCATTCGAGAACTGCGGCGCCACGCCCGCGAGGAGAGGCAGAAATGACGACGACGATCCCGGTCGGGGGCGAGGGCTTCGCCGCCTATGAGGTCGTGGTCGGGCGGGGGCTGCTGAAAGAGGCGGGCGCGCGGGTTGGAGCCCTGAAGCCCACGCGGGCCTTCATCGTCAGCGACGAGACCGTCGCGGCCATTCACGGCGAGACGGTGCGCGCCTCGCTGGAGGCTGCGGGGCTGGCGACAGGCGTTGTGACGGTTCCGGCGGGCGAGGCGTCCAAGTCGTTCGAACAGCTTCAGGCGGTGCTGGACCGGCTGCTGGCCGAGGGGCTGGATCGCAAGAGTCTGGTCGTGGCTTTGGGCGGCGGCGTCGTGGGCGATCTGGCCGGGCTGACGGCGGCCCTGTTCATGCGCGGCATCGACTTCGTGCAGGTTCCGACGACCTTGCTGGCCCAGGTGGATTCCTCGGTCGGGGGCAAGACGGCCATCGACACGCCGCGCGGCAAGAACCTGATCGGCGCCTTCCATCAGCCGCGACTGGTGCTGGCCGACATCGAGGCCCTGGCCACCCTGCCGGTGAGACAGGTGCGTTCGGGCTGGGCCGAGGTGTTGAAGCACGGGCTGATCTGCGACGCCGCCTTCTTTGACTGGCTGGGCGGAGAAGGGAAGGCGGGCGCCGAGGGCGATCCCGACGCCTTGGAGCGAGCAGTCATCCGATCGGTCGAGATCAAGGCCCAGATCGTCGGCGAGGACGAGAAGGAGACGGGGAGGCGCGCCCTGCTGAATCTGGGTCACACCTTCGGACACGCGCTGGAGGCCGAACTGGGCTTTGGCGACGCCCTGACCCATGGCGAGGCGGTGGCCCTGGGCTGTGCCATGGCCTTCCGGTTCTCGGCCCGTCAGGGGCTATGTTCAGTCGCGGACGCCGACAAGGCCGAGGCGGGGATCAGGGCGGCGGGTCTGCCGACGCGGCTGGCCGACGTCGAACAGGTCTTCAACGCCGACGCCCTGATCGGGCGGATGGCGGGGGACAAGAAGGCCGAGGGCGGGCGGCTGACCCTGATCCTGGCGCGAGCCATCGGCGACGCCTTCACCGACAAGGGCGTGGACGCCAAGGCGGTGCGGGCCTTCCTGATCGAGGAAGGCGCGGCCGCGTGAAGCTGAGCCCCGTCGTTCTGGAGGACCGTTTCGTCCGGCTGGAGCCGTTCACGGCGGCGCTGGAGGGCGAGGTGAGGGCGGCCCTGGATTGCGATCCCGAGGCTTGGAGCGGCATGGTCGGCGCGGCTTACGGCGAGCATTTCGACGGCTGGTGGGCGGCGGCGCTGAAGGCCGTGGCCATCGGCTCGCGCATCGCCTTCGCCGTGCGGCGGATCAGCGACGGGGCGGTGGTCGGCACGACCAGCCTCTATGAGATCAAGCCCGAGCATCGGCGCTGCGAGGTCGGCTCCACCTTCTATCGGCCTGAGGCGCGGGGCGGGCCGGTCAATCCGGCGTGCAAGCGGCTGTTGCTGTGCCATGCCTTCGACGCGGGGGCGGTGCGGGTCGAGATCATCACAGACGCCCTGAACACGGCCAGCGCGGCCGCCATCCGCAAGCTGGGCGCGCGCGAGGAGGGCGTGCTGAAGAAGCATAAGATCACCTGGACCGGACGCGTGCGCGACACGGCGCAGTTCGCGGTGCTGGACGAAGACTGGCCCGAGGTGCGGCGTCGGCTGGACGAGCGGCTGGCGACCTTCGCCTAGTCCACGGCCCGACATTCGGTCGGTTCGCGCCCATCGGCGGTCCAGGTCGCCTGAACGCCTTTGCCGCGCAGCTCGTAACCGCTGGCGCGATACCAGATGCCGTCGGCGGCGCGTTCCTGGAACAGGTCGACGGCCTCGCCGGACGAGTTGCGCACCGTCGCCATCCGGCGCGGGTTGTCGAAATCCACCGACAGGCGCTCGCTGTTGTTGCACAGATAGACGGTGCGGATGACGCGGTTCAGGGCGCGGTCCTGAAGCTCAGCCCCGGTGCGTTTGCGGGCGGTCTGGGCTTCGACTGCGCGTTCGCGCACGGCGTCGCCGTCGGTGGGGGCTTCGCGAGGCTCGGGCCCGCAGGCGGCGACCAGGGCGGTCAGGATGAAGGCCGGAGCGGCGCGAAGGAGCAGGTGCGACAAGCGGGGGCCTCCAAGGTCAAGCTTATCGCGTCAACGCCCCGCTGCGGCGCGTGTTCCGCGTCGCGCCCGGAAGAAGGAGCGCAGGGCGTTCGCAGCGGGCTCGGCCAGAACCCCGCCCTCGGTCGTCGGTCGCCAGTGACAGGTCGGCTGGTCGAAGAAGCGCCCGCCGTGGATCACCGCGCCGCCCTTGGGATCGTCCGCCCCCCAGACCACGCGACCGATGCGGGCGTGGCTGATCGCGCCCGCGCACATGGCGCAGGGTTCCAGGGTGACATAGAGGGTGAGGTCCGTAAGGCGATAATTCTGCAACTTCGCCGCCGCATCTCGCAGGGCGACGATTTCGGCATGAGCTGTCGGATCATGGGCGGTTATGGGGCCGTTTTGCCCACGGCCAAGCACTTCGCCGGTGATTTCGTCGACAATTATCGCGCCCACGGGCACTTCGCCCGCTTGCGCCGCCGCTTGCGCCAAGTCGAGCGCCATGCTCATGAACCGCTCATCATGGATCGCCATCCCAAAGACAACGACAAGAAGCCCCGCTCCCGTCAAGATGACGGCCCGCGCGGCCCCCGTAAATTCGCCGACGCGCGCCCGGACAAGGGCGGCTTCGGAGACCGCAAAGGCCCGCCGCGCGGCGACCGCAAGGACGATCGCGGCGACAAGCCCTTCGCCAAGGGCGCCGGCAAGGGCGGCCCGAAAACCGCGAAAGAACCGGCTGCTCCGCTGCGCAGCGAGCGAATCGCCAAGGCCATGGCCCGCGCCGGCATCGCCTCGCGCCGGGAGGTCGAGCGCCTGATCGGCCTGGGCAAGGTCGCGGTCAACGGCCGTATTCTGGACACGCCGGCGACCCTGGTGACACGCGACGACGTGATCACCGTCAACGGCAAGCCGATGGGCTCGGCCCAGGCGACGCGCGTCTGGCGCTATCACAAGCCGGCCGGCCTGATCACCAGCCACAACGACCCGGCGGGCCGCCCGACCGTGTTCGACGCCCTGCCCAGCGGCCTGCCGCGCGTGATCTCGGTCGGACGTCTCGACCTGAACACCGAGGGCCTGCTGCTTCTGACCAACGACGGCGAGCTTAGCCGGGCGCTGGAAATGCCGGATACGGCCCTGGTGCGTCATTATCGGGCGCGCGCCCGTGGCCGCATCACCCAGGAGCAATTGGACAAGCTGAAGACTGGCTGCACCATAGACGGCGTCCACTACGGCCCGATGGAAGCGACCATCGACAAGGCCAAGGAGAAGGGCGAGGGCGAGAAGTCGTCGGCCAACCTGTGGATCAGCGTCTCGATCACCGAAGGCAAGAACCGCGAGGTCCGCAAGGTTCTGGAGTCGGTTGGCCTGACCGTGAACCGTCTGATCCGTCTGGCCTATGGCCCGTTCCAGCTCGGCACCCTGCCGGTGGGCGCGGTCGAGGAAGTCGGTCCGCGCGTGATCCGCGAGATGCTGGCCGACCACATCCGACCCGAGAACCTGCCGACGGGCAACACGGTCTCGACCCCCGCGCCGATCCCCGGTCGCCGCACCTCGTCGCCGATCGTGACGGGCAAGTCGGGGTCGGCCATGTCGGATCCTTCGCGCAAGCCCAGCCGCGTCCGCGCCGCCACGGAGGCGCAGGCCAACGCGGTCGACCGCCGCGAACGGCCCGCCAAGAAGGAGGGCTGGGCCAAGGCGACGCCGAAGTTCGAGCACACCAAGACCTTCAAGCCGCGCGCCCGGCCTGAAGCCGCCCAGGGCGGCGAGTGGTCGGATCGTCCGCGCCGGCCGTTCAGCCGCGAGCCTCGCAGCGACCAGTTCATCGACGACCGCCGCGCGCCGCGCGACGGCGCCAAGGGCGGGTTCAAGCCGCGTGAAGGTGGCTTTGGCGACCGTCCCAAGCGTGATTTCAAGCCTCGCGACGGCGCCACGCGTGCAGACGGCGACCGCCCGCAGCGTGACTTCAAGTCGCGTGAAGGCGGCTTCGGCGATCGTCCGAAGCGGGACTTCCAGCCCCGCGACGGTGCGCCGCGCTCGGGCGGCGACCGTCCGCAGCGCGACTTCAAGCCGCGCGAAGGCGGCTTCAGCGATCGGCCCCAGCGGGACTTCAAACCGCGTTCGGGCGGCAAGCCCGGCGGCTTCGGCGGCAAGCCGGGTGGCGGCTCGCGCCCCGGCGGCGGCAAACCCTTCGGCGGCAAGCCTTCGGGCGGTCGCGGCGGTCCGCGCGACCGCGGCTAAGGGGTGGACGGAGGGCAGACCATGGTCGAGGCCAAGGGGGGCGCGCGTCTGGCGGGCCGTTGCCTGTGCGGGGCGGTGACCTTCACCGCCGCGCCGCAGGGCGGCATGCACGCCTGCCATTGCGAGAACTGTCGCCGGATTTCGGGCGGGGTGTCGCTAAGCGTCAACTGCGGCGACAGCGTCGAGGTCGCCGGTCCCGTCGCCACCTATGACTCGTCGGAATGGGCGGAGCGTCAGTTCTGCCCGGCCTGCGGCTCGGGCCTGTTCTGGCGCCTGAAGGCGGGCGGCATGACCATGGTCTCTGTCCAGGCCTTCGACGATCCCTCGGTCTTCCCCTTCGAGGACGAGATCTATATCGACTCCAAGCCCGCCAACTACGACTTCGCCGGCGACCGCCCGCGTCTGACCGGCGCGGAGGTCGAGGCCATGTACGCGCCGGGAGAAGGCTGAATATGCGGATCGTCGCCGGCAGCCTGAAGGGGCGCGCCATCATCGCGCCCGAGGGCCAGAATACGCGCCCGACATCGGATCGGGCGCGTCAGGCCATCTTCAATGTGCTGGAACACGCTTCCTGGGGCGAGAATCTGCACGACCTGCGGGTGATGGACATCTACGCCGGGTCGGGGGCTCTGGGTTTTGAGGCCCTGTCGCGCGGCGCGGCCTTCGCCCTGTTCGTCGAGATCGACGACGGCGCGCGTGGCGTGATCCGCGAGAACATGGACGCCTATGGCCTGTTCGGCCGGGCCCGCGTGCATCGGCGCAGCGCCATCGACCTGGGCGAACGTCCCGGCTCGGTGGGCGAGGCCTTCGATCTGGCCTTCCTCGATCCGCCCTACGCCAAAGGCCTGGGCGAACAAACCTTGCAGCGGCTGCGCGAGGGCCAGTGGCTCAAGCCCGGCGCCATCGTGGTGTTCGAGCGCGGCTCCGACGAGCCCGACATCGACACGCCGGGCTATGAGCGTCTGGACGCGCGCGACTATGGCGCCGCACGCGTCCTCTTCCTCAGGGTTCTAGAAACCGCGCCCTGAGACGCGGTTGTCCAACTGGCTGCGCAGGCGGCTCAGCCCGTCGCGATTGACGACATAGGGGCCGCCGTTGCGCGACTTGATGACGCCCTTGCGTTTCAGGCTGCGCCATTGCTCGAGATCGCAGCCGTCCAGCACCCAGCCTTCGCGGGTGAAGCAGCGGGCGGCGATGATGCGGCCCTGATCGTCGCGTTCCAGCAGGATGCGACCGCCCTGAGCCAGGGCGTGGAGCGTGCGTTGTTCCGCACGGGAGATGTTCATTTCAGATTGTCCGGGACAGGCGTCAGCGTGCGCCCGGCGTCGATCATTCAGACGCGGGGCGGTACGGACGGCCTCGGACGGGTTTTCAGCGTCCGGGCCTCAGGCCGTGAACACATTCTCAGACATAAACAGTCCCAACGGATGAGGGGCAAGAGATAGCGAGGCCTTGGCCCGGTTTCAATCGCCCCGGCGCAGCTTCTGGGCCAGACCACGCGCGCCAGCGGTCACGTCGGCCCAAGTGAGGTCGAAGCCGTCGTCGTCGCCGAAGTAGGGATCGGCGACGGGTTGGCCTTCACGGCCTTGGACGTGGTCCAGCAGCAGGCTGAGGTTCGCCGTGGCGTCGGGCGGGGCGAGGCGGCGCAGGTTGGCGAGGTTGTCCTCGTCCAGGGCGACAATGTGGGTGAAGCGGCGGAAGTCGGCGGGTTTCACCTGACGCCCGCGCAGGGCGGCGATGTCGGCGCCGTTCTTGCGAGCCACGGCCTGGGCGCGCGGATCGGGCGGTTCGCCGACGTGCCAGCCGCCGGTGCCGGCGGAATCGATAATGACGTCCAGCTTCAGGCGGCGGGCCTCTTCGCGGAAGGCGGCCTCGGCCAGCGGCGAGCGACAAATGTTGCCGAGGCAGACGAAGAGGACGGAGGGGGACATGGAACCTCTTTTCGCTCATCCCGGCGAAGGCCGAGATCCAGATGCAAACGTCGCGGTTGGTTGAAAGGCCTGCTGCGGCAAGATCTATCAGACCTGAGTCTTACAATCTGGGTCCCGGCCTTCGCCGGGATGAGCGGGTTTGTGTGGGCCGGATCACCGCCGCCCGAACAGCTTCTCGAGGTCGTTGAGCTTCAGCTCGACGTAGGTCGGGCGGCCGTGGTTGCACTGGCCGGAGTGGGGCGTGGCCTCCATCTGGCGCAGCAGGGCGTTCATTTCGGGGGCGGAAAGGACGCGGCCGGCGCGGACGCTGCCGTGGCAGGCCATGGTGCCGCAGACCTCGGCCATACGCTCCTTCAGCGACAGGGCGGCGCCGTGTTCGCTCAGGTCGTCGGCGATGTCGCGGATCAGGCCCTGAACATCGGTGTCGCCGAGCAGGGCGGGGGTTTCGCGCACCAGTACCGCGCCGACGCCGAAGGCTTCGACGATCAGACCCATCTCGGCCAGTTCCTCGGCCTTGGCGGCGACGCGCTCGGCCTCGGCGGGGTCCAGTTCGACCACCTCGGGCGTCAGCAGGGCCTGACGGGTGACGGCGCCGGTCGCCATCTGGCTCTTCATCCGCTCATAGACGAGGCGTTCGTGGGCGGCGTGCTGATCGACCACGACCAGGCCGTCGCGGGTCTGGGCGACAATATAGGTGCCGTGCAGTTGAGCGCGCGCGGCGCCGAGGGGATAGTCGATCAGGTCGGCGGGGGCCTGGGCGCCGGGTGCGATCTGGCCCGCGTGCTCGGCCTGGATCTGGCCCAGGGTGCGGAAGCTGGGGTCGGCGGCTTCGCCGCTCCAGGTGTGCTCGACGCGGGCGGAACGTTCGTTCAGGCCCGGCAGGTTCTGGGCGGCGGCGGCCGGTTGCGACCAGCCCTGCCAGCCGCTCCAGCCCGGCGCAGCCTGACCGAACGACTGGGCCGAGGGCGAAGAGGGGCTGTAAAGCGCCTCGCCCGTGTGCGGTCTGAACCCGGACAGGGCGTCGGCGGCGACCGTGGTCGAGGCGCGGTGGCCCGCCGCGTGCAGAGCGTGACGCAGGGCGCCGACGATCAGGCCGCGCACCAGGGCCGGATCGCGGAAGCGGACTTCTGCTTTCGCGGGGTGGACGTTCACGTCGACGTAGAGCGGATCGATGTCGAGGAAGAGCGCCGCCGCCGGGTGCCGGTCGCGGGCCAGGAAGTCGGCGTAGGCGCCGCGCAGGGCGCCCTGCAGCAGGCGGTCGCGCACCGGGCGGCCGTTGACGAACAGGAACTGGTGCGCCGCATTGCCGCGCGAATAGGTGGGCAGGCCCGCATAGCCGGACAGGCGCACGCCGTCGCGCTCCTGGTCGATCAGCAGGGCGTTGGCTTCGAAGTCGCGGCCCAAGAGGGCGCCTAGGCGTTTCAGGCGGCCTTCGAAGCCCGGATGCTCGGCGGGCAGGCGCAGCGTCACCTTGCCGTCCAGCGACAGGGTGAAGGCGACGGCTTCGTGGGCCATGGCCTGACGCTTGATCTCTTCCGAGATGGCCATGGCCTCGGACCGCTCGGACTTCATGAACTTCAGCCGGGCAGGGGTAGCGTAGAAGAGGTCGCGGACCTCGACCCGGGCGCCGTGCGGGCCAGGGAAGCCGGCGGGGGCCACCGGGCGCTGATCGCCGCCATCGACGGTGACGGCCCAGGCGTCGGCCTCGTCGCGGGCGCGGGTGGTGATGGTCAGGCGGGCGACCGAGCCGATGGAGGGCAGGGCCTCGCCGCGAAAGCCGAGGGTGTGGATGCGCAGCAGGTCCACGTCGCCCGCGTCGTCAGGCTCCAGCTTGGAGGTGGCGTGACGTTCGACCGCCAGAGGCAGCTCGTCTTTTGGAATGCCCTTGCCGTCGTCGGCGATCAGGATGCGGGTCAGGCCGCCGCCGTCCGCCTGGATTTCGACGCGCGAGGCCCCCGCATCCAGCGCGTTCTCGACCAGTTCCTTGATGGCGCTGGCGGGGCGTTCCACCACCTCGCCGGCGGCGATGCGGTTGACGGTTTCGGGGGGGAGACGACGAATGGGCATGTGAGTCGCAAGATAGGCGGGCGGCGCGCAGGGCGCACCTCAATCCGCATTTTTGCACGAACGGGGCTTGAAGCGCTGTAATCGCAACTTATACTGTTGCAGTCCGAGCGGCGCGCCGACGGACAGAGCAACCGTTTCTGGGCCTCGTGTCCAGTCCTGAACAATCAACGAGGTCCTCCCCATGAAGATCAAAGCCGCCATCCTGGCCGTTTCGGCCGCCGCCCTGCTGGCCGCCTGCAGCCCCGCCGCCGACAAGTCGGGTGCGCCCGCCGCTGACGCCGCCTCGACCGCCCCGGTCGAGCTGAAGGCCCCGGCCGGCGTCTATGTCATGGACCCGACCCACGCCTCGCTGCAGTGGTCGATCGGTCACAACACGATTTCCAACTACACGGCCCGCTTCAACAAGTTCGACGCCAGGATCACCCTGGACCCGGCCAACCTGGCCAACAGCTCGGTCGAGGTCAGCATCGACCCGGCCTCGGTCGACGCCAACTACCCGGGCGACTACACCGGCACCCACGCGGGTTCGGGCTTCAAGACCTGGAGCGAGGACATTGCAAAGAACAAGAACTTCCTGAACGCCGGCGCCTTCCCGCAGATCACCTTCAAGTCGACCAAGGTCGAGCTGACCGGTCCGCGCACGGCCAAGGTGACGGGCGACCTGACCTTCCTGGGCGTGACCAAGCCGGTGACGCTGGACGCCACCTTCAACGGCGAGATCGAGAAGCACCCCTTCATGCAGGTGCCGACCCTCGGCTTCGCGGCTGAAGGCAAGTTCAAGCGCACCGACTTCGGCATGGCGCTGGGCCCGGTGGGCGACGAGGTCACCATTCGCTTTGACGCCGAGTTCCTGCAGCAGGTGGCTCCGGCCGCACCGGCCGCCTGATTTCTGACCCCTCTGCCGTCATCCCGGACAGCCGACAGGCTGATCCGGGACCCAGGCGTCGGATAGGAGCTCAGGGCTACGGCGTTTGAGCTCTGCCGTCTGGGTCCCGGATCGCTCTTGCAGAGCGTCCGGGATGACGGATGTATTTTGTGAGTTTGTGATGCCCGCCAACCGCTACACGCCCGTCGCCATCGCCCTGCACTGGGCCATCGCGGTCGCCATCATCGCCATGATCCCGATGGGCTGGTGGATGAGCGAGGCGATCAACGAACCGGGGCAGCAGGCGCTGGCCTATCGGGTGTTCCAGATCCACAAGTCGGTGGGCTTTCTGATCCTGGCGCTGACGGCCCTGCGTCTGGTCTGGCGACTGACGCACCGGACGCCGGGGATGCCGGCGGAGATGAAGACCTGGGAGACGTTCGCGGCGCGGGCGACCCATGCGGCCTTCTATGGCCTGATGTTGGCCCTGCCTTTGACCGGATGGGTGTATGTCTCGGCGGGCTGGGCCGTGGCGACGGATACGCCGCTGGCGGTTGCGACCAGCTGGTTCGGCCTGTTCACCGTGCCGCACCTGCCCTTTATCGGCGAGGCGGCGGCGGGGCTGCGCCGGGCTGTGGCCTACCAAGCTATGGGGGCGCACAGCCTGATGGCCTGGGGCGCGGTCGTGCTGATCGCCCTGCACGTCGGGGCGGCGCTGAAGCACCAGTTCATCAATCGCGACGGGGTTCTGGCCCACATGATCCCGGTGCTGAAGCATGGTGAGGGGCGGATTGCGCCGGAGCCCAAGCCCCTGCTGCGCCGGACCGAGCGTCTGGCCGGTCTGGGTTTCATCGCCGCCCTGGCGGTCGCGGGCGGCATCGCGGCCAAGCCCGCGCCGCTGGCCGACGGGGCAGGGGGCAAGGCGCACGTTGCGGCGGCGCCTGCTCAGGCCGAGGCGGCGATCACGCCGGGGACGGCGACGGCCTGGACCATCGACCCGGCGGCCTCGAGCATCGAATTCACCGGAACCCACGCGGGCAAGGCCTTCAAGGGGCGGTTCGAGCAGTGGGAGGGTCAGGTCTGGTTTGATCCGGCCGATCTGGCGGGCTCCAGGGCCGTGGTTCTGGTCAAGACCGGCACGGCCAAGACCGGCGACGCGACGCAGGAAGGCAGCCTGAGCGGCGCCGAATGGTTCGACCCGAGCGCCTATCCGACCGCGCGGTTCGAGGCGACGACGTTCAAGGCCCTGGGCGGCGACCGCTACGAGGCGACGGGGACGCTGCGGATCAAGACTGTCACCGTGCCGGTGGTCCTGCCCTTCACCTTCGACGAGGCGAATGGCGTGGCGACGGTGGCCGGCAAGCTGGAGCTGGACCGCACCGCGCTGGACCTCGGCATGATGTCCGACGCGGGCGGGGACTGGGTGTCCAAGGCGATTGGCGTGGAGATCAAGGTGACCGCGAAGCGCTGACGCCCACCTGCCGTCATCCCGGAAGCGGCGCAGCCGCTATCCGGGACCCAGGCGTCAAAGATATACGGGGCCTGTCGCGTTTGAAATCCGCCCCCTGGGTCCCGGATCACCTCTGCGAGGCGTCCGGGATGACGGCATCAGGCGGAGGAGAAGGCGCTTAGGGGTTTGCCCGACTCCGCTCGGGGCGTTACAGCCTTCGGCTTCTTCTCGAACGTCCGAAGATTGACGCCATGCACGACATCAGAGCCATCCGCGACAACCCCGAAGCCTTCGTCGCCGGCTGGTCGTCGCGCGGGGTGGAGGACGCCGCAGACGTGGTGGCCCGCATTCTGGCGCTGGACGTCGACCTGCGCGCCGCCCAGACCACGGGTCAGGAAGCCCTGGCCAGGCGCAACGCCGCCTCCAAGGCCATCGGAGCCGCCATGGGCAAGAAGGACATGGCCGAGGCCGACCGGCTGAAGGCCGAGGTCGAAACCTTGAAGGCCGAGATCACCGAAGCGGGCGAGGCTGAAGCCGCCAAGGGCGCCGAACTGCGCGATCTTCTGGCGGGTCTGAAGAACCTGGCCGCCGCTGACGTGCCGGACGGCGCTGACGAGAACGACAACGTCGAGGTCCTGAAATGGGGCGAACCCCGCACGACCGGTCCGGCCAAGGATCACGCCGACCTGGGTGAGGCCTTGGGCCTGCTGGACTTTGAAGCCGCCGCCAAGATGTCCGGCTCGCGCTTCGCCGTGCTGAAGGGCCAGCTGGCGCGTCTGGAACGCGCCATCGGTCAGTTCATGCTGGACCTGCAGACCGGCACGCACGGCTATCTGGAAGTCGCGCCGCCCTACTTGGTCAAGGACGACGCCATGTTTGGCACGGGCCAGCTTCCGAAGTTCGAGGAAGACCTGTTCCGTTCGGGCGAGCATCTGTTGATCCCCACCGCCGAAGTCTCCCTGACCAACCTTGTGCGCGAGCAGATCCTGGGCGAAGACGAGGTGGCGGAGCCCATGCGTCTGACGGCCCTGACGCCCTGCTTCCGGGCCGAGGCCGGGTCGGCGGGGCGCGATACGCGCGGCCTGATCCGCCAGCACCAGTTTTCCAAGATCGAGATGGTCTCCATCTGCCGTCCCGAGGACTCGGAGGCCGAGCATGAGCGCATGACCGGCTGCGCCGAGGCGGTGTTGCAGGCGCTGGAGCTGCCCTATCGCAAGGTGCTGCTGTGCAAGGGCGACATGGGCTTCTCGGCGCAGAAGACCTATGACCTCGAGGTCTGGCTGCCGTCGCAGAACACCTATCGCGAGATCAGCTCCTGCTCGAACTGCGGCGACTTCCAGGCCCGGCGCATGGACGCCCGGTTCAAGCGCGCGGGCGAGAAGAAGACCGAGTTCCTGCACACCCTGAACGGCTCGGGCCTGGCGGTCGGCCGCACCCTGGTCGCGGTGATGGAGAACTATCAGCAGGAGGACGGCTCGATCGCCGTGCCGAACGCGCTGCTGCCCTATATGGGCGGCCTGACCACGGTGGGTTCGGTTTCCAAGTAATGCGTATCCTTCTTACCAATGACGACGGCATCGAGGCGGAAGGCCTTGAATGCCTTGAAAAGATTGCTCGCACCTTGTCGGACGACGTCTGGATCGTCGCGCCCCAGACCGAGCAGTCGGCCAAGGGGCGGGGGATCACCCTGACCGAGCCGCTGCGCGTCAACCAGTTAGGCGACAAGCGCTTCGCCGTGACCGGCACGCCGACCGACTGCGTCATCCTGGCGGTCAACGACCTGATGCCCGAGCGGCCCGATCTGGTGCTGTCGGGCGTCAATCGCGGCCACAACGTCGGCGAGGACGTCAGCTATTCCGGCACGGTGGCCGGCGCGCTTCAGGGCATGGCCTTCGGCATCCGCTCCATCGCCCTGTCGCAGTCGCTGGAACGCTTCCACGATGACGTGGTCGCCCACTGGGAGACGGCCGAGGCCTTTGCGCCCGGCATCATCGCCAGGCTGCTGGAGCAGAAGTGGGAGGACGGCGTGGTCATGAACGTCAACTTCCCCAAGCTGCCCCCGGAACTGGTCAAGGCGGTCGAGGTGACCAAGCAGGGCTTCCGCGACATCGGCGAGATGCACGCCATTCGCCGCACCGACCTGCGCGGCCGCGACTACTACTGGATGGCCTTCCGCGGCGCGCCGCAGGAACACGCCGAGGGCACCGACCTGAGGGCCATGGACGAGGGCCGCATCTCGGTTACGCCGCTGCATATCGATCTGACGCACATGCGAAGCGTCAACGACCTAAAGAAGGTGCTGGGCGGCGCGCCCCCCAAGGGACCGCTGGAAAAATGAGCCTGTCGGACGACCGCGCGGGCCGGTTGATCTTGTCGCTGCGGCGGCAGGGGGTGACCGACGCGCGGGTGCTGAAGGCGATGGAATCCATCGACCGCTCGCTGTTCGTCCACGAGAAGTTCCTCGATCAGGCCTGGGAGGACCAGGCCCTGCCGATCGACTGCGCCCAGACGATCAGCCAGCCCTATATCGTCGGCCTGATGACCCAGGCGCTGGACGTCCAGCCGCGCCACCGCGTGCTCGAGATCGGCACCGGCAGCGGCTATCAGTGCGCGGTGCTCAGCCGCCTGGCGCGCTTCGTCTATTCGGTGGAACGCTACAAGAGCCTGCTGACCGAGGCCGAGCATAAGCTGAAGCTTCTGGGCGTCGACAACGTCTTCACCCGTCACGGCGACGGCGGGCAGGGGTGGCCGGAACAGGCGCCCTTCGACCGGATCATGGTGACTGCGGCCTCGCCGCATGAACCGACGGAGTTGCTGAAGCAACTGAAGCCCGGTGGCGTTCTGGTGGCGCCGGTGGGCCGCAGCTCGGTGCAGATGCTGAACCGATATACGGGCCAGGACGACGGCAGCTTCCGCCGCGAAAGCCTGTGCGAAGTGCGCTTCGTGCCCTTGGTCGAAGGCACGGCCAAGGAGGGGTAAGGGCGCGCGTTTCGGCGCGCGGTTAACCTTTCCGCCCCACTTTGGCGCTGTTTGGCGGGTTGGCTTGGCCGCGCATCCGGGGCACACCGGGGGCGAAGGCAATTCAAGGTTAAGAAGGAGGGGCGCATGGGCGGCTTCACGGGCTGGATCAGGGCGGCGGTCGTCGTCGGCGGGGCGCTGACGGTCACGGCGTGTTCGACCTATCCGAACGAGCCGCGCTATTCGACGCGTCCCATGCCGGTCGGCGGGCAGGGCGGCTATCCCGTTCAGCCGCAGCAGCCGGGCGCCTATCCGAACAACAATCCCTACTACGCCCAGCCGTCGCAGCCGCAGACCCCGCCGCCCGCGCGTCCCTATGAGGAGCAGGGGCCGCGCGCGCCGTCGGGCAGCATCGAGGGCGGCGGTCTGCCGCCCGCCGGCGGTCCGGCCTATCCCTCGACCGGGGCCCCCATCACTGTGACGCCGCCGGCTGCAGGCGCGACCAGCATGCCGGGGGCGACCTATGTCATTCAGCCGGGCGACACCATTTCGGGCGTAGGGCGTCGCTTCCAGACCCCCGTCCAGACCCTGATCGACCTGAATGGCCTGGGGCCGCGCGGCGCCATCACTTCGGGCCAGCGTATCGTCCTGCCGGACAGCGCTGTGGACACCGGCTCCGACCCCTATGCGACCGGCGCATCGCCCGTGGGCGTGCGAACCCCCAACAACGGTGTGGCGCCGCCGCCCCCGCCGCCGCCCAGCGGCAACGCGGCCCTGCCGCCGTCGCGGGCGCCGGCGGTTACGTCCTCGACGCCGGCATCGCCGGTGAAGGGCGCGGCCGTGGGGCAGGCCCTGGTGATGCAGTGGCCGGTGCGCGGCGACATCCTGCGTCGCTTCGGCCCGGTCGGCATGGGCGAGCGGAACAACGGCATCAACATCGGCGCCTCGGCCGGGACCGAGGTCAAGGCCGTCGCGGCGGGACGTGTCGCCTATGTGGGCGATGATCTGCCGGGGCAGGGGCTGACGATTTTGATCATCCACCGCGACGGGTGGCGCACGGTCTACGGCCATCTGGGCTCGGCGACGGTACGTGACGGCGCCGAGGTTCGCGCGGGCCAGGCTATCGGCACGGTGGGCCTGACGGCGGGCGACGGACGGCCCTCGATCCACCTCGAAACGCGCCAGATGCGCGGCGATGATCCGGTCGCTGTCGATCCCTTGAGCGTTCTGCCGCGCTGAACATGATCCGCCCGGCGTGTCCGGGCGGCATCGCCTGTGACGCCTCGGCATTAGGCCGCGTTGCAAATCGGCACGGCTCACCCTAGGTTCCGCGCCTCAATTTCTTATGGGGCCCCCGTTCAAGGTCGGCCCGGTTCGGGGAGTTTCCATGCCTACTGGTTCCGAAGGCGGCCTGATGGCCATCGTGGTGCAGATCGCACCGATCGTCGCAATCTTCATCCTGTTCTACTTCCTGATGATCCGCCCGCAGCAAAAGCGGATGAAGGCTCACCAGGCCCTGATCGCCGGCGTCAAGCGCGGCGACGAGGTCGTCCTGTCGAACGGCATGGTCGGCAAGGTGACCCGCGTCGAAGACGCCGAGGCCATGGTCGAGATCTCGCAGGGCGTGAACGTCCGCGTGGTCAAGGCGATGATCGCCGAAGTGCGCAACCGCACCGCCATCGCCGCCAACGACAAGGGCTGAGCGGCTTCTCGCCGCTGACGCCCGCCCGAAATAGAGCCCTGACATGATTCAGCTAGCGCGCTGGAAAGTCACCCTGGTCGTGCTGTCGCTCGTTGTCGGGCTGCTGCTGGCCTTCCCGAGCGTGCTCAGCCAGGCGCAGCGCGACGCGCTGCCCGGCTGGCTGCCCAAGAACGGCCTGAACCTGGGCCTTGATCTGCAAGGGGGCTCCTACCTCCTGCTGGAGGTCGACGTTCCGGAGATGCGCAACAAGCGCGTCACCAATCTGATGGAAGACGTGCGGGTCGCCCTGCGCGAACAGCAGATCAACATCGGCGCCATGCAGCGCGAAGCGGGCGGCGTAGTGGTCACGATCACCGACCCCGGCCAGTTCGACACGGCTCTGACCGAACTTCGCACCCTGGCGCAGACGGGCGCGGCCGCAACCGGCCAGCCGGACCGCACGGCCACGCGTCTGAGCGGAAACCGTATTCGCTTCGCCTTCACCGACGCCACGCTGAACGGCATGGGCGCCACGGCGGTGGATCAGTCCATCGAGGTCGTGCGCCGTCGTCTGGACAGCTCGGGCACCAAGGAAATCGCCATCACTCGTCAGGGCGCTGACCGGATCGTGGTCCAGGCGCCGGGCCAGAGCGACCCGGCCGAGCTGGAGCGTCTGGTCGGCCGGACGGCCCAACTGACGTTCCAGATGGTCGATACCTCGGCCAATGGCCTGCAGGACGCCATGGCCGGCCGCGTGCCGCCGGACGCCGAACTGCTGACCGATGATCAGGGCACGCCCTATCTGGTCAAGAAGCGCATTCTGGTGTCGGGTGAAAACCTGACCCGCGCCGGCGTCGGTTCGGACCAGAACGGACGCCCCGCCATCGATTTCCGCTTTGACGGGCAGGGCGCGCGCCGTTTCGGCGAAGCCACCGCCCAGAACATCGGCAAACCCTTCGCCATCATTCTGGACGGCAAGGTGATTTCGGCCCCGACGATTCAGGGCGCCATCACCGGCGGCACGGGCCAGATCACCGGAAGCTTCTCGATCCAGTCGGCCGCCGAACTGGTGAACCTGCTGAACGGGGGCGCCTTGCCGGCGCCGCTGAAGGTCGAGGAACGTCGCGTCGTCACCGCCGAGCTGGGCGCTGACGCCGTGCAGGCCGGCATGGTCTCGACCATCATCGGCTTCATCCTGATCTGCGTCTTCATGATCGGCGCCTACGGCTTCCTGTTCGGCGGCGTGTCGGTGCTGGGACTGATCCTCAACGGCATCCTGATCATCGCGGCCATGTCGCTGTTCGGCGCGACCCTGACCCTGCCCGGCATCGCCGGTCTGGTGCTGACCTTCGCCGTGGCCGTCGACGCTAACGTGCTGATCTACGAGCGGATGCGTGACGAAGCGCGGGCCGGTCGTTCGGTCATCGCCTCGATGGACGCCGGCTTCAACAAGGCCATGGGCACGATCGTCGACGCCAACCTGACCACCCTGGTGGCGGCGCTGATCATGTTCATGTTCGGCGCGGGGCCCGTGCGCGGCTTCGCCTGGACGCTGACCATCGGCGTCTTCACCTCCATGTTCTCCTCGGTGATGGTCGCCCAGGTCCTGCTTGGGTATTGGCTCAAAGTCGCCAAGCCCAAAAAACTGCCGATCGCGGAGTGATGGCGATGCGTGGATGGCCCCTCATCAAACTGCTTCCGCAGAAGACGAACTTCCGGTTCGTCAAATATGCGCCCATCGCGGGCGTGATCTCGGTGATCCTTTGCGTGGCCGCGATCGTCGGCTGTTTCTATCCGGGTCTGAACCTGGGCATCGACTTCCGGGGCGGCGCCTCGATGGAAGTGTCCAAGCCCGCCGGTCAGACGCTTGAACTGGACAAGGTTCGCGGCGCCGTCAGCGAACTCGGTCTTGGCGACGTCCAGGTCCAGGGCATCGACAGCGCCGCCAGCGCCATAGTCCGCTTCCAGATCCCCGAGGACGAAGGCCAGAGCGCCGTCGTCGCCCGGGTCGAGAAGGCGATCGACGAAGCGGTCGGCGAGGTGAAGTACTCGGGCGTCAGCGTCGTCGGCTCCAAGGTCTCGGGCGAGCTGTTCACCAGCGGCCTGCTGGCGCTGGGCGCGGCCATCGTGCTGATGTTCATCTACATCTGGTTCCGGTTCGAGCCGCAGTTCGGCTTCGGCGCCGTGGCCGGCCTGGTGCACGACCTGATCCTGACCTTCGGCCTGATCGTCCTGTTCCGGTTCGAGTTCAGCCTTAACACCGTGGCGGCCATTCTGACCGTCATCGGCTATTCGATGAACGACACCGTCGTGGTGTTCGACCGTCTTCGCGAGAACCTGCGCAAGTACAAGACCATGCCTCTGCGCGAGGTGATCGACCTGTCGCTGAACGAGACCCTGTCGCGGACCATCATCACCGGCGTCACCGCCGTCGGCGTTCTGGCGGTCCTGGCTCTGTATGGCGGCGAGGCCCTGTTCGGCTTCTCCATCGTCCTGATGGTCGGCATCGTCATCGGCACCTATTCGTCGATCTATGTCGGCGCGCCGATCATCCTGCTGTGGGGCGTCAAGCGCGGCGGCTCCATCGACGAGGACGCCAAGCCGGTCAAGTTCGGCATGGCCAGCCGCCCCTAAGGTCGGCTTCTACCTGAAAAGGCTCCTCCTTCCCCCGGGCGGGGAGGGAGGAGTAAGGTCACGCTTCCTGATTCCGACCCGGGGAGGGGCGCATGGCCAAACTGCTTTCCAACTTCAGAACGACTTTCCTGCTCAGCATCGTGCTGGCGGGGGTCATGATCTTCGCCTTCGGCCGCATCGCGCCGGGCGGTTTCGATCTCGGCTTCGCCCAGGCGGCCTTCCGCTGGGTTCACGTCGTGGCCGGCATCCTGTGGATCGGCCTGCTCTACTATTTCAACTTCGTGCAGATCCGGGTCATGCCCGCCATCCCGGCCGAGCTGAAGCCCGCCATCAGCAAGCACATCGCGCCTGAGGCCCTGTTCTGGTTCCGCTGGTCGGCGCTGGTGACGGTGCTGGCGGGGATCGCGGTCCTGTTCACACGCGGCCACGTCTATGCCCATGAAGTCCTGACCTTCGGCCTGGCCGGCGGCCTGAACGCGGGCGACCAGCAGTTCACCCTGATGGGGATCGGCGTCTGGCTGGCCATCGTCATGTTCCTGAACGTCTGGGGCGTGATCTGGCCGAACCAGAAGCGCGCGCTGGGCATCATCGCCGTCGACGACGACAAGAAGGCCAAGGCCGCGCGCATTGCCATGCTCGGCAGCCGCACCAACCTGCTGCTGTCGCTGCCGATGCTGACCTCGATGGCCATGTATCAGACCCTGTTCGGCTGAGGCTTGCACCGTCCGCCGCAATGGCCGATGGCCTTGCGGAATGACTGTTGATCTCGACTCCCAGGTCCGCGCCGCCGACCCCGACCGCTGGCTGTCCAGCCGGTTCGTGGCCGATGTTCAGGCGCGCGCGGACCTGATCGCCCTCTACGCCCTTGAGGCGGAGCTGCTGGCCATTCCCACCCGCGTCACCCAGCCCATGCTGGCAGAGATGCGCTACACATGGTGGGCCGAGCAGATGGAGGGCGTCTTTTCCAATACCCCGCGCGTCGGCCATCCGGTGCTGGAGGCCCTGACCGCTGCGGTTGCTCGCCACGGGCTGGACCGCGCGCCGTTCGACGCCCTGATCGAGGCTCACATCGGACGGGTGCACGGCGAGCCGCACGACCTGGACGCCTTCTACGTCGGCCCCATGCAGGTGGCGGCGCGGATGCTGGCGGGCGAGGGGCATGACGCCGTCGTAGTCGAGGCCGGGCGTCTGTGGGCGTTGTCGCAGACGGGACGAACCGACGAGGCGAGGGCGCTGCGCTCCGCCGCCAACAGGGCGCTGAGACATCTGCCCGCGGCCGCCTTTCCCGCGACCGCCCACGCCACGCTGGCGGGATTCGATCACCCGGAACCGATGAAGCGGCTGCGCCTGTTGTGGGCGGTGCTGCGCGGCCGGGTCTAGTCGCAGAGTCCGCCGATCAGGCGGGCCAGCAGGGCGTTCAAGGTCTTCTGCTCATCGAGGGATAGTTGCGCGAGGATGTCTCGCGCCGCTTCTTCGTGTTCGGGCATGATGGTTTCGATCAGGTCGAAGCCCTTGTCGGTCAGGCGCACCAGGGTGGCGCGACGGTCGGTGGGGTGGGGGCGGCGCTCGACCAGTCCGGCCTTCTCCAGTCGGTCGATGCGGGCCGTCATGCCGCCGGACGACATCATCGCCGCCTCGAAAAGGGCGGTCGGCGTCAGGCCCTCGGGCGCGCCCGAGCGGCGCAGGGTGGCCAGGGCGTCGAACTCGCCTTGTTGCAGGCCATAGCGGGCGTAAAGCGGCGCCTGGCGCTCGCGTGCGACCAGGATGGACGCCTCATGCAGGCGACCCAGCGCCTCCATCGGCAGCATGTCCATGTCGGGGCGCTGGATAGCCCATTGGGCGGCGGCGCGAGAGGCTCTGTCGGGCATGGGTTATCTTGACATCGAGATACTTGAAGTCGAGAGACTAGCGCGATTTTCCAGTGGAGTCCCCTCTCATGATCGCACGGTCCGAAGCCGAACCGGCGCGCGGCGCGTCCCTGCTGCTGCTGGCGGCCATCTTCGCCCTGGCGCTGAACCTGCGGCCGGCGATGGCGGCGGTCGGGCCTCTGCTGGACCTGATCGAGGGGGCGACGGGGATGGATTCCACCGCCGCCAGTATGCTGACCACCCTGCCGGTGGCGATGATCGGCCTCGGCGCCCTGTCGATCCGGCCGCTGCGGAGACGCTTGGGCGAGCGGCGCGGCATCCTGCTGGGCGCGCTGCTGATCGGCGGGGCCTGTCTGGTGCGGGCGACGCTGAAGGATACGGCGGGTCTGATCGCCAGCGCGGCGGCTGTCGGCGTCGGCGTGGCCCTGATCCAGGCCCTGGCGCCGGTCGTGATCAAGCGGGCCTTCCCGACGCGGTTCGGCACGGTGATGGCCGTTTACACCACGGGCATCATGGGCGGGGCGGCCATAGCGGCGGCCACGGCTGCGGGTCTGGCCGAGGCGGTCGGCTGGGCCTGGACGCTGGCCCTGTGGTCCATTCCCTCCTTTGTCGCGGCGGTCGTCTGGCTGATCGCCGCGCGTGATCCGGCGGCCGAGGAAACGGACCGGTCAGCCGTGGTCGAGGTGGCGCACCCCGAGACCCCATTCTGGCGTCAGGGGCGAGCGTGGAGCCTGATCTTCATTATGGGGTTGGGAACTTCGGCCTATACGCTGGTGCTGGCCTGGTTGCCGCCCTTCTATGTGGATCTGGGGCAGGCGAGGGCGACGGCGGGCTACCTGCTCAGCGGCATGACCGGGGCCGAGGTGGCGGCGGGCGTCATCGTCTCGCTAGTGATCGGACGCTTCCCCGATCGGCGCGGGCCGATCCTGATGGCGCTGGTGCTGGCCTTGATCGGTCTGGGCGGGTTGGTCGTCGCGCCGGTCGCTCTGGCGGTTCCGGTCGTGGTGGTCATGGGGTTGGGCATCGGGGCCGTCTTCCCCCTGACCCTGATCCTGGCCATGGATCAGATCGACGATCCGAGCCGGTCCGGCGACCTGCTCGCCTTCGTGCAGGGCGGCGGCTACATCATCGCCAGCCTGTCGCCGCTGGCCGCGGGCCTGCTGCGCGACCACATGGCCGACCTGACGGGGGCCTGGGTCCTGATGGGCGTCGGCGTGGTGGGGCTGGGTCTGATGACGTTGCAGTTCCGGCCGGGTCTGCCCAAGCTGCGCTGAGGCGACCCGGCCTGATCGCTTAGGCGTCCCGCCAGGCCTTCAGGGCCTCCATGGCGCGGATGCTCTGCAGGCGCTTCTTGGCGCGGCCGCGTTCCTTGGGATGGATGCGCTTGCCGTCTTCGTCGACCTTGGGGGCTTCCAGCGGCGGCAGCAGGCCGTAGTTGATGTTCATCGGCTGGAACTTGGAGCCTTCCAGATGGCCGCCGGTGATGTGCTCGACCAAGGCGCCCATGGCGGTTTCAGGCGGCGGGGCCGACAGGTCGCGGCCGAGAGCTTGCGCGGCGGCCAGACGGCCGGTCAACAGGCCCATGGCGGCGCTTTCGACATAGCCCTCGACCCCCGTCACCTGACCGGCGAAGCGCAGGCGCGGCATGGCCTTCATGCGCAGCTGCTTGTCCAGCAGTTGCGGGCTGTTGAGGTAGGTGTTGCGGTGCAGGCCGCCAAGACGCGCGAACTGGGCGTTCTGCAGACCCGGAATCATGCGGAAGGTCTCGGCCTGCGCCCCGTGCTTCAGCTTGGTCTGGAAGCCGACCATGTTGAAAAGGGTGCCCAGGGCGTTGTCCTGACGCAGCTGGACGATGGCGTGGGCCTTGACCGTCGGGTTGCGCGGATTGGTCAGGCCGACGGGCTTCATCGGGCCGTGACGCAGGGTTTCGCGGCCACGCTCAGCCATGACCTCGATCGGCAGGCAGCCGTCGAAGTAGGGGACGTTTTCCCAGTCCTTGAACTCGGCCTTGGGGCCGCCCAGCAGGGCGTCGATGAAGGCGTCGTACTGTGCCTTGTCCATCGGGCAGTTGACGTAGGCGGCGGCGTCGCCGCCGGGGCCTTCCTTGTCATAGCGCGACTGACGCCAGGCGATGTCGAAGTCGATGCTGTCGGCGTGGATGATCGGGGCGATGGCGTCGAAGAAGCTGAGGCTCTCTTCGCCGGTCATCTTCAGGATGGCGTCGGCCAGGGCGGGCGAGGTCAGCGGGCCGGTGGCGACGATGACATTGTCCCATTCCTCCGGCGGCAGACCGGCGATTTCCTCGCGCACGATGGTCACCAGCGGGTGGGCTTCCAGCTTGGCCGTCACGGCTTGCGAGAAGCCGTCGCGATCAACGGCCAGGGCGCCGCCCGCCGGGACCTGATGGGCGTCGCCGCATTCCATGATGATCGAGCCCAGCGCCCGCATCTCGGCGTGCAGCAGGCCCACGGCGTTGAACTCCCAGTCGTCCGAGCGGAAGGAGTTGGAGCAGACCAGTTCGGCCAGACCATCTGTCTGGTGCGCGTCGGTCTTTATGCCCGGCACGCCGCGCATTTCGTGCAGGATAACGGGCACGCCCGCCTGGGCGATCTGCCAGGCGGCTTCGGAGCCGGCGAGGCCGCCGCCGATAACGTGGACGAGTTTGGGAGTGGAAGCTGCGTTCGACATGGCGGCCTTCTAGCGGGCTGCGAGCCTTCCGTCAGCCTGTCATTGCGGCGGGGTGGCGAAGCGGTCGCTGTCTGGCGTATGACGAAGCTTAAGAGGAGCCCATCATGTCCACGGCGTTTTCCATCGGCGAGGCCCTGGCCTCCGGTTTCAGGCTGACGCGACGCCGACCTTTGCGGGTCTGGATGTGGGGCGTGGCGTCGGTGGCGCCGTCGCTGCTGGTGGGCGCGCTGATGCTGCGCCTGTTCGGCGCCATGGCCCTGACGGACATGGGGTCGGAAGAGCCCTCCGCCGCTTTTGTCGAGCAGATGGTGCAGTTCCAGGCCCTGTCGGGGCTGGCGAATATTCTGCAGATGCTGATCTGGGTGGTGGTGACCGCCGCCATCTTTCGGACGGTGCTGTTCCACGAGCGTGCAGATCGTTTCGCCGGCCTCAAGATCGGCATGGACGAGGTGCGGATCGCCGTGGTCGGCCTGGCCATGATCATCGGCTTCTACGCCGCCGCCATCGTGATCGCCCTGATCGCCTTCGCCGTCGGGGCCGGGCTGTGGTTCGTGTCGGAGGCGGCGGCGGTCGCCGTGGGGCTGCTGGTTGCGGTTGTCGCCGGGCTGGCGGTCTGGGGCGTCATCCTGCGGGCCTGTCTAATCATGCCGGCCAGCGTGGCTCTGGGCGACTTCGCCTTTGTTCAGGGCTGGAAGCTGTCGAAGGGGCAGGTGCTGCGGTTGCTGGGGCTGAGCCTGGCTATCGTTGTCGTCGTGCTCGCCATCGAATTGGCCCTGCTTGTGATCGTCGCCGTGGTCCTGTCCCTGCTGGCCGGGATCAATGTCTTCAGCCTGGCCGCAATGCTGGAGCGGGGCGCGCCGCCGACGGTGGACTGGGGCGTGCTGATCCCCTGGGCCCTGGCGGCCTTCGTACCCCTGTCGTGGCTGCAGGGCTTCCTGAACACGGTGATGATGGCGCCCTATGCAGAGGCCTGCAGATCGCTGCTGGCGCAAGCGCCGCAGGACGAAGCGCGTCCGGTTGCGCTAGGCTGATCGGGAATCGAGGACGACCGCATGATCTTTTCCGCCACCGACTGCGCCTTTGAGGGCTTCCGCCTGACGCGGCGCGCGCCCGTCGCCGTCCTGCTGTGGGCCGTGGCCTACGCCGTGTTCTTCGGCCTGTTGTTCCTGCTGGTGGGATCGCATTTTGTCACCATCATGTCTCTGATCTCCCAGTTGGAGGGACAGACCGAGCCGTCGATCGAGGACATGCAGCCGCTGATGCAGGCCTATGGCGTCATCGTCGCCTGGGCCGTGCCTCTGGGCCTGTTCTTCAGCGCCGTCGTCAGCACCGCCATCGCCCGATCGGTCATCCGGCCCGAGGACCGCAAGTTCGGCTACATGCGCCTCGGCAAGGACGAGCTGCGGGTGCTGGGCGCCAGCCTGATCGTCGCCCTGATCATGTTCGGCGCGACCTTCGTCGGCTTCATGATCATCAGCCTGGGCGCCGCTCTGGCGGTGGCCGCGCCGGCGCTGTGGCTGGCCGTGGTCCTGTTGTCTCTGGCGCTGCTGGCGGTCGTGATCTGGCTGTCGGTGCGGCTCAGCCTGGTCGTACCGGCGACCTTCGCTGAGGGGCGGATCGCTGTGAAGTCGGCCTTCGCCATGACGGACAAGAAAATTTTCTGGCCCCTGCTGGGCATGGCGGTCATCGCCTGGGTCATGGCCATGCTGGTCGGCCTTCTGGGATCGGCCGTGGCCGCGCCGCTCAGCCTGATGGTCGGCGGGGCCGAGCGTATGGTCGGCATGGAGGGCGCCAGCGTCCCCAGCCTGCTCAGCGCCCTGGGGCCGATGCTGGCCGTGTCGCTGGTGGTCAACGCCGTCATGACGGCGGCCCAGGTCGTCATCATGTATGCGCCGTTCTCGGCCGCCTATCTGCAGCTCAAGGGCGCGGCGCGCCCTTGAGCTGACGGCGAGGACGCCTGACCGGGCCTGTCAGGCGCTCTTGCGGGCGCGAGGCTTCTTCTCGGCCTTCTGAACCTCAGGCAGGGCCGCCACGCGCGCTTTGCGGCGCTCCTCGTGGCGGTCCAACACCTCCTTGAGGTACTTGCCGGTCCAACTGGCGGGGTTGCTCGCGACCTGTTCGGGGGTGCCGAAGGCCACGATCTCGCCGCCGCCGTCGCCGCCCTCGGGACCGAAGTCCAGCAGGTAGTCGGCGACCTTGATGACATCCAGGTTGTGCTCGATGACGAGGATGGTGTTGCCGTTGTCGACCAGTTCCTGAAGCACCTCCAGCAGCTTGCGCGTGTCCTCGAAGTGCAGGCCGGTCGTCGGCTCGTCGAGGATGTAGAGGGTCTTGCCGGTGGCGCGGCGGGCCAGTTCCTTGGACAGCTTGACCCGTTGGGCCTCGCCGCCCGACAGGGTGGTGGCCGGCTGGCCGACCTTGACGTAGCCCAGACCCACGCGCTCCAGCGTCAGCATCTTGTCGCGGATCGAAGGCACGGCGTTGAAGAAGCGCGCGGCCTCTTCAACCGTCATGTCCAGAACGTCGGATATGCTCTTGCCCTTGAAGACAATTTCCAGAGTTTCACGGTTGTAGCGCTTGCCCTTGCAGACGTCGCAGGTGACGTAGACGTCGGGCAGGAAGTGCATCTCGATCTTGATGACGCCGTCGCCCTGACAAGCTTCGCAGCGGCCCCCCTTGACGTTGAAGCTGAAGCGGCCGGGGCCGTAACCGCGCGCCTTGGACTCGGGCAGGCCCGCATACCAGTCGCGTATCGGGTTGAAGGCGCCGGTATAGGTGGCCGGGTTCGAGCGCGGGGTGCGGCCGATGGGCGACTGGTCGATGTCGATGACCTTGTCGAACTGCTCCAGCCCCTCGATGCGGTCGAAGTTGGCGGGGGCGTCCGAGGCGTTGTGCAGGCGGCGGGCGGCGGCCTTGTACAGGGTCTCGATGGTGAAGGTGGACTTGCCGCCGCCGGACACGCCGGTGACGCAGGTGAACAGGCCGACCGGGATCTCGCCGGTGACGTTCTTCAGATTGTTGCCGGTGGCGCCGCTGATCTTCAGCATCCGTTTGCGATCGACCGGGCGGCGGCCCTCGGGCGGCAGTTCGATCTCGCGCGCGCCGGTCAGGTACTGGCCGGTCAGAGACTTGGGATTGGCCATGACCTCGGCGGGCGTGCCCTGGGCGCAGATCTCGCCGCCGTGGACGCCGGCGGCGGGGCCCATGTCGATGACGTAGTCCGCGGTCAGGATGGCCTCCTCGTCATGCTCGACCACCAGGACCGAGTTGCCGAGGTCGCGCAGGCCCATCAGGCTTTCCAGCAGGCGGGTGTTGTCGCGCTGGTGCAGGCCGATGGAGGGTTCGTCCAGCACATAGAGGACGCCGGTCAGGCCCGATCCGATCTGCGAGGCCAGGCGGATGCGCTGGCTCTCGCCGCCGGACAGGGTGCCGGAACTGCGCGACAGGCTGAGGTAGTCCAGGCCGACGTTGTTCAGGAAGCGCAGCCGGTCGGTGATCTCCTTGAGGATGCGGCGGCCGATCTCGCGCTGCTTGTCCGTCAGGTGATCGTCCAGGGTGGTGAACCACAGATAGGCCTTGGAGATCGACAGCCAACTGATTTCGGCGATGTCGGCACCGCCGACCTTGACGGCCAGGGCTTCGGGCTTCAGGCGTTTGCCGCCGCAGACTTCGCAGGGGGTCTCGGACTGATAGCGGCCCAGTTCCTCGCGGACCCAGGCGCTGTCCGTTTCGCGCCAACGGCGCTCCAGATTGGGCAAGACGCCTTCGAAGGCCTTGGCGACCTCGTATTTGCGGGCGTTGTCGTCATAGACGAACTTGATCTTCTCACCGCCCGAGCCGTGCAGGATGACCTTCTGGGCCTGTTCCGGCAGGTCGCGCCAGGCCTTGTCCATCGAGAAGCCGTAGTGCTGGGCCAGAGACTGCAGGGTCTGGGTGTAGAGGGGCGAGGGGCCACGCGCCCACGGCGCCACCGCGCCCTTGTGCAGGGTCTTGTCGCGGTCGGGGATCACCAGATCGGCGTCGAAGGCCAGCTTGACCCCCAGACCGTCGCAGGTCGGGCAGGCGCCGAAGGGGTTGTTGAACGAGAACAGCCGGGGCTCGATCTCGCTGATGGTGAAGCCCGAGACGGGGCAGGCGAACTTCTCGGAGAAGACGATGCGGCGCGGCTCTTCGCCCTCGGCCGCGTTAGCCCACTCCGCCGTGGCGATGCCCTCGGCCAGGTTCAGCGCCGTCTGGATGCTGTCGGCGTAGCGCGGCTCAAGACCTTCTTTGGTTACAATGCGATCCACGACGATATCGATGTCGTGCTTGAACTTCTTGTCGAGCGCGGGGGCGTCCTCGATGGCGTAGAATTCACCGTCGATCTTCAGGCGCTGGAAGCCCTGCCGCTGCCACTCGGCCATTTCCTTCTTGTACTCGCCCTTGCGGCCGCGAACGACCGGGGCCAGCAGCAGGATCCGCTCGCCATCGGGCAGGGCGGTCAGCTTGTCGACCATCTGGCTGACGGTCTGGCTCTCGATCGGCAGGCCGGTGGCAGGTGAATAGGGTACGCCCACGCGCGCCCACAGCAGGCGCATGTAGTCGTGGATTTCCGTGACCGTGCCGACCGTCGAGCGCGGGTTCCTGGACGTCGTCTTCTGTTCGATGGAGATGGCTGGCGACAGGCCCTCGATCAGGTCCACGTCGGGCTTGCCCATAAGTTCCAGGAACTGACGCGCATAGGCCGACAGGCTCTCGACGTAGCGGCGCTGGCCCTCGGCGTAGATGGTGTCGAACGCCAGCGAGGACTTGCCCGAGCCTGAAAGCCCGGTCATCACGACCAGCTTCTCGCGCGGGATATCGACGTCCACGCCCTTAAGGTTGTGCTCGCGGGCGCCGCGAACGCGGATGAAGTTGTGCTTTTCGGTCATGTAATCCGGGAACGCGGAAGACCCCGGAACGGTCCGGGGCGACGACGCTATATGGGGATCAATTTGCCGGAAACAGCAAGAACAATATGAGAACTTGCGCTCAGTCCTCGGGCGTCCAGGCGGGTTCGGGACGGCGGTAGCGCTCGCCGGGGCCGACCAGGACGTTGTTGGCGTTGGCGACGCCCAACTCCAGGCTTTCGGCGATGCGGCGGGCGCGGACGATGAAGTGGTCGGCGGCGACCGGCGGGCATAGATCGCGGGCGGCGGCCTCGAAGATCTGCAGCCAGCGGTCGAAGTGGCGGGCGTCGATAGGCAGGGGCAGGTGCTTGGGCATGGGTCGGCCCTGATAGACGCCGGTGGACAGGGCGACCGAGGACCAGAAGAGCTTCATTTGCTCTAAGTGTGGGCCCCAGTCCTCGATCCGCTCGGCGAAGATCGGCCCGATGAAGTCGTCGTCGCGGACGCAGGCGTAGAAGCCTTCGACCAGGGCGTCGATCAGGGCCTCGTCGATGCCGGTCTCGTCCCGGATGCGCTGGACGGCTTCGGCGCGGCGGGCGGCGGCCTCGGCGCGGTCGGGAGCGGGGCGGTCGATGCGGAAGGCGACGGTTCGGTCGGGCGCGGTCATGGCCTGAAGATAGGGGCTCGGCGCCGCATCGCAAAAGCGTCGCAGGAGAATTGGGGTTGCGCTGCGAAAGATCAGCACCCATCCTTCTATTCAGCCAACGTATTTGACGAGGAGGCACGACGATCATGATCAGCGCTCTGGAAATCGGTTTCGCCCTTTCCGCTCCGCTCTTCGTGTTCGCCTATGTCCTCGCTCAACCCAAGCCCAAGCCTGTCCGCATCCGCACTCGTGACGCTCAGCAGCGTCGCGGCCCGCACGCCTGACGGACACACCCTTTTCGATAACCTGAGCCTCGCCTTCGGGCGCGAGCGCACGGCCGTCGTGGGCCGCAACGGCGTGGGCAAGACCACGCTGCTGCGCCTTGTCGCCGGTCTGGCCGAACCCGCTGAGGGGACGGTGGCGCGCGCCAGAACGGTGGGTTGGCTGGCGCAGACCTATGAGCCAGCGTCCGGCGAGACCGTGGCCGATACCCTGGGCGCGGCGGAAGCTCTGGCCCTGCTGGCGCGGGTGCTGGCGGGCGAGGGTTCGGTCGAGGACATGGCCGAGGCGGACTGGACGCTGGAGGCGCGGCTCGACGAGGCGCTGGCGCAGGTCGGGCTGAGCGGGTTGGCGCTGGATCGTCAGTTCGCGAGCTTGAGCGGGGGCGAGCAGACGCGGCTGCGGCTGGCGGGGCTGATGCTGGCGGCGCCGGATCTGATCGTGCTGGATGAGCCGACCAACCATCTGGACGCCGAGGCGCGGGCTCTGGTGGCCGAGGTCGTGGGACGTTGGCCGGGCGGGGTGCTAACGGTCAGTCACGACCGGGGCCTGCTGCGGCGGATGGATCGGATCGTCGAACTGTCGAGCCTGGGCGCGTGCGTCTATGGCGGCGGTTGGGACCTCTATGTCGAGCGGCGTGAGGCTGAGCGGGCGGCGGCGGAGCGCGATCTGGAGAGCGCTGAACGCGAGGTCGGACGTGCGGCCCGCGAGGCGCAGACGGCGCTGGAGAAAAAGGCCAAGCGCGACAAGGCGGGACGAGCGCATCGGGCGGGGACGTCCGATCCCAAGATTCTGCTCGACGCCAGAGCGCAGCGGGCCGAGGAATCCGGGGCGCGGGAAGGGCGGCTGGCGGAGCGTCGGCGCGCGGAGGTCGAGGCGCGACTGGTCGAGGCGCGCGAGCGGGTTGAGCGGGCGCGGCTGCTGTCCGTGCCCATGCCTTCAACGGGGCTGGCGGCGGGGAAGACCGTCCTGGCGCTGGACGGGGCGGAGTGGCGCAGTACCGAGGGGCGGCGGATCGTCGGGCCGGTATCGTTGCGGCTGATCGGGCCGGAGCGGGTGGCGATCACCGGGCCGAACGGGGCGGGCAAGACGACGCTGCTCAAGCTGATCGCGGGCGAACTGGAGCCGACGGCGGGGCGGATCGAACGGCCTGTGACGGCGGCGCTACTGGATCAGACGGCGGCGATCCTGAAGCCGGAGGAGACCCTGATCGAGGCCTGGCGGCGGCTGAACCCCGAGAGGACGCCGAACGACGCCCATGCTGCCCTGGCGCGGTTCCTTTTCCGCAACACGGCAGCGCACCGGACGGTGGGGACGTTGTCAGGCGGCGAGCGGCTGAGGGCGGCTCTGGCCTGCGTGATGACGGGGGCGAAGCGGCCGCAGTTGTTGATTCTGGATGAACCGACCAACCATCTGGACCTGGATTCGATCGCGGCGATCGAGGCGGCGCTGACAGCTTATGACGGGGCGCTGGTGATCGTCACTCATGATCGAGACTTTATGGACAATGTGGGCGTCGATCGGGAGGTGCGGCTGGAGCGGGCGACGGGCTGAGTTTTCAAAGACCGTCCCGCATTCTGGTCCGGTTCGGGGATTGCGGCTGCGACTTGTGATCTCCGGGTCAGCCCCAGGCTTCGATCACGCCCTGACGGCGGACGCGGGGGGAGACGGGGCCGGTTGTGACCGGCTCGGCCTCGGCGCGGCCGAAAAGCCAGCCCTGGCCGTAGTTGACCCCGAGGTCCTGAAGCGCCTGGGCGACGTCCTCGGTCTCGATCATTTCGGCGATGGTCGTCATGCCCAGCGAGCCGCACAGTTCGACCAGATGGCCGATCAGGGTGCGGGTGCGGGCGTCGCCGTCAATGTCGCGCACGAAGGCGCCGTCGATCTTGACCGCATCGACCGACAGGCCGCGCAGATAGTCGAAGGCGGCCGAACCGGCGCCGAAGTCGTCGATGCAGACCTTGACCCCGGCGTCGCGCAGGGCGCCGAGGCGGCGGTTGGCGGCGGCGATGTCGGCCAGGGCGGCGGTTTCCGTCACCTCGACAATGAGGCGCTTGCGATTGTCGGGTTCGGAGGCCGTCATCTTCAGCAGGGCTGTGACATAGGCGTCGTTGGCCAGCGAGGCGCCCGAGACGTTGATGGCGATCTTCAGCAGGCCCGAGCCCGGCTGGCGCAGGCGGTGGACGATCTTTTCGGCGACGGCCAGGTCGAAGCTTTCGATCAGGGCCAGTTCCTCGGCCATGCGGATGGCGGGGGCGGGGCCGCCCGCCTGGCCGAAACGGGCCAGGGCTTCGAAGTGGTGCACGGCCCGCGTCTTCAGATCGACGATGGGCTGATAGAAGAGGGCGAATTCCCGGTCGCGGACGATGCTGCGGAAGCGATCGGCGTCCTTCAGGGTGCGGGACAGGGAGTCGGCGAAGCTGAGCTCGGGCTGGGCGGCGTTGTCCTTGAGGCAGCCCTCGATGGCGAATCGCATGGCGCGCAGGGCGCACAGGGCGTCGGAGCCGACGGGGGTTTCGCTGGCGCGCGAGCTCAGGGTCAGACCCTCGGCGAGGCCGGCCTCGCGGACCTCGGCCTCCAGATCGCGACCGTCATCGACCTCCTTGATCAGCGCATAGCGGCTGGCCGTCAGTTGGCCGGCGCTGACCCCGTCGTGCGAGGCCGCTTGCAGCCGGGCGCCGATGCGGGCGGCGACGCGTTCGTGGGCGGCGTCATTGTCGGCGCTGAGTCCCTGAACCTCGATGAAGGCCATGGCCAGACGCTGCAATGCGGCGCCGGACTTGCCGTTCAGCCCCTCGCGAGCGAGCGCCATGAAGCCTTCGGCATCCGTCAGGGGGCGAGCTTCGAGGTCTTCGAGCACGAATGGCTCGCCCTGCCAGGTCAAGGCGCAGGATACCGCAGGCGCCAGATCGGGCAGGATGAAGGCGCGGAACAGCGCGCGACGCACGCGCCCGTCGCCGCAGTCGGCAAGAATTTCCAGCGGCTGGCTGCGCGCCCCGCCTGTCATGCCGCCGAGAGTCTCCTGAACCGCCTCACGGCTGGAGAACGACAACAGATCGGCGAAGGGGCGACCGATCCAGGCGGCCGTCGATTGTCCCGTCGTGGGCCCGGCCCCGAGGGCGAAGCTGACCACGCCCTTGTCGTTCACCTCGACGAGGGCGTCGGCGGCGGCGAAAGCGAGACCAAGCAGGCGGGATTTCAGGTTCATGAACCGACCTTGCGGTTCAGCCCGTTAAGAAAACGCGGATCGACACCGGTTTCTTTGGTTGAATCAGGCCTTGCGGTTGAGGGCCACGGCGCGGCCGTCGCCCTCGGTGGCGCGACCCGAAGCGCCGTAGCCGGCGCCCTGGGCGCGAGCGCCGGCGACCTCGGCCGCGATGGTGCGGACCAGACCTTCGGAAACCTGACGGGCGGCGTCCACGGTTGAGGCGTGCTCCGCCAGAACGGCTTCAAAGTCCTGGGTGGCGACGATCAGGGCGTCGCGAAGCTCAGACGGGATGACGGTCAGGAAGGCGGGGGCGGCCTTGGCCTGGGCCGACTCGCGGCGATAGAGGTTGGCCAGTTCCTGGGTCTTGGCCATGCCTGCGGCCACGTCCTGGGCGCGATGGGCGCGGAAGGCGTCGCGCTCGACGGCGAGGCGCTCGGTCAGGGCCTGGGTCAGGTTGATCAACTGCCGGGCGCGCAGGGTGGAGGTTTCGACGTCGGCGGTCACGCGGTCTGTTCCTGCATCTTGAGCATTTCGGACATGACGGTGTCGGCCAGGCCGACGCCGCCCGCCTTGACCGTCTGCCTGGCCATGGCGTCCAGGAGGAAGCTGCGCCAGGTCTCCTCGGCGCTGCCGCCGCCGAAGGGGCCGTCGGTTTCCAGGCCCTCGAACATCGGCTTGAACATCTGCGACAGGAAGCTGGCCTCGAAGTCCTGGGCGGTCTTGCGCATCTGGTCGGCGGACTGGTCGCGGCGACCGAGGGCGTCGGCGGGGGCCAGGGAGGAGGCGGGGGCGGCGAAGATCATCACATCACCTCGATGTCGGCTTGCAGGGCGCCGGCGGCCTTGATGGCCTGCAGGATGCTGATCATGTCGCGCGGGCTTACGCCGAGGGCGTTCAGGCCGTTGACCAGGGTCGAGAGCGAGGCGCCGCCGTTGACGATCCGCATCTGGCGGCCGGTTTCTTCCTCGATCGAGACGTTGGACTGCGGCACGACGACCGTCTGGCCGCCGCGGCTGAAGGGCTCGGGCTGGCTGACCATGGGGTTTTCCTGAACCGAGACGGTCAGGTTGCCCTGGGCGATGGCGACGGTGGAGATACGCACCGCGTCGCCCATGACGATGACGCCGTTCACCTCGTCGATGATGACCTTGGCCGGGGCGTCGACACGGACCGGCAGGTTCTCGACCTGGCTGATGAAGCCCGCCATGCCCATGGTCTGGGGCGAGCGGACGGCGACGACCGTGCCGTTCTCGGCGAAGGCGCTGTTCGGATAGGTCTGGTTGATCACGGCGGCGACGCGCTGGGCCGTGGTGAAGTCGGGGTTGCGCAGGGTCAGGCGCACGATGGGCATGGCCGACAGGTCAAATCCGGTCTCGCGCTCGACCACGCCGCCCGAGGCGATGCGGCCGGCGGTCGGGACGCCGCGCGTGACCGAGGAGCCCGAGCCGCCCGAGGCCGAGACGGCGCCGGTCTGAACCGAGCCTTGGGCCACGGCGTAGATCTCGCCGTCGGCGCCCTGCAGGGCCGTGACCAGAAGCGTGCCGCCCAGCAGGCTCTTGGCGTCGCCCATGGCCGAGACGGCGACGTCCAGGCGCGAGCCCGGCGTGGCGAAGGGCGGCAGGTCGGCGGTGATCATGACCGCCGCGACGTTCTTGGTGTTCAGGTTGGCGCCGCGGATATTGACGCCCTGGCGCTCCATCATCCCTTCCAGCGACTGGCGGGTGAAGGGCGAGTTGCGCAGGCTGTCGCCGGTGCCGTTGAGGCCGACCACCAGGCCGTAGCCGACCAGCTGGTTGGTGCGGACGCCCTCGACGGAGACGATGTCCTTGATCCGCGACTGAGCCTCGGCCGCGTTCGGCGTCGCAGCCAGAATCAGGGCGGCGGAAGCGGAGGCGATGAGGGCGGTGAGCAACTTCTGCATACGACAGACGTCCTGTTGAGGCGTTCGGGGTTAACCATGCGAAGTTCGTGCCGAGCGAAAAATGCAGTGAAATCAGTCGTTGCCGTGCGAGGTGTCGGCGCCTCGCGGCAGAATCTGCCGGGGCGTTAACCAAGCGGTGACCCTCGTGGCCGATGGTGCAGGCTGATCGGGAGCATGGATCATGAAGGTCACCGGCCCCTCGGGCGCGACATCGACGCAAGGTTCACGGCCCGCCCGCGCGGCGGGCGGCTTCAGCCTGCCGGCCAGCGGGGCGGCGTCCGGCCCGGCCTCGGCCGCCGCGACTTCCTCAGCATCAAGCGTAGCGGGCGTTTCGGCCCTGATGGCCCTGCAAGGCGTCGAGGACGCCACCGAGCGGCGGCGCCGGGCGATCCGTCGCGGCGGCGGGCTTCTGGACAGGCTGGATGAGCTGAAGCTGGCGATG
Organism: Brevundimonas sp. NPDC007368; assembly: GCF_042869015.1. Lineage (NCBI taxonomy): Bacteria > Pseudomonadati > Pseudomonadota > Alphaproteobacteria > Caulobacterales > Caulobacteraceae > Brevundimonas > Brevundimonas sp. NPDC007368. Next base: position 32,124 of record NZ_JBIAFA010000003.1, on the reverse strand, counting down.
CTGAACGGCCAGGACGGGGCACCGGCCCTGGAGCGGCTGGCGCGGACTCTGCGCGAGGAGCGGCCCGAGGACGCCGACCCGGGTCTGAACAGCGTGCTGGACCAGATCGATTTGCGCGCCGCCGTGGAAATGGCGAAGGCGGAAGCCGTGCGGGCGCGGGCCTAGAAGTCCCCGTAAACACGGCGGAAACCTCGTGTCAGAGGCTGGGGTGAGGATATTTTGCCACAGTCTCGCCCTATTAATGAACCTGCGCCATATCACGGACACGCGAACGCCATTGCCGCGACTCTCCGCCTTGCCTATACGGCCAGTGCGCCGCAGGGGGGCGCAGATAAATGAGCGTGAGTGCGATGAACGCATTAGCGTCTGTGATCGAGGGGGACCCGGTCGTGTACCGTCCCACCGACGACGAGCCGTTTATGAACGAGCGGCAGCTGGCCTATTTCAAGGCCAAGCTTCTGGCGTGGAAGGATGACATCCTCCGCGAATCCAAGGGCACTGTCGTTAATCTGAAAGCCGAAACCGAGAATCACCCGGATCTGGTGGACCGGGCCTCGTCGGAATCCGACCGGGCGCTGGAGCTTCGGACCCGCGACCGCCAGCGCAAGCTGATCTCCAAGATCGAGGATGCGCTGCGCCGGATCGAGGACGGTTCCTACGGCTATTGCGAGGATACCGGCGAACCGATCGGCCTGGGCCGACTGGAAGCCCGCCCGACGGCGACCCTGTCGGTCGAGGCCCAGGAGCGGCACGAACGCCGCGAACGGGTCCATCGCGACGACTGACGCCAAGTTTGGCGACTGATTGGGCGGATCGACTTGACTTGAAGGGGCGGTGGCGCGACCAAGCCGCCTTCCTATCGAGGTCGTTGATCCCCCATGTCCGTCAAGGTTCGTTTCGCCCCGTCGCCTACGGGTAAGCTGCACGTCGGCAATGTCCGCACCGCTCTGGTGAACTGGCTGTTCGCCAAGGGGCAGGGCGGCTCGTTCGTTCTGCGCATCGACGACACCGACCTGGCGCGCTCGACGCAGGAGTACGAGGACGGCATCGAGACCGACCTGACCTGGCTGGGTCTGGTCTGGGACGAGCGTTACAACCAGTCCAAGCGGTTCGACCGTTATGAAGAGGCCGCCGCGCGGCTGAAGGCCTCGGGCCGCCTTTACGCCTGCTACGAAACCTCGGAAGAGCTGGATCGCCGCCGCAAGGTGCAGCTGTCGCGCGGCCTGCCGCCCATCTATGACCGCGCCGCTCTGGAGCTGACCGAGGCTGAGAAGGCCGCCTATGAGGCCGAGGGCCGTCGTCCGCACTGGCGCTTCAAGCTGGAAGGCAAGCGTGTCGCCTGGGAAGACCTGGCGCGGGGTCACGCCGAGGTGGACACCGCCTCGATGTCGGACCCGGTGCTGATCCGCGAGGACGGCCTGTTCCTCTATACCCTGCCGTCGGTCGTCGACGACATCGACATGGACATCACCCACATCATCCGGGGCGAGGACCACGTCACCAACACCGGCGCGCAGATCGAGATCTTCGAAGCGCTGGACGCCAAGGTGCCGGGCTTTGCGCACATGCCGCTGCTGGTCGGCGCCGACGGCGCGGCCCTTTCGAAGCGTCTGGGTTCGCTGTCGATCAGCGACATGCGCGACCAAGGCTATGAGCCGATCGCCATCACCAGCCACCTGGGCAAGATCGGCACCTCGGACAATCTGGAGATCGCCGCCTCGGTCGAGGCCCTGGGCCAGTCCTTCGCCTTCTCCAAGATGGGCCGTTCGCCCGCGCGCTACGACACCGCCGATCTGGATCGTTTGAACGCACAGGCCCTGCACGGCCTGACCTATGCCGAGGCGCAGCCGCGTCTGGCCGCTCTGGGCGTCGATCTGGGCGAAGGCTTCTGGGAAGCCGTGAAGCCGAACCTGAACAAGTTCGCCGATGTGGCGGACATGGCCAAGATCGTCACCGGTCCAGTCACGCCGGTGATCGAGGACGCCGCCTTCGCCGCCGCTGCCCTGGAAGTTCTGCCGGAAGTGATCGACGCGGGCGCCTGGTCGGCGTGGACGACGGCGGTGAAGGAGAAGACCGGCGCCAAGGGCAAGGGCCTGTTCATGCCCCTGCGTCTGGCCCTGACCGGACAGGCGCACGGCCCGGACATGGCGGCCATGGCGCCGCTGATCGGTCGAGAAGCCATCGTGCGTCGCCTGAAAGGCGAGGCGGGCTGAGCCTTCAGCCCCTGCTGAATACAAGAAAGGCCGCCTTCACGCGAAGGCGGCCTTTTTCGTTTGATCGATACGGCTGGATCAGCCGGCGTTGCAAGCCGCCAGGGCCTGTGCGTCGAGGGCTTCGCCCTTGTAGCTGAAGGCCGTGACCGGGCCGAGCTTGGCGACCACGCGGCGGCAGGCGCGCGCGGCGGGCTGGCTGGCGCCGCCCGAAGCGGTGCAGGACGCGCCTTCGCAGCGCCAGGCGGCGCCGTCAACGATGACGCGGCCGGCCGGGGCCTTGGCGGCGTCGGCGAGCGTCAGGCTGGTGGCCGGAGCGTCGGCGGCGAAGGCAGGGGCAGCCGCGAACAGCGCGACGGCGGCGAGAAGAGCACGCATAGGCAAGTCTCCGAGATGGGCAGGGCGCACGCCCTTATGACGCCATAGTCAGTTTTCTTTCGAAACTGTCAATGAGTCTCGATGCGACGGATCGACGCTTTATGACCCACGTTTACTTACCGACGATCATGTTTCAAGTGCGGCGTCTCCTCGGCCTTTTTCATGGCGACGACGGCCTCTTCGACCGTGTCGACGCTGATGTAGGCGTCCAGGAAGCTGGCGGGCGTCATGCCTTCTTGCACGCTGTGGCGGATCAAGGCGAAGTAGTTTTCCCAGAAACCGTTCAGGTTCAGGAAGATGACCGGCTTGGCGTGCAGGTCGAGGCGCTTCCACGACAGCAGCTCGATCGCTTCTTCCAGGGTGCCGATGCCGCCCGGCGCCACGACGAAGACGTCGGATTGATCGTACATGAGCTGTTTGCGCTCATGCATCGAGGTGACGACCACGGTCTCCACGTCGTCGAACAGGCGTTCGCGGCTGCGCAGGAAGGCCGGCATGATGCCGACGACGCGACCGCCGGCCTCGTGCGCCGCGCGGGCCGAGGCCCCCATCAGGCCCACGCCGCCGCCGCCATAGACCAGCCGCCATCCGGCCTCGGCCGTCGCCTTGCCGAACTCGGTCGCGGCCTGGACGTACCGCGGGTCCGCCCCGTCGGACGAGCCGCAGAACAGGCAGACCGAACGGCCTTCGAAGGGGACGATGTTGGCGGGCGGCAAAGACATGGGGCCTCGATACAGGAAGGGAGACAGGGCGGCGTCGGCCGCGCTATCTGAGCAGCATAGGCATATCGCTACGCGGGTCAGGATGAAACGTCGGATTGTCGTCGCAGGGCTCTGCACCGCATTGGCGCTGGCGGGCTGCACCGCTCCGGTGGAGCGTTCGCAGCACGAGGAAGAGCGTGAGGAAGGCGGGTGGACGGCCTCGCCGCGCATCAGGGCGGTCGAGCGACAGGGGGCCGGTCTGGTGGTCCGCGGCGAAGCGTCGCCGGGCGCGCGCGTGGTGCTGCGCGGGGATCAGGACATCGCCTTTGCGGCTGGGGCGGATCAGGCCGGGCGGTTCGAGCTTCATGTCGGAGCCCTGCCCAAGGCGGTCGTGCTGACGCCCGAGGTTCGGATCGGGCAGTTTCTGACGCCGGGGCCGGAGCGGCTGCTTCTGGCGGGTGACGGCGCGCCCGGCGGTGCGCTCCTTGCGGCCTTGCTGATCGAAGGGGGAGCCAGTCGACGCCTGTCCCCCGGTCCGACCCTTGATTCGGTTGACGGCGACGGGCAGGGGCTGGTCGTTTCCGGTAGGGCCGGTGCGGGAGCGCGCGTGACGGTTTCGGCCGATGGCGAAGCGCCGCTTGAGGTCGTCGCTGACGATGGGGGGCGCTGGACGGCCGCCTTGCCCAGCGTCGGCGATCGCGTTGTGAAAATCGTCGTGAACGGCGCCGCGTTCGCCTATCCCGGTCCGGCTGGGGGAGCGGGCGTCGGCAGCATCGAGCGAGCTGGAGACGGTTGGCGACTGACTCGAGTGCTGTCGCCTTCGGCGCGGCAGACAAGCTGGTTCCCGGACGCGTGATGTGTCGGGCGGGTGAGATTTACGTTTGATTAACCAAACCGGTCGATCAACGAGATGTCTTCTTTTCGAGGACACCCACCATCACCGAACGACTTTTCAGCCCGGCGCGGAATGCGTCGGGCTTTCTTTTGTGGGCGCGAGCCCAGCGACGCAGGAGGCCGTCGAGTTCGCGCCATTCGTCGAGGCCGAAGCGCTTCGCCCTGGTTATCCCGTGGCGGCGGCCATGAAGCAACCGTGGCGTTGATGCGCTTCCAGTCGGGCGCGGGCGTTCTCACTGGGAGGCGATTTGTTCAGGCGGCGACGCCGAACAGGCGACCGACGCCCGCAGTTATGGCCATGGCCAGCGCGCCCCAGAAGACCACGCGCCCCGCGGATCGGCCGATCGGCGCGCCTCCGGCCCGGGCCCCCAGGGCGCCCAGGAGAGCCAGCCCGAGCAAGGCCGATCCGGCGACCCAAAGGGCCAGGCTGGAGACAGGCGCGAAAACCGCGACGATCAATGGGAGCGCGGCCCCGGCCGAAAAGGTTGCGGCGGAGGTGATCGCAGCCTGGATCGGCCGGGCGGCGGTGGTTTCGGAAATGCCGAGTTCGTCGCGGGCGTGGGCTCCGAGAGCGTCGTGCGCCATCATCTGCTTCGCCACTTCTGTCGCCAGGTCGGGAGCGACCCCGCGAGCGGCGTAGATCCCCGCCAATTCTCGCACCTCGGCCTCGTGGTCCCCGGCTAGCTCCGAGATCTCGCGCGCGAGATCGGCTTTTTCGGTGTCGGATTGAGAACTGACGGAGACATATTCGCCGGCGGCCATGGACATGGCGCCGGCGGCGAGGCCCGCGATCCCGGCGACCAGCACCGCGCCCTGGTCGGATGCGGCGGCGGCGACGCCTACCATGAGGCTCGCGGTCGAGACGAGGCCGTCATTGGCGCCGAGCACCGCCGCTCTGAGCCAGCCGATGCGCTCCACCCGATGGGATTCCCTATGAGGCATGGTCTCGTCTCCCGATGGCCGTTTGGAGCAGACGCTGTATGCGGCCTTGAGGCAAGACCGCGAGCCACAGAACGCGGGCCGCGGAGAGCGATCACTCCGCTGGGCGCTGAGGCGGGCCGCAAGTTCGCTCCTGCGGAGGCGCAGATAGCGTGTTCGACGCCGGCCGGAATTGACGATGGTCAAGGTCCGGCCGGACGAAGCCGTTCAACATCAGGCTGCGCCCGGTTCCAGGACGCGTGTTTTCAGCTGCGAGGTCGGTAGCAAGGCCATGCCCATGCCGCGTCAAGCCTTACCGCTTCATGTTCGGGCTGACGGGGCCGATGTCAGATTGGTGCGCTGGGTTCAGGGCCCCCATGAGGCGCAGGCGTCTTCCTTCCGGAACCCTCGATGAGTCTGTCCCTTGCTTTCCACGGCGCGGCGGAATGCGTCACAGGATCCTGTGCGCTGGTCGAGACGGGCGGCGCGCGGTTCCTGGTGGATTGCGGGCTGTTTCAGGGCTCGAAGTCGCTCAAGGGGTTGAACCATGGCGCCTTTCCGTTTGATGTCTCGTCCATCGACGCCGTCTTTCTGACCCACGCTCATATCGATCACTCCGGCCTTCTGCCCAAGCTGGTGCGCACCGGCTATCGCGGTCCGATCTACGCTACGCGAGCCACGCGCGATCTTTGCGAGGTCATGCTTACGGACGCCGCCGAGATCCAGGAGGGCGACGTTGCTCACCTGAACCGGCGCAACCAGAGGCGCGGGATCGACGAGGTGGAGCCCATCTATACGGTGGCGGACGTGGAGCCGACCCTGCGGCGCTTCCAGACGGTGAAGTTCGGCGAAATGATCGAACCCTTGCCAGGGGTCCAGGCCCGCTGGTGGCCGGCCGGGCATCTGCTGGGCGCCGCCTCGATCGAGGTGGTCGTCACGGAGGGCGGTGCGCCGGTGCGGCTCCTGTTCTCGGGCGATCTGGGGTCCGGCCGCCAGCCGCTGCTGCCGACGCCGGACGGACCGGTCGGGGTCGATCACGTCATTCTGGAATCCACCTATGGCGAGCGGATCCGCCAGGACCTGACGCCGGAAGCCCGTCGAGAAGTGCTGGCGGAGGAGATGCGGCAGGCCATGGCGGCCGGCGGTCCCTTGCTGATGCCGACCTTCGCCGTGGGACGCGCCCAGGAACTGATCCTCGACCTGCTGGCGGTGATGCGCGAGGCGCCGGAACTGGCGACCGAGATCTTCCTGGACTCGCCCCTCGCGATCGAAGCGACCGACGTCTTCCTGAGGCGAGGATGGAACGCCGAGGCGGAAGAAAACCCTTACCTCGAACTCCGCCACGCGCCGCGCCTTCACTATCTGATGCGGCCGCAGGAGAGCGACGGGCTGGAGCGGCTGCGCGACTGGCATGTCATTCTGGCGGGCAGCGGCATGTGCGACGCCGGCCGCATCCGGCGGCATCTGAAGCGGCTGCTCTGGCGGCGAGAAACCACCGTCCTGATCACCGGCTTTCAGGCGGCGGGGACGCTGGGCCGGGTGTTGCTGGAGGGGCGACGTCTGGTGCGCATCCAGGGCGACGACGTGCGTGTCAATGCGCGCATACGCGAGATTGACGCCTATTCCGCCCACGCCGATGCGGTCGGTCTGGTCGCCTGGCTGAAGGCGCGCGAGCCGGTGGGCGGCAAGGTCTTTCTCGTCCACGGGGAGCCCGACGCACGCACCGGCCTGGCGGCCCGGCTGGTCTCTGCAGGGATCGATCACGCAACGATCCTGGCGCCGCTTCTGGATGAAACCTTCGTCCTCACGGCGAGGGACGCGCTGACTTCCGAATCCCCTCAACGACTCATGCCCGGGGCGGCCGCCAGACCCGACTGGCGCAATGGTCGCGCGGAATTCCTGGGCGATCTCAACGAGACCCTGCTGGCCGCTCCGGACGACGCGACGCGCGAGGCGCTGATCGCGCGGTTGCTCGCGGCGCTCAAACCGTCAGGTCCCGGCGGGTGAGGGCCATGTCCGTTCTTCAGGAAGGTTGATCTGACCGAGGAGGTTCGAATGAAACAGGCTCTGATCGTGGCTCACCCGAGAGTTCGAAGCTTCACCATGACCATGGCCGAGGCCTATGCCGAGGCGGCGCGTCATCAGGGCGTCGAGGTGGTCCTGCGTGATCTTTATCGTCTGGGCTTCGATCCTCTGCTGCACATGGAGGAACTGCCCGATCACGAGGGCTTCCAGCCGCGCGCGGATGTGCTGAGCGAGCGGTCCGCCATCGGCGACGCCGACGTCTTCGCCTTCTTCTATCCCCTCTGGTTCAATGCCCCACCGGCCATGCTGAAGGGCTATGTCGACAGGGTCTTCGGCATGGGGTTCGGCTACTCTCGGTACGGACTGGAGGGCAATCAGCCGCTATTGGCGGGTCGGAAGCTGGTCAGCTTCACCAGTTCGGGGGCGCCCCAGGCCTGGGTGGAGAGCAGCGGCGCTTGGGACGCCATGCGCCAGCATTTCGACGACCATCTGGCGAACGTGACAGGCTTGGAGTTGATCGGCCACCACAACATCGGGGACGTGGTTCCCGGCCTGCGGGAGGATGTAGTGCAAGGGCACGCCCGCGACATCGGTGGGATCGCGAAGCGCATAGCCCATGGCGGACGCTGAACTCAGCGCACCGGCGCCCGGTTCGGCCAGAAGGTGCTCGGCCGTTTTTCGGCTCATGGATGGGCGAGCGCGTCTGACAGGGGTTCAGGTCGGCTCACCGACCGTGAAGCGGAGATCACCCATGGACTCCATGTTGGCGACGGGGTCGTTGTCCCTTCCGATCAGTTCCGGGAGAACATTAGAGTGAAGCGGCGTCCATAGGGAGCAGTCGAGGCGGGGCCGATGGCGCGCCGTCGACTTTCTGATCAGCGCCCAGGTCACTGCCGGACACAATTCCACGAGAGAGATGACAAGAAGGCGAGAACGGGAGCCATGCGGCGGCTTGGCCGTTCACTTCGGCGGTTTCATCCGCGAGGCGCCCATGACCCTGAACTTGAGACAGGTCGGCCTGACCCTGGACCCGGTGCGGTGGCGCGTCCAGGCGGTGATGACGGACGAGGACGTCGTCGTGACGGTCGAGTTCCCCTTCCATCCCGAGTACGACATGACCTTCGACCGTGTCAGGACGCTCGCGGAGCAACGTGCCTGGCAACTTCTGAGCGAGGCGCGGCCGCCGTCATCCGGCTAGACCCCTAGGGCTAGGACGCGGAGCTCCGACTGGCCTCAGGTCGAGGCGAGACACCTCAGCCGAGAGCGCTGGATGATCCGAAAATCCCGACAAGAGGAGAAGACGACGAGGTTTTCATCCTGGAAACGGCTCAGGACGCGCGAAACGGTTTCCAGCGCCAGACCGAGATAGTCGGCCATGTCCTGACGGCTCATCTGCAGGGCGGCGTGATCGCGGGGGCCTTGATGCGCCAGTTCGAGCAGGAAGCTGGCCACCTTCTCCTCAGCGGAACGTCGCCCGAGCATGGCCAGATGGTCGTGGGCGCGCGCCAGTTCGCGACGGGCTGCCTGGGCGATCGCGCGATCCTCTGCCGAGCCCAGCCGCACAGATCTGACCTGGGCAGGACACATGGCTTCGGCCGTGAAGGCGTGTCGCTCATCGACCTCCAGGCCAAAGAGATCACCGGGGTAGTAGAAGGCGCCGACCTGGCGCCGGCCGTCGCTGGAGTGCCGCACGGTCCGAACGGCTCCCGCGACGACGGCATAGAGGAAATGCGCCCGATCTCCCTCGGCATAGATCTGTTCGCTCTGGGCGTAGGACAGGACGACGCCCGGCAGGCTGCAGCAGTCTCCGACCGGGAGGAGGGGCGCATGGCCGACATTCTGAACGGGCGCGTGGCGCAAAGGCGTCATGTCGAAGCTCGCGGGGACGGCCCGACTATAGTTAACGTCTGATCGTGATGTTTACACGTTTCAGCGAGCCATGCGCCGGCAGGCAGGTCTATCGCCAAGGAACGGAGCGGGTGACCCGCACAGCACCCATGCAAGGTCCGCTGCGCCGTCGCGGAGGCCCCGTGTTCTGGTGGTTGAACGCGCGTCAATCTGCCACCCGATCATGCCTGCAGCGGCTTGAAACCGGGAAATGAGCCATGCCGCCGTGGCGGGCATTCGGCGAGCAGCAAAGTGAGGGACTAAAAAAGCGCCCGAAAGCGGCGCTTTAATCCCCCGAGTGGCTCCGCGGGTAGGATTCGAACCTACGACCAGCCGATTAACAGTCGGCTGCTCTACCACTGAGCTACCGCGGAACGTCCCCTCGGGGGAGGCCGCTGTATAGCAAGGCCTTTTTGATTCACGCAACGGGCAAAGTGCAGAAAAACGCCGAAATATTTCAGGAGGGGTGCGATAGAAGCGGCAGCATGAATTTGATCCCTGTTTTCGATGTCGACGATCCTCGCATTTCCGCCTTTCGCGACGTGAAGGAGCGCGACCTGACGGGGCGGCAGGGTCTGTTCGTGGCCGAGGGGGAGGTGGTGCTGCGTGTGCTGACGGCGCCGTCGTCACGTTGCGCGCCGGCGGCGGTGCTGATCGCCGAGAAGCGACTGGAGGCGCTGCGCGAGATTCTGGAGCGGCTGCCCGGCGACGTGCCGGTCCATACGGCGCCGCAGGAAGTGCTGGACGGTATCGCCGGCTTTCATCTGCATCGCGGAATCCTGGCGCTGGGGCGCAAGCCCGAGCCGTTTGCTCTGGACGCCTTTCTGAACAGCTTGCCTGAGCGCGCCGTGGTGGTGGGCGCCTGCGGCATCGGCAATCACGACAACATGGGCGGCCTGTTCCGCAATGCGGCGGCGTTCGGCGCGGCGGGCCTGCTTCTGGACGCGACCTGCTGCGACCCCTTCTACAGGAAGGCGATCCGGGTCTCGGTCGGGGCGGCGCTGCGGACGCCCTTCGTCGAGAGCGTGACGGCGGCGGCCATGGTCGAGGCGCTGGAGACGCGGGGATTCGAGGTCCTGGCCCTGACGCCGTCGGCGGCTGAAACCTTGTCGGAGCTCAAGCCCGCGCGTCGGACGGCGATTCTGCTGGGCTCGGAAGGGCCGGGCCTGCCTGCGGAGGTCATCGCCCGATGCCGGCCCTTGGGCATTCGCATGTCGGGCGGCTTTGATTCCCTGAACGTGGCGGCGACCAGCGCGGTGGCGCTGCATCATCTGACGACCGCAGGCGCGGTCTGAGGTCGTCGGCGCGGAGCGGAGCGGAAATCGGTCGAAGGCGTTGGATCCAATAAGCCAAGGAGGGCGACATGGACCAATTGTCGACTTTGATTCTGATCGGCGCGCTGGCCTTCGTGGTCGCGGGCGCGGGTTTCGCCTTCGTGCAGCCTCGTCGATTTACGGATCGGGACGCGGACGGCGAGCCGGACGCCACGTCTGTCGAGGTCGATAGAGCGCACAAGGACGACGGCTGGAATCGCAGGGCAGGAAAGTAGGCCCAGAAACAAGAAAGCCGCCCCGAAGGGCGGCTGACTGTTTGTCGCGATGGAGGCCTGACCGGGAATCGAACCCGGGTGCAAGGATTTGCAGTCCTCTGCGTCACCACTCCGCCATCAGGCCATTTGGGTCTCGAAACCGAGCCCCGAACCATCGCGAGGGGCGTCAGCTATCAGATCGGATTGTCGGCTGCAACGCGCGGACCTATAAGCGCCGCAGATTTTTCGCTTACGCCGACCTGAAGGACCTCGGAACCATGGATTTCGCCGCTGCACGCAAGGTCATGCTGGACTCGCAGGTCCGTGTGAACGACGTCACGGACCGCGACCTGCAGGCCGCCCTGGGCGCCGTTGAGCGTGAGCGCTTCTGCGCCGCCGACCGCGCCTTCTCCGCCTATGCCGACATCGAGCCGGAAATCGCGGGCGATCGCCGCCTGATGCTGCCGCGCGATCTGGGCAAGCTGATGCAGGCCCTGGACGCTCGCGCCGGTGAAAAGGCCCTGGTCTTGGCCGGCCCCTACGCCGCCGCTGTTCTGGCGCGCATGGGCCTGACGGTCACGGCGCAGGAATCGGACGCGGCCGTGTTCGAGGTGACGGGCACCGCCCTGGCCGAGGAAGGCGTTTCGACCGTGGTCGCGCCTCTGAGCCAGCCGCAAGGCGAAGGCTATGACCTGATCGTCAGCGAGGCCGCCGTCCCCGCTCGCCCCGAATCGTGGATCGCGGCCCTGCGTCCCGGCGGCCGTCTGGCCGTGGTTGAGCGGGCCGGTCCGATCGGCAAGGCCGTCCTCTATGTCCGCGGTCGCGAAGGCGTGTCGCGTCGTGAACTGTTTGACTGTGCGCCGCCGGTTCTGTCGGAACTGATTCCGACGCCGGCCTTCGCGCTTTAGGCCCAAGGCGGGCGCGACGGAGACGCGCGTCGGCTGCGTGAAAAAAACTTAACTGGCGCAGGGCGGGCATAATCTCCAACTACGCCATTCAGGCATTACGGGGCGCGCCGTCGGGGGCGTCAGGCAGGAACAGGTTCATGTTGAAACGCTCGCGCGCGCTGGCTTCGGTCGCTCTCATCACTCTGGCCATGGGAGCCGGTGCGGCTCCGGCCGGGGCCGAGACGCTGAAGGACGCGATTGGTCTGGCCTATCGCACCAATCCGACGCTCCTGGCGCAACGCGCCAACCAGCGGGCGCTGGACGAGACCATCGTCCAGGCGCGTTCGGGCCTGCGCCCGACCATCAGCGCCTCGGCCGGCGTCGACTACAGCCGCGTCGACACCGACGGCGTCGGCGTGGTCGAGAGCGACGGCGCAACCGCCAGCGTCAGCCTGGCGCAGAACATCTGGACCGCCGGCCGCACCGCGCGCGGCATCGACGCAGCGGAAGCCAATGTCCGCGCCGGTCGCGAGAATCTGCGCGAAGTCGAGCAGCAGGTGATGACCTCGGTCATTCAGGCCTATGCCGATGTCGTTCGCGACATGGAGATCCTGCGCATCCGCCAGGAAAACCTCACCGTCCTGCGTCGTCAGTTGGATGAATCCAACGCCCGCTTCGAAGTCGGCGAAATCACCCGCACCGACGTGGCGCAGTCGGAAGCCCGCCTGGCCCAGTCGGACGCCGATCTGGCCAACGCCCAGGCCCAGCTGTCGGTGTCGCGCGCGGCCTACGCCGCCGTGGTCGGTCAGGCGCCGACCAATATGGAAACCCTGCCGGTCCTGCCGGGCCTGCCGGCTGATTTCGACGCCGCCCTGGACGTGGCCTTGATCGAGAACCCCGGTGTTCGCGCCGCGACCTACGCCCTGCAAGCCGCCGAGGCCAATGTGGCGGCCGCCCGCGCCGAGTATCGGCCGTCGGCGCGCCTGACCGCCTCGTACGGCGGTACCGCGAATGACCTGTCGGGCTTTGACCTGACGGATCGCACGAGCTTCACCGCCGGCGCGACGGTGTCGGTGCCGCTGTTCACCGGCGGTCTGAACCGTTCGCGCGTGGCCCAGGCGCTGGAACGCGCCAACGCGGCCCAGATCGGCGTCGAGGGCGAGCGTCGCGGCGTGCTGCAGAGCGTCAGCTCGGCCTACGCCCAGACCGTCGCCGCCAAGTCGACCCTGCAGGCCGGCGAGCAAGCCGTTCGCGCCGCTTCGGTCGCCGCCGAAGGCGTGCGTCAGGAGGCCCAGGTCGGCCTGCGCACCACGCTTGACGTGCTGAACCAGGAGCTGGAGCTGCGCTCGGCTCAGGTCACCCTGGCCAGCGCCCATCGCAATCAGTACGTGGCCCAGGCTCAACTGCTGGCCGCCATGGGCCGTCTGGGCGGACCGAACCTCGACCCGGCGATCGAAGTCTATGACGCCGAGGCCAATTACGATGCTGTGCGCAACCGTGGCGGCCTGCCGTGGGACGGCGCTGTCGAGGCCCTGGATCGCGTCGCTTCGCCGGTGATCACCCCGGCGGCCGACGCCGAGGACGCGCCGATCGACACCCAGCTGAAGAGCGAAATCGTCCGCACCGCTCCCGGCAATTGACGCGGGGATTAGCCTGACAGGCGAAAACGTCCGTTGATTCCGGCGGGCGTTGGTGCGACGACAGAGGCAAGGGGAGGGCGAGTCTGTTTGTCCGGCCCTGATCGTCGCGCCGCTTTGCGCCCGTCGGCGGTCCCTCCAGGTTCAGCCTTCAAGGTTCTGACATGACCGACCAGACCGCCCAGGAACCGACGATGGAAGAGATTCTGGCGTCGATTCGCCGGATCATCTCTGAAGACGACGCTCCGGCTGAAACCGCTGCTGCGGCGCCGGAACCGGTCGCGGAGGTCGCGCCCGAGCCCGTGCTGGAGGCTGCGCCTCTGGCCGAAGAACCTGCGGTCGTTGAAGACGAGGTTCTGGAACTGACCGAGCGCTATGAAGCCCCGGCGGCCCAGTCGATCGGCGATCTGGACGTGGCCGACGTGGCGCCGTTCCCCGCCGTCGAACCTGAGCCCACCCCCGCGCCGGCTGCGGCGGCCGATTATGATTCCCTGGTCGGCGAAAGCGCCGCCGCCAGCGCCGCCTCGGCCTTCGCCGGTCTGGCCGCCACCTTCCAGAAGCCCGAACCCGTCGCCGCTGCGCCGCAGGACCTGCCCTTCGTCAGCGGCAATACGGTCGAGGCCATGGTCCAGAACATGCTGCGGCCGATGCTGAAGGACTGGCTGGACGCCAACCTGCCGGGCATCGTCGAGGCCCAGGTACGCAAGGAAGTAGAACGCATCGCCCGCAACGCCGGCTAGCCCTTCGCTTCACCAGACACTAAGTCACTGAGGGCGGCTCCGGCGGGGCCGCCCTTTCGCATTTCAAGAAACGACATTCCTATGCTCGAGAAGACTTTCGAACCCCAGGCCGCCGAGCCGCGTCTCTATGCCCAGTGGGAAGAGAGCGGGCTGTTCGCGCCGCGCGCCGCCAAGCCCACTGACGGCGCCGCCGACGCCTATTCGATCGTCATCCCGCCGCCGAACGTGACGGGCTCGCTGCACATCGGCCACGCGCTGAACAATACGCTGCAGGACATTCTGACCCGCTATCACCGGATGAAGGGCAAGGCCGTGCTGTGGCTGCCCGGCACCGACCACGCCGGCATCGCGACGCAGATGGTGGTCGAGCGTCAGCTGGCCGCCGCAGGCGCGCCGGGACGCCGCGACATGGGTCGCGACGCCTTTATCGAGAAGGTCTGGGAGTGGAAGGCGGAATCGGGCGGCACCATCGTGCGCCAGCTGCGCCGCCTGGGCGCTAGCTGCGACTGGTCGCGCGAACGCTTCACTCTGGACGAGGGGCTGAACGCCGCGGTTCGCAAGGTCTTCGTCAAGCTGCATCAGGACGGCCTGATCTATCGCGACAAGCGTCTGGTGAACTGGGACCCGCATTTCCAGACCGCCATTTCGGACCTGGAAGTCGAACAGCGCGAGCAGGACGGCCACTACTGGCACTTCGCCTATCCGCTGGCCGACGGCGTGACCTATGAGCATCCGGTCGCCTTCGACGAGGACGGCAAGGCCACTGAATTCGAAACGCGCGGCTTCATCGTCGTGGCGACGACGCGCCCCGAGACCATGCTGGGCGACACCGGCGTGGCGGTTCACCCCGAGGACGAGCGCTACAAGGGTCTGGTCGGCAAGGACGTGATCCTGCCGATCACCGGCCGTCGCATCCCGATCGTCGCCGACGACTATGCCGATCCGACCAAGGGTTCGGGCGCGGTGAAGATCACCCCGGCTCATGATTTCAATGACTTCGGCGTCGGCAAGCGGGCCGGTCTGGCCGCGTTGAACGTGATGGACGCCTTCGCGCGCATCACCAACGAGGACGTGTCGGAAATCCCCGCCGATCTGGTCGGTCTGGACCGCTTCGCCGCGCGCAAGGCCATCGTCGCCCGCGCCGAGGAAGAGAACTGGCTGCGCGAGATCGAAAAGACCAAGCACGTCGTCCCGCACGGCGACCGCTCGGGCGTGGTCATTGAGCCGTGGCTGACGGACCAGTGGTACGTTGACGCACATACCCTGGCCCAGCCGGCGCTGAAGGCGGTCGAGGACGGCGCGACCGTCTTCGAGCCCAAGAGCTATGAGAAGATCTACTTCGAATGGCTGCGCAACATTGAGCCCTGGTGCATTTCGCGCCAGCTCTGGTGGGGCCATCGCATCCCGGCCTGGTATGGTCCGAACGGTGAGATCTATGTCGCCGAGACGGAAGAGGACGCCCGCGAACAGGCGCTGGCCGACTATGATTCCGAGGTCGTTCTGACGCAGGACGAGGACGTTCTGGACACCTGGTTCAGCTCGGCCCTGTGGCCCTTCTCGACCATGGGCTGGCCCGAGAAGACCGAGGATCTGGAGCGCTTCTATCCGACCAGAGATCTGGTGACGGCGGCGGACATCATCTTCTTCTGGGTCGCCCGGATGATGATGATGGGCCAGCACTTCATGGGCGAGGTCCCGTTCAAGCGCGTCATCATCAATGGCCTGGTCCGCGACGAGAAGGGCCAGAAGATGTCGAAGTCCAAGGGCAACGTCATCGACCCCCTGGGCATCATCGACGAACTGGGCGCCGATCCGCTGCGCTTCACCATGGCCATCCTGTCGGGCACGCGCGACATCAAGTTGTCGAAGCAGCGCATTGAAGGTTATCGCAATTTCGGCACCAAACTGTGGAACGCCGCGCGCTTCAGCCAGATGAACGAGGCCAAGCGCGTCGAGGGCTTCGATCCCGCGACCGTCGAGCAGACGATCAACCGCTGGATCCGTGGCGAGCTGACCAAGGCCGAGCGTGCCGTGTCGGACGCCATCGAAGGCGGCCGATTCGACGACGCGGCGGGGGCTCTGTACCGCTTCGTCTGGAACGTCTTCTGCGACTGGTATCTGGAACTGGCCAAGCCGGTGTTCAACGGCGCCGATGAAGCCGCCAAGGCCGAGACGCGCGCCATGACCGCCTGGACCCTCGACCAGACGCTGAAGCTGCTGCATCCGGTCATGCCCTACATCACCGAGGAACTGTGGGCCGAGCTGGGCAAGGAAGGCCCGGCCCGCGACGGCCTGCTGATCGGTGCCGAATGGCCGGTGCTGCCCGACGCCTTTGTCGACGCCTCGGCTGAGGCCGAGATCGGCTGGCTGGTCGACATCGTCGGTGAAATCCGCGCCCTGCGGGCCGAGATGAACGTGCCGCCGTCGGCCAAGCCGCCGCTGGCCTTCGTCGCGCCGGACGCCGTGACCGCCGAGCGCATTGCGCGTCATCGCGATCTGCTGCTGACCCTGGGCCGCGTGTCCGAGATCACTGTGGCCGAGGCCGCGCCCGCCGGGGCTGTGACCTTTGTCTCGGGCGGAACCACGGCGGCATTGTCGCTGGCCGGGATCATCGACCTGACCGCCGAACGCGCGCGTCTGGAGAAGGAGATCGCCGTCTTCGAGAGCGACATCGGCCACGTGAACAAGAAGCTGGGCAACCCCAACTTCGTGTCGCGCGCCGCGCCTGAAGTCGTCGACGAGCAGCGCGCCAAGCTGGCCGAGGCCGAAGAGGGCAAGGTCAAGCTGCAGGTCGCTCTGGCGCGTCTGGATGCGATGGCCGGGGCGTGAGGACGGTCCGTCTGGACCAACTTCTGGTCATGCGAGGCTTGGCTGAGAGCCGGGCCAAGGCCAAGGCGGCCATCGAGGCGGGCGGCGTCACAGTGAACGGGGCCCCCGCCAAGGCGGCCTCGCAGGCGGTCAATGAGGACGCCGAGATCGGCTATGCCGCCGCCCACCGATGGGT
Organism: Brevundimonas sp. NPDC007368; assembly: GCF_042869015.1. NCBI lineage: Bacteria > Pseudomonadati > Pseudomonadota > Alphaproteobacteria > Caulobacterales > Caulobacteraceae > Brevundimonas > Brevundimonas sp. NPDC007368. The sequence continues at coordinate 15,315 of NZ_JBIAFA010000003.1, read as the reverse complement.
CGGGCGCGGGGCGTTGAAGCTGGAACGGGCGCTGGACCTGTGGCCGGTGGCGGTCGAGGGGCGGACCGTGCTGGACGTCGGGGCCTCGACCGGCGGCTTCACCGAGGTCTGTCTGGATCGCGGCGCGGCCAAGGTTTTCGCGGTGGATGTCGGCTTCGGCCAGATGCACCCGAAAGTCGCCGCCGATCCGCGCGTGGTCAATCTGGAGCGGACGGATGCGCGCGAGCTGACGCCCGAGACCATCCCCGAGGCGCCGTCGCTGGTGGTCTGCGACGCCAGCTTCATCGGTCTGTCGAAGGTGTTGCCGGCGGCGCTGGGATTGGCGGCGCCGGACGCGGACCTGATCACCCTGGTCAAGCCTCAGTTCGAAGGGGCCGGCCCCAAGGACGCGGGCAAGAAGGGCGTGGTCAAGGACCCCGAGGCTCATGCGGCGGCGGTCGAGGGCGTGCGAGCCTGGCTGGAAAGCGTCGGCTGGTCCGTGCGTGAAGTCGCCGAAAGCCCGATCACGGGCGGCGACGGCAACATCGAGTTCCTGATGTGGGCGCGCCGAGCCTGACCCTGAAATTATAGAGGGCCGCCGGATAACCGGCGGCCCTCTTCACGTCGTCGATCGACAGGGGGGCTGAAACTTAATCGACGACGCGATAGCGGCCGTTCTGGTCGGGGCAGGTGCGCACGTAGCGCGTCTCGCTGCGACCGTCGGGCAGACGAATGACGCTCTCGGCGAGGCGACATTCGTCGGTGTTCTGATAGCGATAGTCCGGCGCAGGCTGGGTGTAGCCGCGGTCGTAGCCGTCGCTGTACTCGCGATAGTCCCGGCCGTAGCCGTCGTCGTAGCGACGGTCGTAGCCGCGATTGTCGTAGCCATAGGCTGGCGGGACATAGGTTCCGCCATAGGGCTGGTTGTAGCCGGACGAGCGGTAGCGGCTGTCGCAGTTGGCAGAACTGTTGCCGACGCCGGCGCCGATGGCGGCGCCGAGCACGCCGCCCAGGACGCTGCCTTCGGTACGACGACCGCGCGCCGCCAGCTGCGAGCCGGCCACGGCGCCGATGGTGGCGCCGAGCACGCCGCCGGTCGTGGCGCGGTTCCGCTGATCGCCGACGCAGGGATCATAGTAACGGCCCTGCGCGCCGTAGCTGTTGTAGGCCGGGGGATAGCCGTAGCCATAGGTCTGGGCGCTGACGACGCCCGGGACCATCAACGAGCCGGCGACCGCGAGGGCGGCGACAGCGGAAACCTTTTTGGAAAGATGATCAAACATCGTTCTTGTCCCTGTGACAGACGCCCAAGCTGAACGGCTCCGGTCCCCTGTCTGTTGCATCCAGAAATAGGGCGGCGAAGCTGAACGGCTTTTGATCGGCCCGTTCATCTTCGTTCAGGTTTCAGATTCGGCGCGGGAGCGGGTAGAAGCCGCGCCATGACGCAAACGCTGACCATCGCCCGCATGGGCCACCAGGGCGACGGGATCGCCGAAACGCCGAACGGCTTCGTCTTCGTGCCGGGCGCCCTGCCGGGCGAAGTGATTTCCGGCGATGTGAAGGACGGGCGGGTCGAAGCCTTCGACCTGATCGAGGCCAGCCTGGATCGCCGCCCGATCCATTCCGAGACCTATGCCGAATGCGGCGTGGCGCCGCTGCAGCACTGGGCGGACGAGCCCTATCTGGCGTGGAAGCGCGAGGTGGTGATCCAGACCCTGGCGCGCGAGGGCATCGAGACCGAGGTCGAGGCGACGGTCGCCGTGCCGCAGGCCAGTCGTCGTCGGCTGGCGCTGCACGCGCGCAGCGGGCCCGGCGGGCGCGTCCTGCTGGGCTTCAAGGCGCGGCGCTCGTGGCGGCTGGTCGAGTTGACCGACTGTCCGGTGTCCGATCCGGCCCTGATCGCGGCCCTGCCGGGGCTGGCCAAGGTGGCGACGCCCTTCCTGGGGCACCCCAAGTCGGCGCCGACGCTGCACGTCACCCTGACCGACACCGGGCTGGATGTGGACGTCACCGGCGTCGAGAAGAAGTCGGGCGGGCTGACGGCGGACGTGACAGCGCGGGCCATCGCGGCGGCGGCCGAGGCCGGTCTGGCGCGGCTGAGCCTGGACGGCGACACCCTGGTGATGGCGCGTCAGCCGCGCATCACCTTTGGTCGGGCGACCGTGCCTCTGCCGCCTGCCGCCTTCCTGCAGGCCGCTCCCGCGGCCGAGGCCGCCATGGTCAGCCGCGCGGTGGAAGCGGTGAGGGGGGCCAAGAAGGTCGCCGACCTGTTCTGCGGCGCCGGCACCTTCACCTTCCCCCTGGCCGAGGTGGCCAGCGTCATCGCGGCGGATTCGTCGGCGGCGTCGATTGCGGCGCTGAAGGCGGGCGTGTCCACGGCCCAGGGCCTGAAGACCATCGAGGCCCAGGCGCGCGACCTGTTCCGCCGCCCGCTGTCGCCCTACGACCTGAAGGGCTGTGAGGCGATCGTCATCGACCCGCCGCGCGCCGGAGCGCTGGAACAGACCCAGCAACTGCCGGGCACCAAGGCCGGTCTGGTGGTCGGCGTATCGTGCAACCCGCAGACCTTCGCGCGCGACGCCCGCGTTCTGATCGACGGCGGGTTCCGGCTGGAGAAGGTCACGCCCATCGACCAGTTCCTGTGGTCGACCCATGTCGAACTGGTCGGGATCTTCCGGCGCTAGGCGTCAGGAGGCCAGGTCGAACAGGTCCATCTGGGGCCGCATGTCGGCCGGAACGCGGAACTGGGTCACGTCGAGCGGCGTGCGAGGGGCGTCCAGCCCGTAGCGCCTGATCGCCGTCTTGAAGCGGGCGGCGATCAGATCGGCGACGGGGCCGGTTCCCTTCATGCGCTGGGCCCAGTCCGGGTCGTAATCCTTGCCCCCGCGCGTCTGGCGGATGAGGGACATCACGCGAGCCGCGCGTTCGGGGCGGGCGTCGGCCAGCCATTCGCGAAACAGGTCCTTGATCTCCAGCGGCAGGCGCAGGGTCACATACATGGCCGAGGTGGCGCCCGCCTTCTGCGCCGCCTCGAGGATGGCTTCCATCTCGTGGTCGTTCAGGCCGGGGATGACAGGGGCGAAGCCGACGCCGACCGGGCAGCCGGCGTCTGCCAGACGACTGATGGCCTCCAGCCGCTTGGCGGGGGTCGAGGCGCGCGGCTCCATCGCCCGCGCCAGACCGCGATCCAGGGTGGTGATGGAGACGAAGGCCGAAGCCAGGCCGTCGCGCCCCATGGGGCCCAGGATGTCGGCGTCGCGGGCGATCAGCACCGACTTGGTGATGATGCTGAACGGCTGGCGGAAGCGCTGCATGACCTGCAGGATCGAACGCGTGGATTGGGTCTCGCGCTCGACCGGCTGGTAGGGGTCGGTGTTGCCGCCTATGTGGATGCGCTTGCAGACGTATCGGGGCCTGGCGAGTTCCTGTTCCAGCAGACTCGCCGCGTGGGGCTTGAAGAAGATCCGGCTCTCGAAATCCAGACCCGGGGATAGGCCCATCCAGGCATGGGACGGACGGGCGTAGCAGTAGATGCAGCCATGTTCGCAGCCCTTGTAAGGGTTGATGGAGCGATCGAAGCCGACGTCGGGACTCGTATTCTTTGCGATGATGGTGCGCGCGTGTTCCGGCGAGAGAGTGGTGCGCAGCGGCGCGGCCGCTTCGTCCTGATCCGTCCAGCCGTCGTCGAATTCCTCGCGCCGGTCGGCTTCATACCGGCCCGAGTCGTTGGAGCGTGCGCCGCGTCCTTTCATCGCCGTCTTCATGCAAGGAGGATGGCATGATATCGGAACAAAGCAAGAACAAAATGTGCGTACGGCTAGCGGTCAGGGTCGGCGAGGACTTCCAGCATCGGACGCGCCTGGTCGTCGGTCTCGCCCAGTTCGAAGACCGGCTGCGGAATACCGAAGGCGCGCAGGGCCAGCACAACAGACTCTGCGCGTCGACCTTGCAGGCTGGCGGCGGACGGCTCGGGCAGGCCGACCACCTTGAAGGCGGTGCCAGGACATTCTTCCTTCGCTCGCGCGGGCCACTCCATCGAAACCGGGGGCCGCAAGGCAGCCGCACCTTCTTTGAAGTAAAGGGCGAGAAAGCCGTTCGTGCAGGGGTTCCTTCGCGCAGTTTCGGTCGCCGCGACGGGCGGCTTCGTCGCGCACCCGAAGAGAGTCAGGGCCGACAGGAGCAGGGCGAGGTGGCGCATTTCGTGATCCTTGCGCGGCGGCGGGAAGGCGGCGAGCTTGGCATGGTTTGGGATCCAGGTGGAACCACGTTCGGTGACAGCATCATCCGCCCCGTTCGCGGGCCGCCTTCTCACGCAAGGGAAGAAGGGGGTGGGGGTTGCGGTGTCGAAGATCAGGTATTTTAATACCGTTTATAATAAATTCTTTTAATCCAATATGTTAGACTGATATCGTGTCGCGAACCGGTGTTGACCTGCTGTGGATGACCCTCTATCAGCACGCCTTCCGCTCATCCCTGTCTGGGGGTGGGCCGCACCGTTCGTCTTTAGGACCCTCAATATGCTGAAGAGCACTACGGCTTCGATGAAGCCGGCAGAGGTCGAAAAGAAGTGGATCCACATCGACGCCGAAGGCGTCGTGGTGGGCCGCCTCGCGACCTTCATCGCCAACCGTCTGCGCGGCAAGCACCTGCCGACCTACACCCCGCACGTTGACATGGGCGACTACGTCGTCGTCACCAACGTCGACAAGGTGGTGTTCACCGGCAAGAAGTCGACCGACAAGGTCTACTATCGCCACACCGGTCACCCGGGCGGCATCAAGCAGACGACCCCGGAGAAGGTTCTGGGCGGTCGCTTCCCCGAGCGCGTGCTCGAGAAGGCCGTCGAGCGCATGCTGCCGAAGGAAAGCCCGCTGGCCCGCAAGCAGATGACGCACCTGCGCCTGTTCGCCGGCGCCGCGCACGACCACGAAGCCCAACAGCCGCAGACCATCGACTTCAAGTCGGCCTCGGCCAAGAACACCCGGAGCGTCTGAGCATGACCGACGTGACTGCTGAAGCCACCGGCTTCGACGCCCTGAAGGGCCTGACCGCCTCGGCCGAGTCCGAAGCCCCGGTCTACACGCAAAAGCTGGACGCCCAGGGCCGCGCCTACTCGACCGGCAAGCGCAAGAACGCGATCGCTCGCGTCTGGGTCAAGCCGGGCACCGGCAAGATCACCATCAACGGCAAGGACCAGGAAGTTTACTTCGCCCGTCCCGTGCTGCGCATGATGATCGCTCAGCCGCTGACCGTTTCGGACCGCGCCACGCAATACGACGTCGTCTGCACCGTCGAAGGTTCGGGCCTGTCGGGCCAGGCCGGCGCCATCCGCCACGGCCTGTCGCACGCGCTGACGCACTACGAGCCGGAACTGCGCAAGGTCCTGAAGCCGCACGGCTTCCTGACCCGCGACAGCCGCGTCGTCGAGCGTAAGAAGTACGGCCGCGCCAAGGCACGCCGCAGCTTCCAGTTCTCGAAGCGCTAATCGCCTTCAGGCGATTTGGATTTGGGGCGCTTCGGGGAAACCCGGAGCGCCCTTTTTCTGTCCGAAAACAGGACCAGACCGACAACATGACCCACACCATCTTCATCGACGGCGAGGCCGGGACCACGGGGCTGGAGATCCGCGAGCGTCTGGAGGCGCGCACGGATCTGGAGTTGATCCTGCTGGGCGAGCGTCGGCGCGACGTCGAGGCGCGGCGCGAGGCGCTGAACAGCGCCGATGCGGTCATCCTGTGCTTGCCCGATGATGCGGCGAAAGAAGCCGTGTCGATGATCGAGAACCCCGGCGTGCGGGTCATCGACGCCTCGACGGCGTTCCGGGTCGATCCGGCCTGGACCTATGGCTTCGCCGAGATGGATGAGGGCCAGCGCGCGGCCATCGCCGCCTCGACGCGGGTGTCGAACCCCGGCTGCTATCCGACCGGCTTCATCGGCCTGATGCGGCCTCTGGTGCGGGCGGGTCTGGTGCCGGCCAGCCAACCGGTCACGGTCAATGCGGTGTCGGGCTATTCCGGCGGCGGCAAGGCCATGATCGCCGAGTTCGAGGCTGAGGGCGCCGCGACGGCCTATCGCGCCTATGGCCTGAGCCAGAAGCACAAGCATGTGCCGGAGATGACGAAGCACACGGGCCTGTCGCGCGACGTTCTGTTCGCGCCCGCCGTGGGCGCCTATCGCCAGGGGATGCTGGTCGAGGTGCCGCTGCACCTGTCGACCCTGCCGGAAACGCCCTCGGTCGAGCGGCTGCATGGGGCCTTGCTGGAAGCCTATGACGGTCAGCGCTTTGTCGAGGTTGCCGATCTGGACGAGACCGAGGCCATGACCGGCATCGAGCCTGAGGCCCTGAACGGCACCAACCGGATGCGTCTGCACGTCTTTGGCGATCGGGGCGGGGAGCAGGCGCGTCTGGTCGCCATGCTCGACAACCTGGGCAAGGGCGCCTCGGGCGCGGCGGTGCAGAACCTCAACATCATGCTGGGTCTGGACGAGGCGACGGGCCTGATCTGAACCAAATGGGTCCAACCCCCGTATAGGGGGAATGGACGCGGTATTCGATCGAAGGTCCGTGCTGCTGGGCGGCGTCGCCGTCGCCCTGTCCGGCTGTGCGCCCGAGGCGGCCGACGCGTCGGAAGGGCAGTGGGCGAACTCGCCCTTTCGGCGGATCAGCGATGCGGAATGGAAGCGGCGGCTGGGCGAGGCCTCATGGCGCGTGCTGCGGCATGAGGGGACCGAGCGGCCGTTCACGAGCCCCCTGAACGACGAGCATCGGCGCGGCATCTTTGTCTGCAAGGGTTGCGCCCTGCCGCTGTTCCAGTCGGGGTGGAAGTACGACAGCGGCACCGGCTGGCCCAGTTTCACGCGGGTCATGCAGGACAATATCGGCACGAAGACCGACCGCCGGATCGGCATCGCCCGCACCGAGTACCATTGCGCCCGGTGTCTGGGGCATCAGGGGCATCTGTTCACGGACGGGCCGCCGCCGACCGGGCGGCGCTATTGCAACAACGGCGTGGCGCTGAGCTTTCAGCCTGCTTGACGCGGTTCAGGGGACGAGGCGCGGGGCCAGGTCCGGCGCGACGGCGATCAGATCGCGCGCGACCAGGGCGGCGATGACGGCGGCGCCTTCAGGGCCCAGGTGGGTGTAGTCGAAGTCATCGACATGACGGCCGTGCGCGGTCGCAGGCGGCGTCGCCGCCGGCGGCGTGGGCGGGGTGTTTCCCGCCCGCAGATCCGCTTCGAACGACGGCGGCGGAGAGCCGGGAGACAGGCGCGCGGCCTCCAGCGCGCCAAGGCGCTGGACCAGTTCGGCGCTGGCGGCGTTCAGGTCGATCAGGGGCGTGCCGGTCTCGGCGGCGACGGTGCGCACGGCGTCGGCCCAGGGGACCAGGGTGTTTTGAAGTTGGCCGTCCTTGAAATGGCGACGGGTCAGGGGCGTCAGCAGGACGGGGCGAGCGCCGCGGGCGCGGGCTTCAGCCACATAGGCGCGCAGATTGGCGGGAAACTGGGTCACCAGATCGGTGGAGCTGCGCTTGCCGGGCTGGTCGTTGTGGCCGAACTGGATCAGCACCCAGACCGATTGATAGCCGGGCGTCGCCATCTCGCTCAGCGCCAGATCCCAGGAGCCCTCGGCGCGATAGGTTGAGGTGCTTCGCCCCTGACGACCCAGGTTGACGCAGGTCAGGGCCGACAGGACGTGACGGTCGCAAAAGGCGCCGCCCCAGCCGCTGCCGACCGCCGTGGTGGAATCGCCGACGAGGATGATCTTGTCGGCCTGAATCGGCTGGTCTTGAGCTGAGGCCGCGCCGGCGGCCAGCAGGACGCTCGCCAGCGCGCTGGCAGCCAGACGCCTCATCCGGCCTGACGGGCCTTGATGGCGGATTGCACGGTCACGCCGAACCAGACAGCGCCGATGATGACCAGCAGGCCGTAGTCGTGGCCGGGGAAGAAGACGGGCACGGCGGCGCCGAAGATCAGGGCCAGAGGGAACAGGCTGGCCCAGACGGCGGTCGAGGCGGCCTCGGGGTGGATCATCGGCGGGCGCTGCAGACCCATGCGCCTGGACATCATGCCGTTGAAGACGACGAAGCCGGCCGAGCAGGCCGCAGCCAGAAGAACGTACTTCAGCGTGTGGCCGGGCTCGCCGAACAGGCTGGCGGTGGCGACCAGAAGGGCGAGCGGGACGGCGGTGGCCAGGGCCAGCAGCAGGTTGGGTTCGATACGCTTCAAGACTTCACTTTCACATAGGCGCCGGGCGCGGGCTCGATGGGCTTCAGCGGGCCGTTCTTTGGGTCGCGGGCGGGAATATGTTCGCCCGATCTTTCGTGAAGCCAGGCGGCCCAGTGGGTCCACCAGCTGCCCGGATGCTGTTCCGCGTTCGCTTGCCATTCCGCGAGCGTCTCGGGAAGGGCGGGGTTGGTCCAGTGCTGGTATTTGTTGGCGGCGGGCGGATTGATGACCCCGGCGATGTGGCCTGATCCGGCGAGCGTATAGGTCACGGGGCCGCCGAACAGACGCGCCGAGCGATAGACCGAGTTCATCGGGGCGATGTGGTCCTCGCGGCTGGCCAGGAAGTAGAGGGGCGTCTTGACCGTTGACAGGTCGATAGGCTGGCCGCCGATCTCGAACTCGCCTTTCGCCAGGGCGTTCTTGCCGTACATCTGGCGCAGGTAGTCGAGGTGCAGGCGCTTGGGCATCCGCGTCTGGTCGGCGTTCCAGAACAGCAGGTCGAAGGCCGGCGGCGCCTTGCCCATCAGATAGTTGGACACGAAGAAGGACCAGATCAGGTCGTTGGCGCGTAGGGCGTTAAAGGTGTCGGCCATGGCCGCGCCGGGCAGTACGCCGCCGGCGGCGTCCATCTGTTGCTCGATCTCGGCCAGCCAGTGCTCGTCGGTGAACAGCAGCAGGTCGCCGGCCTCGGCGAAGTCGTGCTGGGCGGCGAAGAAGGTGGCCGAGGCGACGCGTTCGTCCTTGTTCGCGGCCATGTGCGCCAGGGCTGAACCCAGCAGGGTGCCGCCGATGCAGTAGCCGACGGCGTTCAGCTGTTTCTGAGCGGTCTGCTCCAGCGTCTTTTCGACGGCGCGATAGACTCCCTTTTGCAGGTATTCTTCGAAGCCGAACCCGGCCTTGTCCTGATCCGGGTTGACCCAGGAGCAGACGAAGACGGTGAAGCCCTGGGCTGAGAGCCAGCGGATCAGCGAGTTCGCCGGCTGCAGGTCCATGATGTAGAACTTGTTGATCCACGGCGGGAAGATCAGCAGCGGGACGGCGTGTTGGATCTCGGTCGCGGCGTCGAACTGGATCAGTTCGAACAACTCGTCGCGCCAGACGACCTGGCCGGGGGCGGTGGCGACGTTTTCGCCGACCTTGAACTGGCCGTAGTCGGCCTGGCTGATCTTCAGCTTGCCGTTGCCACGCTCCAGATCGGCGGCGAAGTTCTGCATGCCTTTCACCAGGGACTCGCCGCCCGTCTCGGCCAGGGCCTTCAGCGCCGCCGGGTTGGAGGCGAGGAAGTTGGAGGGCGAAAAGGCGTCGGTCAGCAGGCGGGTGAAGAACTCGGCCCGGCGCTTCACACGCGGATCGACGTCCTCGACGCTGGACACCAGACCGTTCATCCAGTCCGACGTGACCAGGTAGGACTGGCGCATGACGTCGAAGACAGGGTTTTCACTCCAGGCCGGGTCGCGGAATCGTTTGTCGGTCGAGGGGGCGGGGGCGACATCCTCGCCCATGGCGCGGCGGGCGGTCGTGGACCACAGATCCATGTAGCGGCCGAACAGGTCGGCCTGGGCCTGGAACAGCTTTTCGGGGCGGGCGGCCAGGCTGGTCATGACCGAGGTCATGGCCGGGGCGACGTTGAACGGGTCAGGCGAGAGGGCGGCGGGGCGGTCGGCCTGCGACAGGGCGGCCTCGGCGATGGCCGACTGGGCCGTCATGGCCGCCTTGGCCAGGTTCAGCGACAGGGTTTCCAGCAGGTGACGCTGATCGGCGCCGAAGGCGAAGGGATCGGCGGGGTGCTCGGGCCGAGGCGGGGTCTGCGGCTGCGCTTCAGCCTTTGCGGGCGATTCGGGCGCGACGTCCGGCGGCGGGGCCTTTTTCGCGCGGGGCTTGGCTGAGGTCGGCCGTCCGGATTTGCGCGGCGCGGCGGCGGCCGGCAGCGGGGCGGGGGGAGCCTTGGTCGGGCGCTTGGCCATGGGCGAACCTCCGGAACCGGCCTCGCGTCGGGTCGCGAGCCTTCCTCCGGGGACGATGATGGCATATGACCGGGGGTGAGATGAACGTGTTCCTGTCGAAAAAGACCATGGCGTCGGCGATGACCGGCCTGCTGCTGTTTACGGGCGGCTGCGTCGGCTCGTTCGACCCGCAGACGGACGCGACCTCGCCGCTGGCGCCGCGCATTCAGGAACTGGTGGACCAGAAACGCGAGTACCCGCGTTGGGCTGATTTTCCGGCCACGCCGACGGACCTGCCGCTACCGGCCCAGGTGGCGGCGAACGTGCAGGCGCTGAACGCCGACAGCGGCGCCCTGGCGCGCCAGGTGGCGGGCATCGACTGGACCCTGAGCGACGATCCGACGGCCTATGTCGAATCGATCACCCGTCGCTTTGATCCGGCGAAGATGGCCCCGATCGGCGCCCAGACGCCGGAGGAGGTCGAGGCCTTCGCCGAGGCCTTGCGTCGTCGCGCCGCTGCGCCGCCGCCGATTGATCGCCCGCGCTCCTGATCGACGTCTCGTCGCCTAAGCGACAGAATCCCGGAATGATGGTCGGGCTGACAAGGATTCCTCATGGCTGACGGCAGCAATGCTCCCGCCTTTCTCGGCGTTTCGCGGTCCCTGTCGGGACGCGCTTGGCGACAGCGTCCGGCCGAGGCGACGACCATCCGCGCCCACATGCAGGCCCTGGATCTGGACGAGCCGATGGCGCGGGCCCTGGCGGCGCGCGGCGTGGCGGCGGATCAGGGCCGCAACTTCCTGACGCCGACGCTGCGGGCCCTGTTCCCCGATCCCTCCAGCTTCATGGACATGGATACGGCCGCGACCGCCATCATCGACGCCCTGCAGGCGGGCAGCAGCATTCACGTCTTCGCCGACTATGACGTGGACGGGGCCTCCAGCGCGGCCCTGCTGGTGCGCTGGTTCCGCACCTTGGATGCAGAGCTGCCCATCTATGTCCCTGATCGCCTGACCGAGGGGTATGGCCCCAGCGCGCGAGCGTTCGACACTCTGAAGGCGCGGGGCGCCGATCTGGTCATCACCGTGGATTGCGGGGCGGCGGCCAACGAGGCGGTGGCCCACGCCGCGGCCATCGGGCTGAAAGTCGTGGTGATCGACCACCACATGATGCGCGAGGAGCCGCCGGCCTGTCTGGCCGTGGTCAATCCGAACCGGCCGGGCTGCAACTCGGGGCAGGGCAATCTGGCGGCGGCGGGGGTGGTCTTCGTTTTGCTGGCGGCGCTGAACCGCGAGGCGCGGGCGCGGGGGCTGTTCGAAGGCAGGGCTGAGCCGGACATTCGCCAGTGGCTGGATCTGGCCGCCATGGGCGCCATCTGCGACGTGACCGGGCTGACGGGCTTCAACCGGGCCCTGACCAGTCTGGGCCTCAAGGTCATGTCGGACTGGAAGAATCCGGGGCTGAAGGCCCTGCTGGCCGCCGCCGGGGCCGAGCCGGGACCGGCCAAGTCCAACCACGCTGGCTTCATCCTGGGGCCGCGCATCAATGCGGGCGGGCGGATCGGCAAGTCGGACCTGGGGGCGCGCCTGCTGTCCACCGATGATCCCGACGAGGCCAGGATGCTGGCGCAGGAGCTGGACGGGCTGAACATCGCCCGGCGCGAGGTCGAGGCCCAGGTGACGGAACAGGCCGTGCGCCGCGTCGAGGCGACGGGCGCGCACGCCGATGAATCGGCCCTGGTCGTCGTTTCAGGCGAGGATTGGCACCCCGGCGTGGTTGGCATCGTCGCCGGGCGCCTGCGCGAACGCTGGAGGAAGCCGGTCATCGTCATCGGCGTCGACGCCATCAACGGCGTGGGCATGGGCTCGGGCCGTTCGCAGCCGGGCATGAATCTGGGCCGGGCGGTGCAGGCGGCGTGGAACGAGGGCGTGCTGATCGCCGGGGGTGGACACGCCATGGCGGCGGGGCTGACGGTCGCCGCCGACCGGATCGACGAACTGCGCGCCTTCCTCAACGACCGGCTGTCGGGCGAGCGGGCCGAGGCCGTGGCCCAGGACTGGGTCGAGGTGGACGCCCTGATCGATCCGCGCGCGGCGACCCGCGACCTGTTCGAGGCCTTCGAGCAGCTGGCGCCCTATGGCCCCGCCAACCCGGAGCCCCTGTTCGCCCTGCAGGGCGTGCAGGCGCGTGAGCCGGTCGCGATGAACGGCGGTCATGTGCGTTGCCGTCTTGTCGGGCCGGACGGGGCTTCGGTGCGGGCCATCGCCTGGCGCTGCGCCGACCTGCCCGGCGGCAAGGCGCTGCTGGCGGGGCAGGGCGGGCTGAACCTGGTCGGACGGCTGAAAGCCGACGACTGGAACGGCCGTCGCGGCGTGCAGTTCGAGATCGAGGACGTGGCCGACCCGCGCATGGCCTGAGGTTTCAGGCGTGGCCGAGCGCAGGTCTTTGAAAAAGTCGCACAAACTGCGCAGCAAGCGCTTGCAAGCGGCGGAATCGACGGCTATTACCCCGGTCCTCCGCGCAGCGGTCCCTTCGTCTATCGGTTAGGACGTCAGGTTTTCAACCTGAAAAGAGGGGTTCGACTCCCCTAGGGACTGCCACGCGGAGCCTTCCTTCTCCCCTGACATCGACAGCCTCAATCATCCCGCAAGGGGCGTTTTCGCGCGCATGGCGCGTCGGCGAAGTCTTTGTTCGGAAAGTTGAAAAACAGACTTGCGTCGTCCGAAGAGGGCGGCTATCAGACCACTCCTCCGCGCAGCGGTCCCTTCGTCTATCGGTTAGGACGTCAGGTTTTCAACCTGAAAAGAGGGGTTCGACTCCCCTAGGGACTGCCACGCGGAGCTA
>NZ_JBIAFA010000003.1:0-2228 GCF_042869015.1 Brevundimonas sp. NPDC007368 | reverse complement strand
AGCTATCCCCCTGACATCGATGGTTTCCCGCGCGTTTTGCTGCGGTGCGCCTTTTTGTGCGCCCGCGACCTTAAAATCGTCATTTTTGTTTTTCCGCCACTCAAAGAACCGTGTTAATCATAGCGGCTGCGCGCGTTGCAGGCGGGGGTTGTGAGTTGTCGGATTACGACGAGATTGAAGCGCCGGACATCGTTCTGATCGCCGGTACGGTGAAGTGGTTCGATCCGGGCAAGGGCTACGGCTTCATCGTGCCTGACGAGCCGGACCTGACTGAACTGAAGGACGTGCTGCTGCACGTCAGCAGCCTGCGGGACGGGGGGCATGAGGCCGCCGCCGAAGGCGCTGCGATCACGTGCGAGTGCGCGCGCCGGCCCAAGGGCTGGCAGGTCGTGCGCGTCATTGATCTGGGCGAAGGCGCGCCCTTGCCGGTGCGGCGAGAGGCGGCGCGTGCTTCGGTGTCGCCGCGGGCGGCGATAGACGCCTCTGCGGACGGTCCCATGGAGACGGCCGTCGTCAAATGGTTCAATCGCACCAAGGGCTATGGATTCGTGGTGCGCGACGGCGCGGCCGGCGATATCTTCGTCCATGTCGAAACGCTGCGACGCTGCGGACTGGATGATCTGGTGCCGGGCGACGCGGTGCAGGTGCGGTTCGCCGACGGTCCCAAGGGGCTGGTGGTGGCCGCGATCAGGCCGGGCGAATAGTTTCGCCCTCTAAGGGGCGAAGTCATGGGTTTCTCGCGTCGTATCCTGCTGGCGGCCGCACTGGCGGGCCTGGCCTCGGCCTGCGCGCCCAAGGGGCCGGTGGATGCGGCGGGGCGGCCGTTGGAGCCGCTCAGCATCGTCACCGCCTCGGGCGAGCACAGGTTCATGGTCGAGATCGCGGATGACGAGGCCGAGCGCGAGCGCGGCCTGATGTATCGTCCGCCGCTGGAAGACGACCGGGGGATGCTGTTCCAGTTCCCGGCCGCGACCGAGCAGAGCTTCTGGATGAAGAACACGCCCAGTTCGCTGGACATCATCTACATCGATCCGCAGGGCCGCATCGTCTCCATCGCCAGCCACGCCACGCCCTATTCGGAAACGCCTCTGCCCTCGAACGGCGCCGCCAACGGCGTGCTGGAGCTGCGCGCGGGCCGTGCCGAAGAGATCGGCGCCAAGCCGGGCGACCAGGTCCGCCACAGCTTCTTTCGTCCCTGATCCAGAATAAGGCGTTGAATGCGTTGCGGTCCGGCGCCCGCCGTGTCATGAGGGCGCTCCATCGGATCGGGGTGTAGCGCAGCCTGGTAGCGCATCTGGTTTGGGACCAGAGGGTCGGAGGTTCGAATCCTCTCGCCCCGACCATGGTTTAAGCCCGTTTGGGCTGGATGAGTTTTACACTCGCCCCAAAGGCGCGAAGCGCTGCCTTTCGATCGGTTCCTCGGTCGACATCGCCCTTAGTACCAAGAGCAGACTCTGCGAACGTCCGCTAAGGGTGGGAAGCGGCCATTCAATCAGTCGCGTCGTTTCGCACGAACTCGAACAAAAACGCTCCCTGCTCCCGCCGGAATATACCGGTTGGACTAAAGTGGCATTCTGCAAACGGGTACGGTTGCCGAAGCTCCTCGGAAAAGCCTGTCAGATCTCCTCGCCGATAGAGCATTGGCGCTTCCGATGACCAGTCCTCCAATACATGGAAGAAGAAGCATTTCTCTGATTGGGATTGGATTGACCGTGCCATGTTCAGGAGTTCAGCTTCGATCACTGTCCGCTCATTATCCCGCAGGTCCCAATCGCCGAGACTCGGCTCGTTCGGATGTGTATCGCGCGGATCAAAGACCAGGAGACAGATCGGAGCTGACAAATGCTCGCTCAGTGAGGTCAACCCGGGTGCCGCCCATGCAGCGGCGAGCTTATCAGTGGCGGCACGGAGCAGATTTAGATCGGCTGGGATCACAAGCTCCCGCGCTTCGCGGTTCCGTCGAAAAAGGAAACCGGCAGTGATCGTCATTGGAACGAGCCGATGCGGTTAGAGATCGCCTCCGCAACCTCTGCCTTCCCGATGCGATTCATGGATGTGCTTCTTCCTATTTCTCACAGGCTAGGCGGGAGGATCGGAGGGCACAACCGGGGACCTGGAAAATGTCGCCTATGGGTCGAGGCTGTGTGAAAACGCCTCCCGATCGAGCGAATTAGGATAGCCTTCCGGGTCAGCAGGAGGTGGGTATGAGCCGCTTCGTTCAGGGCGCC